>JAKSQX010000009.1 GCA_024403955.1 Clostridia bacterium | reverse complement strand
TGCCACGGCAATATCTGCAGAAGCGCAATGGCTGAGTTCGTTATGAAAGACATTGTCAAAAAGAACGGTAAAGAAGCCGATTATGAGATCGCTTCTGCAGCAACAAGCAGGGAGGAGATAGGTAATCCTGTATATCCTCCTGTACAGAAAATTTTGAATGAAAATGGTATTGATTGTAGTGGCAAATATGCTCGCCAAATGACAAAAGCAGATTATAAATATTACGATATGATTATCTGTATGGATCATTACAATGTTAGAAATCTCTCGTACATCTGTGATGACCCAGACGGAAAGGTAAGTCTTTTACTTGATAGAGACGTGGCCGACCCTTGGTATACTCGAAACTTTAAAGAGACCTGGGACGATATTAATGAAGGATGTCAAATGCTATATGAAGAAACTTCTAAGCCTACTTTTGGTAACTTGCGTCCTATTTAGTTTTTCTGCATGTAATCTAAACTATTTAGACGCCGAAACAACTAGTACAACAAAAGAACAGACTACAGAACCTGAAATAGAGCTCTGTGGTCCGTATGACGTTGTGCGTGTAGTTGATGGCGATACCATAATAATTGACCTTGATGGTCAAAAAACTAGAGTTCGCTTTGCTAACATCGATACTCCTGAAAGTGTTGCTCCTGAGGATACAGGTAAAGTCAACACTGAAGAGGGTGTAGAGGCTTCAGATTATACAAAGAACCTTTTACCTAGTGGTTCAAAAGTCTATCTTGAATATGATGAAAAGAGAACAGACAAGTATGATCGAGTGCTAGCTTATATCTATTTAGAAGATGGAGAAACTATGATTCAACGTCTTCTCTTAAAAGATGGAATGGCAAAGGTCTATAACGACCATAATAATACTCGTTATACCGATGAGTTTTATAGACTACAAGACGGAGCAAAAGCTTCGGGCTTAGGAATTTGGAAGGACAGTAGTAATGGATAATGAAGAGTATTTAAGGGAGAAACAACTCAGTAGCGAAGAGATATTTGATGGTGTTATTCTTCATGTCGTAAAAGATAAAATTAGTCTCTCAAATGGAAGCACTTCAACAAGAGAAGTGATTAGACATATTGGTGCTGTTTGCATTATTCCTGTAACAGATAATAATGAAGCAATTGTTGAACGCCAGTATCGTTATCCTTTTGATGAGGTAATAACAGAAATTCCAGCGGGTAAGCTTGATTCAAAGACAGAGGATAGGCTAGAGGCCGCAAAGAGAGAACTCCGTGAAGAGACAGGTATTACAGCTGATAAGTGGACAGATATTGGAGAGTTTTATCCAGCTGCTGCTTATTCAGATGAGAGAATCACAATGTACTTGGCTCAGGGCCTTCATTATGGCGAGCAAGACCTCGATGATGACGAATTACTCAATGTTAAGAAAGTGCCTCTCTCGGACCTTGTAGACGAAGTTATGACAGGTAAGATACCTGATTCAAAAACACAGGTTGCTATTCTTAAAGCCGCAAGAATCCTTGGAGTATAAATAGAAAAAGCCCACCAAACGGTGGGCTTAGTTTTTGCTTATTTCTTAAGCTGGTTAATCATGCGGAAGTGGTTTCTATACCAAGGCTGCATCTTAGATGCTGATGTTGGAAGAAGGAAACCACCGATGATGCCAAGATGGTCACATGGGAATACATCGTAGATGTACCACATACCTTTCTTTGGTTCACCCTTGAGATCATGGAGATCCATGTGTGGCTCATCAAATGGAGATGTCTCAGAAATAGTTGGAACAACGCCATCGTTTGCAAGCCAATGTGTATCGATAGGGATATCGTTGATATCGTTTACAGAGTAGCTACCAATTACACGTGAGAATGGCTGGAAGAGAGGACACATTGTAAAACGTGGTGTGTGCTTTGGCTTCTCAGAGAAGAATAACTGAGATGTCTTGCAGCATGGCCATGAGAAGTAGTAAACATTAGGGAGACATTCGATTGTCTCATTTACTTCTTTGGCACCCTTGAGTGTTAAGTCATACCATACGTTATCAAGGCTCTCCTTAACAGCGCGCTGTTTCTGTCTTGACCAAGGTCTGTTTACAACCTTACCGTTTTCCCAACCAATAAGATCCCACTGCTCCATGTGGCTCTCATAGAACTTACCAAGGAAGTTGTCGCCAGCGATGTTGCAGAGCATATATGTTACGTCCTCAAGCTTATCACAAGCCTTTGGAGCACCATACATAAGTGTTGTACCCTCATGAACTGAAGCAATAGCTGTGATTGAAAATACCCAATCTTCTTTACCACCAGTGAAGAGCTCAGAGATCTCATCCTTTGGTGTAGCAGCGATTTCTGCTTCACTTCCCTTTGCAAGGAGAGTAGCAAGAAGTCTAATTGTAGCACCACCGAATGAGTGACCTACAAGGTTGATCTTCTTATCAGGACCCCAACCCTCGAAGAGTGGCTTGTCATAAGTTCTACCAAAACGCTTATGACCATACTTCTGAGAGTGAGCGATACCGTAGTCTACTGTACCACCAACAAGCTGAGCATAGAGCTCACAAGCTCTGTCCCATGCACTTGAAAGCTTACCGATAGAAGGATCATATACTTCAAAACCCTGGTCAGTTAAGTACTGACGAAGGTTACCAGAAAGCATTCCATAATAAGGTGCGAGTTTGTTTACCAAGTCATCCTGTCCATAGCCGAGCATGCCGTGAACAAGAATGAAAGGATAGTTAGTAACCATTTTCATAAAACATAACCTCCAAAATGATTTGCTTGTATATTATTTGCTTGTATATTATATCCTTTTTTATGTTATAATTATATAGTCAAATTTATACATATTTATCTTTCGTGTTCATTAAATATGTTTACTTTTCATAGGAGGACTTATGAAAACCTTATTCAAGAACGGTTCCGTTATAAATGTCTTTACTGACTCAGTTGAAAAGAAAAATGTTTTGATAGAAGACAGCATTATTATCGGGGTAGGAGAGTACGATGACTCTGACGCTGATACTGTTATAAATATTTCTGGAAAATACATCTGTCCTGGCCTTATTGATGGTCATATTCATATCGAGAGTACAATGCTCACACCAGCAGAACTTGCTCGTGTGTGCTTACCACATGGTACAACAAGTATTGTTGCAGACCCTCATGAGATTGCCAATGTATGTGGCTCTTACGGTATTGCTTATATGCTTGAGATGAGTGAAAACATCCCAATGCACGTTAATATTATGGTGCCTTCATGTGTACCAGCAACACCTTTTGACGAGTCTGGTGCTATTCTTAATGCTGAAAACTTAGCACCTTTCTATAAACATCCTAGAGTATTAGGTCTCGCTGAGATGATGAATTATCCAGGCCTTATCTTTGGCGATGAATCTGTTATTGAAAAGGTAAAATCCTGTAGAGAATTAGGTCTTCATATTGATGGACACGCTCCATTGCTCACAGGAAAAGATCTTGATAAATACGTTTCATACGGCATTTATTCAGACCATGAGACAACATCTGCTGATGAGGCAAAAGAGAGAATCTCAAAAGGTCAGTGGATAATGATAAGAGAGGGAACAGCAGCAAAGAACCTCGATGCTTTAATGCCAATATTTGAGGAACCTTGGTGTAGACATGCTCTTCTTTGTACTGATGACAGACATCCTGCAGATTTGATTAAAGAAGGTCATATTGACCATATCATCCGTCTTGCAGTGAAGAAGGGTGTAAACCCAATTAAAGCAATTCGTATGGCTTCGTATCAGGCTGCTCAGTGCTTTGGTTTAAATAAAGTAGGTGCTGTAGCACCTGGATATAATGCAGATCTTCTTATAGTTGATGACCTTAATACTATGAGCATCACAGATGTCTACTGTGATGGTATTCAGTCAGTTAAAAATGGCGTAACACTTCCTATCAAAGACCCAGTTCCTGACTTACAAATGAGCAAGGCAGTTAGATTCTCATTCAATATGCCTAAACTTAAAGTGGTTTCATTTATGATACCTGAGATAGGCAAGAAAAAGTGCCGTGTAATTGACGTAATTCCTGGCAGTCTCTTAACGAATGAACTTATTGAAGAGATTGATTTTGATAATGGAAAGAACGGAATCGACGTTGACCGTGATATCTTAAAACTTGCCGTTTGTGAGAGACATCAGAGTACAAGACACGTTGGACTCGGATACATTCACGGCATAGGTCTTAAGAACGGTGCTATTGCAAGTTCAATCTCTCATGACTCACATAACCTTATCGTTATAGGAACAAATGATAAAGATATGATTAAAGTTGCAAACCATATTAGAAAGATTAGCGGTGGTCTTGCAGTTTGTGTTGATGGTGAGATTGTTGCAAGTATGCCTTTACCTCTTGCTGGTCTTATGACAGATAAACCTGCAGCTGTTATTGCAGAACAAAATGAAATACTTAGAAAGACTGTTAAGGATATTGGTGTTAACGAGGGAATAGAGCCATTCATGAATATGGCATTTGTATCCCTTCCTGTTATCCCATCTCTTAAGATGAGTACGCAGGGACTTATTGATGTAAATAAATTCCAAAGAGTGGATTTAGTCGTAGGTGAATAATGTTAAACAATTTTAGAAACGTCAGTGGTACAGATAAAATCTGGCGAAGTGCAACTATATATAAAAATCAGCTGAATGATGAAGAAAAGGCTATGCTACAAAGTTTAGACCTAGATCATATCTTTGATTTACGTTGTAGAATGGAAGCTTTTGAAAAGCCTGATTTTGTCCCAGAGGGCTGTACATATAAGCGCTTAAACACTATTAATGCTCAAAAGTATCGTTATGTATTAACTGATATACGTTCAAAGATTCTTGCTGGACATCTTGTTGAACCATGGTCTTATAAAATGAGACAGAATAAGTGGGACTCATATGAAGCAATAGCTTTATCTCCAGTTTGGAAAGAAATATTTGAGGCGATGGATAGGGGAGAAAGATTCCTCTTTCATTGCACTGAAGGTAAAGACAGAACTGGTTTTTGTGCGGTCATTATTGAGCATTGTCTCGGCATCTCTGATGAAGAAATAATGGCCAACTATTTGATTTCAAATGAACTAAGGCCGCCAAAGGATAGGCAAAAACAACTTGAAAGACTAAAGTTTAGTCAGCGCAGAATTGACGATATTAGATATGCTGAATCAACACATGAGGAATTATTGCTTCATGCCTATGACATAGTTAATGAAAATTACGGAAGCCTTGATGAAATGCTACTTAAAAAGTTTGATGTTACAGAGGAACGCAAGGCCAAATGGAAGGAAGTTTATAAAAATTGACGCAGACAGAGAAAACGTTATTTGAAATATAAGATAAGGAGAACACGAAATGGCTACATTAACTAGCAACAAGGACAAGACCAAGTTCTACGGCCACTACTACAAGCAGTACACAGCTGATAAGTCAAAGGTATTTGGCATTATCCCTGGTATCGCTGAAGAGGGTGGAACACTTCAGGTTATCACTGACAAGAAGGCTTATAATTACACTTTCCCAAAGGGTGAGATGGGCGATGTAATTAAAGTTGGCAACAGTGAATTTACTAATGACTATATGAAGATTGACCTTCCAGAAATCAAGGGAGAGATTCACTTCACAGACACTACACCAATTGCTTATGACTTTATGGGATTCCTTAAGTATTTACCACTTGAGGACAGACACTCAATCATCAGTATCCGTCATAGAACAATGGGTAAAGTTGTTGTAGAGGGCGAAGAGTATGACTTTGATAACGGTTATGGTTATCATGAGTGTGACTCAGGTGAGCAGTTCCCAGCAGCTCATATGTGGATTCAGTGCAATAGCTTTGATGACCCTGATGATACAGCTATAGTATGCTGTATTGCTCAAGTTCCAGTACTTGGTATTCCTGTACGTGGTAGTATCGCTATTCTTAACCAGAAGGGTAAGAGGGAGCAGAGACTCTCAACTTACTTCCTTGCTCTTACAAGACTTAAGAAGGATAAGATTACTCTCTGGCAGTTCCCAAATAGAAAGTTTGTTATCGATGTACTTGATGAGGGTACAGCTCACAGTCTTGTTTCAGCTTCTGAAGGTTCTATGACTGAAGAACTCCGTGAAGCTAACAATGCTACTTGTAGATTCCGTTATTACAAGTCAGGCAAACTTCAGTTTGATCTCACAAGTGAGCACGTAGGCTACGAGAGAAGACATTTATAATCATTTAATAAAGATAAAGCTACCAGTTTAATTGCTGGTAGCTTATTTTTATATATTGTTATATGGGGAAGATAATACTTTACATTATTCAGATTTTGTGATAAAATTATACAAAATAAAAATTTTGTATAATTTAGAGGAGAAGAAATAGCAAATATTACTAATATTTATAGTATTTTATGGTTTTAAGCCATTTATTAGCTATTTCCTATAAATATTGTATTATAAGTATTTGTTTGCCTTTTTCTCGTCTCGTTTTGAGCCAATCAGTTTTTTCTAGACATACATTGTATCGTTTAGAAAATTCTCATCCGATCAGTTTTTTCTAAACATATGCTACATTGTCTGAAAAATTTCTATTAGACGTTTTTTTGGAGGTTTCTATGATAACTCGTGCAGATTATAAAGATTTCCCAGATACCATGGTTGAATTCTTAAATTATATGGATGCTATTAAAAACCGATCTAAAAATACTGTATCTGAATATGCTACTGATCTTCGTACCTTTTTTAGGTATATTAAATGGTCACGTGGTATGACTGATGTTAAAGATCCTAAGGATGAAGAAGCATTTGCTTCTATATCTATAAAAGATTGCGATGACGACTTTGTTAAAAATATAACAATTACTGATGCTTATGCTTTTTTAAGTTTTTGTAAAGATGCCCGTGGTAATTCTGCACGTACCAGAGCCCGCAAAGTATCTACGCTACGTGATTTCTTTAAATTCTGTAAATCCCAAAAAGGAATTATTAAAGAGAACCCAATGCAGAACCTTGACTCCCCTAAGCTTAAGCAAACACTTCCAAAATACTTAACTTTAGAGGAAGCAACAGACTTACTTAGAAGCTCTTTTGAAGGACCTCATAAAGAGCGAGATTTTGCTATAATTACGTTGTTCTTGAACTGCGGAATGCGTCTTTCTGAGCTCGTAGGACTCAATTACACGGACATCAAAGACGATAATACTATAAAGGTCACTGGTAAAGGTAATAAAGAAAGAACTGTATACTTAAACGATGCCTGTATTCAGGCTATAAACTCATACATGAGAGTTAGACCCGTTGATGGAGTTATTGATAAGGATGCATTATTCTTATCTAATAGAAAGCAAAGAATCAGTCCAAAGACTGTTCAACATATTGTTTATACGGCCCTTGATAAAGCTGGTCTTGAGGGTTATTCAACACATAAACTGAGACACACTGCAGCAACACTTATGTACCAATATGGTGATGCAGATGTCCTAGTATTAAAGGAAATCTTAGGCCATGAGAATGTTGGAACAACACAGATTTACACCCACGTTGTTAATGATCAGCTTAAGAAGGCCACTGATAATAATCCTTTGAATAAAGCAAACATAAAAGATATTGAAAAGAAATATAAATAAGAACCTAGTCAGTTGACTAGGTTCTTTTTTTCACCTTATTTCTTAGCCTTGCCAGCAGCCTTATTCTTAGCTTCTGCAAGTTTAGCCTGCTTGATTTCCTCAGCCTTCTTTTCAGCTGTGATATTCTTGGCAATGGCCTGGCGTGTGAAACGGATCTTTGTTCTGTCAGCGCCTGTCTCGATGTCGATAGCTTCATCTTTAACTGTAACTACCTTACCAACAACGCCACCGATTGTAAGAACTTCATCGCCGATTTTAACTGCGTCACGCATATCCTGCTCGTTCTTCTGCTGCTTCTTATCTTTTCTCATAAGTACAGCAAAATAACCGATGATAAATACCATGAAGATAATCATGATAAGGCCAGAACTCTGAGAACCTTCAGCGTTTGCACCGGCATTTGATGCCATACTAAGTAATGTTGCAAAATTCATTGTCTAAACTCCTTTAGTAAATAATACTCATTATATATTAATAGAATAGAATTGATAAGTCAATGTTAAATACGTGTGTCAAGAATGTCAACGTACTTGTCGTGGAACTCTGTAAAACGGTCCTCGTCGAGCGCGTTTCTTATTTCTTGCATAAGGTTGTTGTAGAAGTATAGATTATGCTGTACACAAAGTCTAAGTCCAAGTACTTCATTTGCCTTTAAAAGATGCCTAATATAAGCCTTTGAATGCTTCTGGCAAGTTGGACAATTACACTTAGGATCAATTGGTGACTCGTCACGTTCGTATTTTGCGTTATTAAGGTTAATAACGCCGTCCCAAGTGAAGAGCTGACCGTGACGAGCATTGCGGCTTGGCATAACGCAGTCGAAGAGGTCGACGCCGCGGTAAACTGCTTCAATGATGTTACCTGGCGTGCCAACGCCCATAAGGTAACGAATTTTATCTTTCGGTGCAACTGGGTCGACCGCTGAGATTATTCTGTACATATCCTCTTTTGGTTCTCCAACGGCCAAGCCGCCGATAGCATAACCATCGAGGTCAAGTTTTGCAATCTCCTCCATATGTTTGATACGGAGATCATCATATGTACAGCCTTGATTTATACCAAAGAGCATCTGCTGCTTGTTGATAGTGTCATATTTTGCGTTGAGACGCTCCATTTCGTCTTTACAACGTATAAGCCATCTTGTTGTACGTTCACATGATTCTTTCGCATATGCGTACTCTGCAGGATTCTCTACGCACTCATCAAATGCCATTGCAATTGTTGAGCCGAGGTTTGACTGAATCTGCATTGACTCCTCAGGGCCCATAAAGATATGACGTCCGTCAATGTGGGAGTTAAAGTCCACTCCCTCCTCTTTAATCTTGCGAAGCTTTGCAAGAGAAAAGACTTGGAATCCACCTGAGTCTGTGAGAATTGGGCCATCCCAAGTTGTGAACTTATGAAGACCGCCCATATCTTTAATGAGTTCGTCACCAGGTCTTACGTGGAGATGATATGTATTTGAGAGCATAACCTGACAACCGATTCTCTTAAGATCATCAGCTTCAAGTCCGCCCTTTATAGCGCCACATGTAGCAACGTTTTGAAAAGCAGGAGTCTGTACCACACCGTGAGGTGTCGTAAATTCGCCTCTGCGGGCGTTTCCTTCCTGTTTTATGAGTTTGTACATAGATTACTCCTTTTAGTCGGAAATCATCATAGAATCGCCGAAAGAGAAGAATCTGTATTTCTCTTTAACGGCAGTATTGTAAGCGTTCATAGTATTGTCGTATCCCATAAATGCAGATACGAGCATAATAAGTGTACTCTCAGGCAAATGGAAGTTAGTAATAAGTGCATCAATACACTTGAATTCAAAGCCAGGATAGATAAATATCTGTGTCCAGTCCTCATCCTCCTTAATCTCACCATCAAACTTCTTTGCAACTGATTCAAGAGTTCTGCAGGAAGTTGTTCCAACTGATATTATTCTGCCACCTTTTACCTTTGTCTTATTAATAAGGTCAGCAGTCTCTTTTGGGAGCCAGTAATGTTCACTGTGCATCTTATGCTTAGTTACATCATCAACCTTAACTGGACGGAATGTACCAAGTCCAACGTGGAGTGTAACATAACCAATATTAACTCCCATATCGCGGATCTTATCCATGAGTTCTGGTGTGAAATGAAGACCTGCTGTTGGGGCAGCCGCGGAGCCAAGCTCACGAGAATACACTGTTTGATATCGTTCCTGGTCCTCAAGTTTCTCAGTAATATAAGGTGGCAACGGCATCTGTCCAATTTCGTCTAAGATGGCAAAGAAGTTGCCAGCTGGAACGTCGAAATGGACTACCCTGTTGCCGTCCTCTTTAACATCAATAACTTCGCATGTGAGCTTGCCCTCACCAAAGATGAAGCGACTGCCCACTTTTGCGCGTTTTCCAGGACCACAGAGACATTCCCAAGTGTTCGTTTCTACCTGTGTTAAAAGTAGAAACTCAACTACTGCGCCTGTCTCCTCCTTCACTCCGTATATACGACAAGGCAAAACGCGCGTGTCGTTCATAATGAGTGTATCACCTGGTTTTAAGTACTGGATAATATCAGTGAAATGTCTGTGCTCAAGCTCGCCAGTAGTTCTATTAACATGTAAAAGCCTTGATGCATCGCGCTTTTCGAGCGGGTGCTGGGCAATTAGCTCCTCTGGAAGCTCATAAAAAAAGTCACTTGTTTTCATTGACATTATGTCCTTAACCTTTATAATTATTTTATTAATTTTACTTCTAAATTTTGCTTATTCATTATATGCAAATGATGAAGTGTTTACAAGGGGTATTTATTATGAAAAAATTCAACGTAGGTATTGTAGGCGCAACAGGTATGGTTGGACAGCGCTTCATGACCATTCTCGAGAACCATCCTTGGTTCGATGTTAAGGTTCTTGCAGCTTCTGCTCGTTCAGCTGGTAAGACATACACCGAAGCTATCGGTTCTAAGTGGGCAATGGATACCCCTATTCCTGCTTCTATGGCTAATATGATTATCATGGATGCAGATGCTGACGTAGAAAAAATCGGTGAACTCGTAGACTTCGTATTCTGCGCAGTAAACCTTGATAAAGAAGCAACTAAGGCTCTTGAGGAGCGTTATGCCAAGGCTGAAATTCCTGTTGTTTCAAACAACAGTGCAAACCGCCACACTCCTGATATACCAATGGTAGTTCCAGAGCTCAACCCTGAGCACATCAAGATTATTGAAGCTCAGAGAAAGCGCCTTGGCACAAAGCGTGGTTTCATCGCAGTTAAGTCAAACTGCTCACTTCAGTCGTATGTTCCTGCACTCTTCCCTCTTGATAAAGATTATGGTGTAGAGGACGTTCTCGTATGCACATACCAGGCTATCTCAGGTGCTGGTAAAACATTTGAGACATGGCCTGAGATGGTAGATAACGTAATCCCTTACATCGGTGGTGAGGAAGAGAAATCTGAAAAAGAGCCACTTAAGATCTGGGGTAAAATTGAGGACGATGTAATCGTTGACGCTGAGAAGCCTCACTTCACTGCACAGTGCCTTCGTGTACCAGCATCAAACGGTCATATGGCTGCTGTATTTGTTCGCTTTGCTTCGACGCCTTCTAAAGAAGAGATTCTTAAGGCTTGGAAAGAATTCAAGGGCCGTGCTCAGGAACTTGAACTTCCATCAGCTCCAAAGCAGTTCCTCAACTACTTTGAGGAGGATAACTATCCACAGACAAAGCTTCATAGAAACCTTGAAAATGGCATGGCTATCTCAATCGGTCGCCTTCGTGAGGACACTCAGTACGACTACAAGTTCGTATGTCTTTCACACAACACACTTCGTGGCGCTGCTGGCGGTGCAGTTCTTCTTGCTGAACTCCTCTGCGCTGAAGGTTATATGGACTAATAGAATAAATCAAAAAAGAGCCTCACCGAAACCGGTGAGGCTTTTCTTAATGTTTGATTTTCTTTATCGCATTTAACAGATACGGTTGAACCGCACCAAATACAATACCCTTTGCAACTGCAACTCCCATTCTTAAAGCAAGAGAACCAAGGATAATTCCAGCATAATAATAATGGTTAATTTTACTATCTAAGTAAATAACACCAGTATTAAGAACTGAAATCAAAACTTCAAAAGCAAGTGTTGTTATGAGAAGCTGAACCTTGCTCATCTTAAAGTCATATTTCTTTGCAACAAGACCGCAGATAAGACCTGCAATTATGTACGGAAGCATCCACAAAACGGTTGTGTATGCAAATCCATAACGTAGAAGTTGGTAAATTAATGTACCAATTCCGCCAATCAACATGCCGTCAATTGGGCCGAGCAAAAAGGCACCAATAAATATTGGTAAAGATTCAAATGTGATTTTAAATACAGTGGCATCAATTGAAATATATCCAAGCAATGCGACCATAGCGGCAAGCATAGCGTCAATTGTTAATTGATATGTGCTAAAGCCATTTTTATTATTACTCAATGTAATACCTCCAGCGGATGCGACAGTATATCGCGACTTTAAGTCTTCGGTTGAGGGCTACGTCCCATCCCTCACAACTTTACGCATACTGTCTACTCTGAATTTTATAAAATTAGTCTTTCTTAATTGGACCAATTTCGCCTTTTCTGAAAGCTGTTGTGTACTTACGGCAGTGATTATCTTTCTCAAGCATAATGTCTGCTGCAAGCATTGTTGCTTTGAGGTCACGGTTTGTTGTGTCACCGATGAATGAGTCCATTCCAGCCTGCATTGCAAGTACGAGGAATGCCTGGTTCAAAGCCTTCTTTACAGGAAGTGTAAAGGAAACGTTTGAAAGAGCACCAGTAACGATTGTATTAGGATACTTCTCCTTAACACGGCGTGTAGCCTCTGCAAACTCTGTAAGTGTATCTGCACGAGTTGAAGCATCAAAGATAAGAAGATCATTAAAGATTCTGTCCTCTGAGATACCATACTCAGCACACTTTTCAATGAGTTTAAAGCAATTAGCAACTTTATCATCTGCAGTATAAGGAACACCGTTATCAGATGATGCGAGTGCAACTACCTTCCATTCTGGGTTATCACGAAGAAGTGGAAGTAAAATGTCGCACTTTTCTCCCTCAAGTGAAATAGAATTGATAAGACCAGGAGTCTTAATCTTTGGGAATACCTTTACAAGCATATTAGGGTCTGGAGAGTCAATACAAATTGGAATTGTATTTACTTCCTGAACTGTGTCGATGAGCCAGCAGAGTGTGTCATACTCCTCACTTGGGTCTGTTGAAGCACAGACGTCAAGGTATGATACACCAGCAGCTTCCTGCATACGAACAAGTTCCTTAATATACTCAGCGTCGCGAGCTTCTATAGCTGCGCGAGTCTTAGGAACGGCGCCATTAATCTTTTCACCAATAATTATCATGTCTTACATACCAGCCCATTCTTTACAAATTTTAACTGAATCAGCTGGTGAATGAGCCCAAGCGTCAGCCTTCATTGAGTCACAAGCTTCTGCTGAAACTGGGTTACCACCGATAAGGATTTTAACGTCATCACGCATACCAGCTGCTGTGAAAGCGTCAACTGTAGCCTTCATAGAATCAAGAGCGAGTGTAAGAACGCCTGTGAGAGCGATAATCTTAATGCCCTGCTCCTTAGCTGTGTCAACGATTTTCTGTGCAGGAACATCGATACCAAGGTCAACTACCTCAAAGCCAGCTGCTTCGAAGAAAGCCTTAACGATGTTCTTACCGATGTCATGAAGGTCATCCTTAACTGTTGCAAGGATAAGCTTTGTTGATGTAGCTTCAGCGCCATCACCAGCAAGGAGTGAAGAGAGTTTCTGAACTGCGTCTGTCATAATCTCACCAGCATAGATGAGGTCTGATACGAAATATTCGCCAGCTTCAAAACGATCGCCAACAACGTTCATACCTTCTGAGCAAGCATCAACTGCTGCCTGTGCATCTGAACCTTCTGCAAGAACTTCATCAATAATTTCGATGACTGTATCTTCTTCAAGGTCGCCCATTGCTTCTGCAAGTTTCTTTAAATCTGCCATTATAACAACCTCCTAAATGAATATTTTATTTACGAACACCTATATTATAGTTATTCGTTATTCTAAAAAATACTAACAAAGTATAGCAAATTATAAATATATATGCTACAATTTGTAGCGTGATATAAAAATCCTTTATACTACGTTAATTTTTAATGTTTTATGAACCAAAATTTCATGTGGATATTTAATAATATTTTAAAAGTGTGCATCAAAGGAGCAAATGATGAACTGTAAGATTATTTTTAAACCTTCTGGCATAGCTGTTGAAGTACCTGATGGTTCAACAATTATGGATGCAGAGAGAATTGCAAATTTAAACTTTGAATATCCTTGTGGTGGAAACGGAACTTGTGGCAAATGTCTAGTAGATGTTTGCCTTAACGGAACTGTCTCAAAGATGAAGGCCTGCACTACCCCAGTCATAAATGGGATGGTTGTAACTCTTTGTGAGAATTCTTGTGATGATATTGTTATGACTTCTAGTATTTGCTCCGGAGTAACAGTTTCACCAAATGTAGACATTTCTAATTTTGATGCCCCTTTAGGTGTGGCTTTCGATATTGGTACTACTACCCTTGCCGCATATCTTTTAAATCTTAGAACTGGCAAAGTTATAGATTCCCTCGGCGAGCTCAACAGCCAGGTTAAATATGGTGGCGATGTTGTTTCTCGTTGCATCTTCTCATTAAAAAACGGAGCTCTAGAGATTGCCAATTGCGTTCATTCTGAAGCTGATGCAATGATTGAGACTTTGCTAACAAAAAATAATTTTAGCAAGAATGATGTTCTTGCAGTTTCAATTGTTGGTAATACTTGTATGCACCATATCTTTGCTGGAATTAATCCAACTACTCTTGTTGAGATTCCATATATGCCAACTGTATATGACCCTATGATTAAGCCTGCAAAGGAATACTTAAGCAACGTCAATGATAATGCTAAGGTTTTCTTTATTCCGGTAATTGCTGGCTTTGTCGGCGCAGACACAGTTGCAGCTATGCTCTCAACTTGCTTTGATAGAAAAGAAAAGACCACTCTCCTACTCGATATTGGAACAAATGGAGAGATGGCTCTTGGAAATAAGGACAGATGGGTCGCTTGCTCGACAGCATCTGGTCCAGCCTTTGAGGGCGCAAAGATTGTCTGTGGCATGCGCGGAGCGCCTGGTGCCATTGACCATGTTGACGTAAAAGACGGCGCCCTCAACATTAGTATAATTGACAACGTCCCTGCTGTCGGCATCTGTGGATCCGGCCTTATAGACGTAGTCAAAGTGCTTTTAGACGAAGGTATTATTATGCCAAGCGGTCGCTTAGATAAGAAGTACGATGGTACTTTTAAAGACAGACTTGTTGAAATTGATGGTGCAAAATGCTTCAGCTTAACTGATAAGGTCTACATCACACAAAAAGATATTCGCGAAGTACAGTTGGCTAAGGGTGCTATTGCCGCTGGCATTGAGATTATGTCTGAGAAACTTGGTATCTCTTATGATGACATAAACGAAGTGCTTATTGCAGGCGCATTTGGTAACTATATGAGACCTGAAAGCATGTGTCGCATTAAGCTTCTTCCACCTGAATTGCTCTCTAAGATTGTGCCCGTTGGAAATGCTGCTGGTGAAGGTTCAAAAATGTGTCTTCTCTCAAAAGAAGAATTTTCTCACGCAGATGAAATCGCTAAGAAGACAGAATTTATTGAGCTCGCCTCTCACCCTAAATTCCAAGAGCTGTTTATAGCTCAGCTCGACTTTTAAGGAGGTTTTGATATGACAATTACTTCCGCCATTCTATTTACTCAGCTTGCTAAAAATCTTGATTTTATTGAAAAACGCGCACCTTCCAACAAACTCGAGATTAATAATATTCGCTTTTATAATGGTAAAACAGAAATTGGTACTCTCTACCTTGTTGACTGCAAACTATTGGATAAAGCTATCGTTGCAAAAAAACCATGTAGTCTTATTTTCATCAATGCTGAAAATCTAAACAGAGATTACATTCCTAAGAATTGTGACTATGCCATTTTTGAAAATATTAGAAACAACTATGAACTTGCTGAGCAAGTTTATGAGACCATTAATGATCTTCAAAAATGGGATTGCGATTTAAAGGATGGTCTCGTTAATCGATACCCTCTTGATGAGTTCGGCGTTCTGTCTCAAGGTAAGTTTAAACATTCATTGTTTATTATTACTCACAATTTCTCTCTCCTCTCACTCTCATCCAAGAGAAACTATGAGTTCCTAAACGACGATATTGTCAATGAGAGAGCTGATGAGGCATTATATAAATCAAACTTCGGTAGAACTCTTAACATGAAGTATGTTCGTAGACTCCTCTCTGATAGAGAATACGACAAATCACTCTCATATACTGATTACTTCATCTATAGGGATAGTTTTGATAAGGATTACCTCTGTATGAATATCTTCAGTGATGGTAGATATATCGCTCGTCTTATGACAAAGCCTGTTTACTATAATGAAGAACTTGACGAGGGATTCCTTCAGCTCTTCCTTCATTACTACTCATATTTAAAACAGATCTATCTGCGTTATACTGATGACCCACTTATTAAGACTACCTCCGATAAACTTCATCTTTTGATGGATGATATGTTGTTTAATTCAACAAATGTAGATCCTGTTGAAGCAAACTTAATTCTTCAAAACTATGGTTGGTCAATGAATAACCGTTTCACAGTTTTGAAATTCAGCTTCTTCAAAAACTCGAAGTGGGACGAAATGACAGAGTATATCTGCGGTAAACTTGAGGAGACTTGGAACAACTCATGTGCTATTGTTAATAAGGATGATATTGTTTGGGTCTACAATCACTCTATTATCAAGGACAACAGTGATGATCATAAGTTCTTCCATGTACTCGCCTATATTGTCCGTGATTTTGTCTGTAAGGCCGGTGTATCTGATCAATTTAGAGATTTGAGCAAAGTTTCGTCGTACTTAATTCAGGCTGATATGGCGCTCAAAACAGGACAGAAGAACAACCCAAATAAATGGTACTTTAAGTTCTCTGACTATGCCCTTGATTATATGTACGACCGTATAATGAATGACCTCTCTTATGATCAATTGATTCACAAGTCAATTCGTACATTGATAGATTATGACAAGAAAAACGGTACTGAGTACCTCTCAACTCTTCGTTGCTATATTTACAACAACTGTAACTCGACACACACAGCTGACGCTCTTTATATCCACAGAACTACTTTGATTCGTAGGATTGAGCGTATCCTTGAGCTCTGTGATGTTGATTTAAACGACCCCAATACTCATATGTATCTAATCATTTCATTCTGGATACTTGAAAAAATGAATTTTGAGTTCAATGTTTCAAACAATCCTGTTGAAGAATAATAAAAAAGACTTTGCAGTTCTCTGCAAAGTCTTTTCTTTTATCTATCCTCTTTTGCTTCTGGATCAACTACCGCAGCACCTGTTGTAATATATGTGCTTGCGATACTCGTAGCATTGATAAATGAGTTTCTAATTACTGTCACAGGATCAATTATCTTAAGTTTGATTAAATCACCATACTCATTTGTCAAAGCATTATATCCGTAATTCATATTCTTATTTGAAAGAACTTCATTTACTACAACACTGGCATCCACGCCTGCATTTAAAGCTATCTGTCTGATTGGTGTCTCAAGACAGTTAAGAATTACAGTTGCGCCGACAGCCTCGTCACCTGAGAGTGTGCCTACGAGCTCCTCTACGGCGCCTTTGCAGAGCAGAAGCGCCTTGCCACCACCAGGCACGATACCTTCCGCTGCGGCGCGCTTAGCTGCATTTAAAGCATCCTCTATTCTATACTTGCGTTCAAACATTTCAAGTTCAGATGTTCCGCCTACTTCAATAACACCCATTGCGCTATTTAGGAGTCCAAGCGACTGCTCGAGTTTGTCTATCTCATAAACACCAGTCTCAGTCTCTAGTTTCTTTGAAATCTGCTTTTTAAGTTCAACAGCTTTATCTGAGTTTGGTTCTGCAGGTTGTTCAAGAGTTGATACTTCCTTTTCAACAACTATGCGCTTTGCCTTACCACAGAAGTCAAGACCACAATCCTTAATGTCATAGAGAACACTATCAACAACTGTTGCGCCTGTTACTGCCGCAATACACTCGAGGTTCCTGTCACGTGTATCACCATATCCAGGACCCTTGAGAGCGACAACCTTAAGTACACCCTTCTCAGCATTCATAGCAAGTGCTGTTAGAGCAGAACCTTTGACGTCCTTTGCAATAATTGCAAGAGAAGCTTTAGCAGTTACACATTCCTCAAGAAGTTTAACAATAGAATCAATACTATCAATCTCATCTTTACAGATAAAGATGTATGGATCATCAAGTTCGCATACACTTCTAACTGTATCAGTTAAGAAATATCTTGAGAGATATCCAGAATCAAGTCTTGAACCTGTTGAGATTGTAAGCTTTGTATCAGCCATCTGTGTATCCATCAAAGTTACACAAGGGTCAAATCCAAGTTCATCATATATCTGACCAATGAGGTCACCAATAAAAGGATCATTATTACCTGATACCGCTGCAATATTTTTAATAGTATCAACACTGTCTACTGGAGTTGCAAGTTCAGTCAAAGTCTTTGAAACAACTTCAGCAGCCTTATCAATACCCTTCTTAACAAAGATTGGGTTTGCTCCAGCAGTAATATTCTTATATGCCTCATTAATGATAGCCTGTGCAATAACAACAGAAGCTGTAGTACCATCACCCGAAGTGTCATTTGACTTAATGGCAGCTTCCTCAATTAACTTCGCACCAAGATTTAAAAACTTGTCTTCAAGAACAATCTGGCGTGCAATAGCGTAGCCGTCATTTGTAACAAGTGGCACGTCATACTGCTGTGTGAAAGCAACGTTTCTGCCCTTTGGGCCGTAAGTTGATTTCACAGCATCTGCCACTTTGTTCATGCCGGCAATCATCTTTGCATTAGCTTCATTTTCAAAAAGAATTTCTTTTCCCATGATTTCACCTTAAAAATAATAAGTGGCCGTGTTTAACACAGCCACATTATTATATCAAATATTAATATTAAATCAATGATTAACCATCAACAAGAACCTTAATTAAGAGTGCGCCCATCATCTTCTTAGCTGGACGAGCCCAGAAAGGCATAATCTTGTTGAGAAGCTTGTTATATCCTTCAGGATAAGAAGCATATGGCCAATCAACTTTTTTAGTTTCTTCTACAGGAGCTTTTGGAGCTGTTGTCTCAGTAACTTCTACTTTAATCTCTTCTGCCATTTTCTTATCCTCCTTATTTCTTAAGTTCATAGTTTGAAACAAACTCGCAGACAGCCTTCAAGTTCTCTGCCTTACAGTCGTTTCTGTATGAGAGCATCTTGTCCTCTGAAAGGATGAAACCACCCTCAGAGCCAAGTTCATCAATAAGCTTCTTTGTATAATCAACGCACTCATCAGGAGTAGCATTGCCAAGTAAAGCTGTTGTAAGACCACCGATAATACATACGTTAGGAAGAACTTCACGAATTGCCCATGGATCATCATTCTCAAGGTGGAATGCAAGTGAACCCTTCTTGAAATCTACGAAGTGATCAGCATACATATCAATCTTACCTTCAGTGAAGATACGAGGACATTTGCCCTTCTGCTCATATGCCTTGAGAAGTGGCTCTAAGTAGCACCAATAGAGTTCGTTAAACTGCTTTGGATTAAGGATATTCTGTGAGAGCATGATAAGTGATGCGTCGAAGCAGTACTTCATATCAGGACCATCTTCGCTCTCGAGAATCTTAGCGATAATTGGCTTTGTCTCCTTCTCATTCCAAGCATCGCAGAATTCTTTGAGCTGATCAAAGTTACGACGAGCTGCAATTGAGAGGTTTCTAATACCGAGAAGGTTTGATTCAGCCTCTTCAATACCGAAGTTGATTGTACCCTTCATTGGGTTGTTAGGAGCACCAGAAGCAAGGCCATATGCGCCTGTTACTTTGTTCATCTTGAGAATGAACATGATGTACTTCCAATACTCATTCCAAGTGTTCTTCCAAACCTCCATAGGTTTGTCATAGAAATCAGGAATCTTTTCTGGAAGTGCAACCTCCCATGCATACTTCTCTTTGTCATTGATATAGTCCATAAGACGGTCTACAGGACAATAAGCGTGGTCGTTGATACCAACAACTTCCTTGTCATAGTAATAGTAGCCGTGCTCACCCATACCGAATGCTTCAGTTACATTGAACTGGTTACGAATACCAACATCAATAAGAACATCGATAGGATATTTTGAAAGGAATGTCTCAACAGTCTCCTTCATGATATCCATGCTCTGCATTGCCTGGTCAATTGTATAACCAGCATCAAAGATCTTCCAAGTAACAATATTGCCATAATGTGGAATTCTATCCGGTGTCTTCCACTGCTCAGCATCACGGAACAATTGAGTCCTATATGCTTTTAGTTCTTTAGGCTTCATGTTCTTTTCGATTTCTCTCATAACATAATCTCCTTTTATGAATGCGTTCATTAACCAACTACATATTATACAAAAACAGTTAAAAAGTCAACAAAAAAGAGCGAGATTACTTCTCGCCCTTTTTAATAGCTATTACATTCTTTTTTATATTCAGCTGACTGTAGTTCTTTTTGAATTGAACATTAACACGATATTTAATATTACAGTCTCTGCAAATGAACATTGCGTGGAAGGAACTATTTGAGAACTTCCAGTCAGAAGTTTGATCAGCCATCTCCCCGCACTCTACACATTTGCAGCAAAATTGAGTCTTATCTATGAGTTTATCATTGATATCTGATATTACATAAGGCTTAAAGAGAATACGTGTATAGAACTCATCATCACAAGTAACAATAACCTTGTTAAAATTTTCCTTCTTATATACTCTCTTAAAACAAATAGCGGCAAGTTCGCTGTCATCAAGAGCTCTGTGAAGTGAGAACTCATCAGTTGGAATCTCTGCAAGTGATGCAGCGTTAGCAAGGCTTATCTGTTGTCCCTTTGGAAGTTCCATCTCTGACATAAAGTATGCCTGAAGATCAACATAATTCATTACAAAAGGAATATGGGGATCATCATTAAAGAAGTACTTACAATTATCAATGAGCACTCGAATATCCATATCTCCCCATGAAAGAAGAATTGTATTATCGAGGTCACCAACCCAGTTTGTAAAGTCCTCACAAACAACTTCAAAAGTTTCAGCGTTTGCCACGTCTTCATTGCTTATGTTGGTTAGGTTCTTAACACGTGAGCGAAGTTTCTTTTCTATCTGTGGTTTTACAAAACTTGAAAAGTCCTCAATGATTTCAAAATTATTATTTAGTTTAACAGCGCCAAACTCGATAATCTCATTTACAAAATGTCCGAGTTTATTCGAATAGGCAGTGTTCCATTCAAGATCAAGGATAATATATTGCATTAATTATTTACCTCATAATCGCCAAAGCCTTCGCCGCCTAAATCTCGTTCACCTGTCTGGATAACGACGATACCATCATCGCCGCCAGATGAGAACTGAGAAGTAAACTTTGTAATCTTTTCGTTGATATCGAGGAAGCCATCTCTAAATGGAAAAGTATCAGAATAATGGTCCTCTATTCCCTTGTTAAATTCACCACTAAAATAAGATGAAATAGTGAACTTAGGGAATGTTGCAAGTGTTCTGTTCTCCCTTTCAGAGATCTTTTTATCAGGGATAACAATGGAAAGAAGAAGCATAACAGTTATTATGAAAATAAAGAGCATGAGGAAAATAAGACCTATACCATCATTTTGGAATAAGCTGTGCTTTTTCTCTGATGTTCTAATTCTTTCAGATGAAATTGTTTCTTTATGTTCCAAAACAAGCCTCTCCTTTCATTAGAATCTGAAATATAAGAATGGGTTATAAGTTGAACCTACGAGAGCTGCAGTATCAATAAACCACAAGAATATTGCTGAGACGATAAGCGATGCATCACAGATGAGTCCCGTTGATTTACTCTTTTCAGCAAGCTTAATAAAGTACTTCTTAATAAGCTGAGAAACAGGAGTAACAGCAATTAATGCAAGAATAAAGAATGGAATATGGTTAACAAATACAGACTTATCAGTAACACCAAGGAATGGATTGCCATTGATGCCAAACATAATCCAGAAGAAGGATTTAAGTCTACTCATATCATCAAAGTAGAAGAATACCCAGCCGATTACAACCATAAGAAGTGTGTAGATATGGCCGAAAACTGCAGGAATCCTTTCTAGGAAGTTGCCAAGGAAGAGTCTCTCAAGAACAATGAGAACATAGAAATAGAGTCCCCAAAGGATGAAGTTCCAAGATGCACCGTGCCAAAATCCTGTAAATGTCCAAACTATAAGCAAGTTAAGGATGTGATGTTTTCTATTACCACCAAGTGGAATATAGAGATATTCACGGAAGAATGTTGTAAGAGAAATGTGCCAACGCTTCCAGAAATCAGAAATTGATTTGGCGATGTATGGATAGTTAAAGTTCTCAGGATAATCAAATCCAAAGATTTTACCAAGACCAATCGCCATATCTGAGTAGGCTGAGAAATCAAAGTAAATCTGGAATGTATATGAGAGAATTCCTATCCAAGCACCTACAACCGAGAGTTCAGCGAGGTCACCATCAAGGAACTGAGAAGCTATTTCACCAGCTATGTTAGCAAAAATCGCCTTCTTTGTGAGACCAATGAGAAAGCGATAAACGCCCTCACCTGCTTTACGTCCATTGTAAGTACGATTTGTGAGTTGTTTCTCTACATCAACGTACTTAACAATTGGTCCAGCGATAAGTTGCGGGAACATTGAAACATAGAGAAGAAGTCTAAAGTACGAACGCTGCACTTCTGCCTTTCCTCTATAGACATCAACGATGTATGTAATAGTTTGAAATGTATAGAATGAAATACCAATTGGAAGTGTAAGGCCTAATACTCTGAGGTTTGTTCCAAATATCTGACTAAAGTTAAATGAGAAGAAATCAAAATATTTAAAGATAAATAGAAATAACAGAGCAACAAAAACAGATACGCCGAGAGCAGCTTTAGCTATTGCCTTATTTTCCTCTTTATACTGTTCAACAATTATTGCACCAAAGTATTCTACAGCTGTACTGATAAGCATGAGAATGATCCATTTTGGTTCACCCCAAGCATAAAAAAACAGCGACATAATGAGCAATACAACATTCTTTTGTTGTATGCTTCTAGCCGCAAAGAAATATAGAATTAGTGTAACAACTAAAAATATGTAAATGAAAACAAGGCTTGAAAAAACCAAATTACTCTCTCCTACGTCGTTATTTCATCTATGAATTTTGCAAGAGTTTTCTCACCAATACCTTTAACATTAGTGAGTTCATCAACCGAAGAGAAGTTTCCGTTTGCTTCTCTATAATCGATAATAGCTTGAGCTTTGGCTGGACCGATTCCAGTCAAAGTCTCAAGTTCTTCCTGCGATGCAGTATTTATATTGATTTTTGAAGCAGGAGCATCAAGAACCTTTGTTGTAGTTTCCACAACAGAAGTTGTTGTTTCAACACTTCCAGACTCTGAAAGAACAGTAGGTGTCGCCTCACTGCTTCCCATAAATACATTGTAAATTATTACCCCAGCGAGCATTAAAAATGCTATACCCAACAACACGTTATCTGGACTCTTCATATAAGTTCTCCTAACGTGTTTTATTACGCCGATATTGTAACACTATCGCGTTATAAAAGTAAATAAATTACTTATTAAATACAGTAATAATTTGTCTCCCAATCAGGAATGTATGGATGATGACGAAGATATATCTTATAGTCCGGATTTATTTCTTTGATTTTTAACGGCAATGTAAATAAATCGGGAATCTTATGATATGCAGATACAATTAGTTTAGGTTTATATGTTTTAAGAGTGTCTTTAAGACCTTCAAGTGTCTCAATCTCTGCACCCTCAACATCCATTTTTATATAAGTTGCAGGTTCTCCATTTAAAACGTTATCAACTGCAACAGTATGTACTATTTCATCGTTATTAACTTCTGTTCCATCAATCTCAAGTACACTGGAGTTTCTTCCTCCACCACCTGAGAACGACATCACACGATTATCACACCATGAAGCTTTATTAATAAATTCAGCGTTATCAAGAGTTCCCATATTTTCTATAAGCTTTTTATAGTTTTTCTCATCAGGCTCAAAAGCATAGATTTTTTTATACTGACCCTTCGTCTGGAGAAGGAACTCCTCGACAGTATCCCCTCTATACGCTCCAAGATCAACAAAGATTTCATCGGAGTTAAGCTTAATAACGTTTCTAAAGACTTCTTCACGCTCAGTTTGACATTCAAATAAGTACGCAGGATTACCTGAAATCCTAAATTCTAAAGAATTTATAAATACTTCCCTTGATTTATCATCACAGAGAGCTCTATAAGCCCCGTTAATCTCTTTTTCATACTTTTCTAGCAAACTAACAGTAAAGAAATCAGAGCCAAATACAGATACACATGGAGCAACAAGTTCATAGTCCTCCATCATGGACTTAATTCTGTTCAACAAGTCACGTCTAAAGACAGCAAAGTTGAGAACGATGATACAGTCTGAATACTTACTCTTTATATCCTCATAACGCATGAGTTTAAAACCGTGGAACTCACAGTCATCTCTAAAGAGCTCATCACTCATAAACATATCAGAAACTTTAATACCGAACTCATCAAATGCAGCAAAGATCTTATCTGCACCATTGCCAGTACCGTACATAACAATAGGTTTATCTGTCTCTTTTAAATGAGTGAAAACATCAGTATTCTCTTTTAGTTCAAACTCAAGCATATTATTCCTCTAAATTAAGAAAGGGCAACTAATCAGTTGCCCTTAACTCATTATAAATTATTCAGCAGTTTCTTCCTCAGCTGGTGCTTCTTCAACTACTGGTTCCTCAGCAGGAGCCTCTTCAACTGGAGCAGCCTCTTCCTCAACTACTTCTTCCTCTGGGAGAAGAGCGCGGATAGAAAGGCTTACACGTTTCTTATCGTAATCGATTTCAGTAATCTTAGCTTCTACTTCTTCGCCAACCTTGAGAACATCCTGTGGCTTCTCAATACGTTTGTTAGCAATCTGTGAGATGTGGATAAGACCATCAATACCGTCGATAACGTTTGCGAATGCACCAAATGCTGTCATGCCAACGATCTTAGCTTTAACAACGTCGCCTTCAGCATATGTATTCTTAAGGATAGCCCAAGGATTGTCCTCGTCCTTCTTGTATCCAAGAGAAATCTTATTGTTATCAAGTGCCTTAATAAATACTTCTACAGTATCTCCAACTGCGAGAACGTCTGATGGATGCTTAATGCGCTTCCATGAAAGTTCAGAGATGTGAACCATGCCGTCTACGCCGCCGATGTCAACGAATGCACCGTAGTTTGTAAGTGACTTAACAACACCTGTGTATACCTGGCCAACTTCAGCCTGTGCCCAGAATTTTTCCTGAGCTTCTTTACGTGCAGATGAAGCCTGAGCCTTAATTGAACCAACAGCACGTCTGCGCTGCTTGTTAACTTCAAGAATCTTAAATGAAACCTTTGTGTTCTTAAGGTCGTCCATTGGAGCGTCCTTAGGAATACCAGTGAGTGAACCAGGGATGAATACACGTACACCCTTCTGTGTAGTAGCAATGATACCACCCTTGATTACATCTGTAACTGTACCCTCAAGCATTTCGCCTGACTCGATAGCAGCTTCGAGTTCATCCCATGAGTTAGCGCTATCAAAACGCTTCTTGGAACACATGATAGTACCCTCAACATCGTTAGTCTTCATGATAACAACGTTGATCTCGTCGCCAACCTTGGCTTCTTCAGCTGGGTTAGCTGTTGGGTCAAAACTCCACTCGTTATATGAGATATAACCTGTTTGCTTCCTTCCTATATCAATCTGAATCTCAGTAGGTGTTATGCCAACGATGACTCCTTTCACCCTCTGATCAGTGCTCATGTTGCTTAATGATTCTTCAAGCATTGCCTCGAAATCCTCAGCATCATTTACAATTTTGTTTTCTACTTCAGACATAGCCTCAAGTACCTCCTTTATAGTAGCGGCCGGCGTAGACGCCCCCGCTGTAACACCGATGGTGCTTGAACCTTCTAGGAAGCCCAAATCAAGTTCCTTAGCCGATTCGATGAGACAGGTTTTACAGTTCTCTTTACAGACATTGTAAAGTTTTACGGTATTAGAAGAATGATTTGAGCCAATAACGACCATAGCATCACACTTCTTAGAAAGACCATCTGCCTCAAGTTGTCTTTCTTCCGTAGACTTACATATCGTATCATATACAGTAGAATTTGTATATATTTTTTTTAATATATTAATGCACTTTCCCCACTCTTTTAGTGAGAAGGTTGTCTGAGAAACCACAAAAACTTCACAATTAGGCTTCTCTTTTGACAAATTTGTCAAAATGTCCTGAAGTTCCGAACAATTCTGGAACACGTAATATGGAACATTACAAAATCCACAAATACCAATTACTTCAGGATGATCAGGAATTCCCGCAATCAAAATTACTGAGTTATCCCCTTCAATTTTTAATACGATATCATGAATTTTTTTAACAAAAGGACATGTCATATCGACATAGTTGATATTTCTCTTTTTAAAGTCATCGTAGACAACTTTAGGAACACCGTGAGCGCGGATAATAACATTACTGCCATCAGGAATCTTAGCGAAGTCATCCTCAATAGTGAGACCTACATCAGCAATTTTCTTGTTGATGTAATTGTTGTGGATGAGTTCACCTAAGCAGTATGTTCTCTTTCGTTCCTTTGGAGTCATATCCTGTACAAAATCCTGAAGGCCTTTACATGCGCGCTCAACGCCAAAGCAAAAACCAGCTTTCTCTGCAAGGATTACTCGATTACGTCCTTGTCCCATTCTTCGCAAATCTTCTCCATAATAAGCTTTGTAGCAGCTTTAAGTTCCTTTGATTTTGGCTTATCACCGAGGCCTAAATCCTCATAAGGAATAAGTTTTCCAATACGAATGATGTACTTGGCTTTGCCGCCTTTACCATTATAATGTTCTTTCCTTGGCTCAATATGAATTGACACAGGAAGAACATCCGCTTTAGCTTCACGAGCAATAAGAGCTACACCAGCTTTAGCATCTGTTGTAGGTCTTGTACGCTCTTTATTTCTTGTTCCCTCAGGGAATACAAGAAGTCCAAAGCCCTCTTTGATAACACGGATTGAGAAGTCGAGTGACTTTCTATCAGATGTACCACGCTTTACAGGGAATCCACCAAAGAGTAAAAGTGGAAGTTTTGTGTAGAAAACGTGGAAAAACTCCTCTTTTGCCATAAAGAAGAGTGTTCTAGCATTATGGTCATGATAAGTGATGTACATGATACTGATTGGGTCGAGACCAGCAACGTGGTTAACGGCCATCATAAATCCGCCTTCCTTTGGAAGATTTTCAGTACCATGCCACTCAATATCAAATTTAAAATTTACTACTGCCTTTGCAATTGGGTAGAAAATTCTATATGTGATGAACTTCTCATTGAGTTTCTTATCCCAGTTGTAGTTGTATTCTTTTTCGTTATAAAATTTTAATCTGTCTTTGTTAGTAATAATCTGCTCAGCCATATTACTTTCTCTCCTCATAAAGTTTAATAATAGTAGCTTTTACTTCATTAAATGTCATATCTGATGTATCAACAAGAATTGCATCGTCAGCCTGCTTAAGTGGAGCAGTCTCTCTATGAGCATCCTGATAGTCACGCTCATTAAGGTCCTTAAGGATTTCGTCATAATCCACTTTTTGACCTTTTTCTGTGAGCTCATCGTAACGACGTTTAGCACGAACTTCTGCAGATGCCGTTAAAAAGATTTTTAGTTGTGCATTTGGAAGAATTACTGTTCCAATGTCACGACCATCCATAAGACAATCTTTCTCTGATGCTATCTTTCTCTGAAGATCTAAGAGGAATGCACGAACTTCAGGGATAGCAGAGACGTTAGAAGCAGCCATTGAGACTTCAGGAAGACGAATCTCAGTAGAAACATCCTCACCATTAAGCATAACTCTCTGTTCACCATCAACGTGTGTAAAATCAACATTGATTTCATCGAGAAGTTTGATTACTCCTGGAATATCTCTTGTGTCAATCGTTTTACGAAGTGAATAAAGACCGATCGCTCGATAGAGAGCTCCCGTATCCACATAAATAAAACCGAGTTCCAAAGCTACGGCTTTAGCGACAGTACTTTTTCCTGCTCCACCTGGGCCATCGAGTGCAATGTTAAACATATCTGTTCTCCTCTTATTTATCAAACAGAGGTACCTGCAAGGTATCCTGTAGAAAATGCAATTTGTAAATTGAAGCCACCAGTATAGGCGTCTACATCAATAATTTCACCGGCAAAGAATAAACCTGGAACAAGTTTAGACTCCATATTCTTTGGGTTAATTTCCTTAGTATCAATACCACCCGAAGTGATAATAGCTTCATCGAGAGGTCTAAACTTTGAGAGAGAAATTTGGAAATTCTTCAAAGTATAGACAAGAGCCTGTCTCTCCTGTTTAGTTAGTTGGTTAACTTTCTTAGTAGGTTCAATTCCAGTCTTTTCAACTACTACAGGAATCATCTTACTTGGAAGAAGACCACCGAGTGAATTTTGAAAATCTTTATTAGGGTTTTCAAGAAAATCTCGTCTAACTCTGTAGTCGAGTTTTTCTTCCTCAAGAGCAGGCTTTAAGTCAATTGACAGAGTATACTGTCCATCAACCATAGTTCTAATGTGCGAGCTTGCGCTCAAAATTGTAGGACCAGAAACACCAAAGTGCGTGAAAAGCATCTCACCAAAATCTTTATAAATGGCCTTCCCACTCTTTGAGTCAATAATACGTATTTCTACATTCTTCAAAGAAAGTCCTTGCATCTGCTTACAGCAAGGATCATTTGATTCGATTGGAACAAGGGACGGGGTCGGCGTCACAACAGTGTGGCTGAGCGAAGACGACAAGTCGTAGCCATCGCCTGTCGAGCCCGTCGCAGGATAAGAGGCGCCACCAGTTGCAAGTATCACCTTATCAGCGATAAAGCTTTTACCGCCCTCACAGGCGATTTTAAAGGTGCTATCAGGCAAAGCCTCAAGTGAATTAACTCTGGCGCTAAAAACAATTCTAACACCAGAATCTTTAACATACTTTAAAAGCGCGTCAACAATATCAACTGATTTGTCTGAAACAGGAAATACCCTATCTCCTCTCTCAACTTTAAGAGGTACACCGAGTTCTTCAAAAAGAGACATTGTGTCATATGTCATAAATTGTGAAAAAGCGCCAAAGAGAAAGCGTCCGTTCACTGGGATATGTTCTATTACCTCTTTTTCATCAGGGCAAGCATTTGTAAGATTGCAGCGGCCCTTGCCAGTTATCATCAGTTTGCGGCCTATTTTAGCATTGCGCTCAAGCAGTGTCACTTCGTGACCGTTTCGCGCAGCAGTCGCAGCCGCAAGGCAACCCGCAGGGCCGCCACCAATAACAATGACTTTACTCATTAATTATATCCTCTGATTTCTCATAAACATCATACTTATCCCATATACCCTCAAGTTCTGAGAAAGTTTCAAGCACCTCATCACGCTTCTCAAGGCTAGCTTCTACGATAAGAGCATTGATAAGGCTAAGTGGTGCAACAAGAGAGTCAATAAATGAAGCCATATTACTCTTTGCAGTCAAGACATAGTTTGCAAGAGGTGCAATTGGAGATGTTGTACTATCTGTGATAGCAATAATCTTTGCTCCCTTTTCCTTCGTATATTCAAGAGTTTTAACTACCTGCTTTGAGTAACGTGGAAAACTTATAGCAATACAGACATCATTCTTCTTTATCTTAAATATCTGCTCAAATTCTTCGGATGAACTTGCAGATGTGATAAGAACAACGTTGTCAAAAACCATCTTCAAATAAAAATACATGAAGTTCGCAAGAGGTGCAGAACTTCTAACGCCTAAAATATAAATCTTATCGGCATTATTGATAGCCTTTGCTGCCTTTTCAAAATCTTCTCTAGAAACAGTTTCAAGGGTCTCTTTAATACAAGCGCGATCATTTCTCATAACCTTGTCGAGAACATCTTCATCGACAAGTTTGAGGCTTGAGACCTCCATGCGCTGAAGAGTCGTAAGTTTGCCTTTAATATCCTCCTGAAGAGCTTCTTGGAACTCAGGATAGCCCTCATATCCGAGATGAGTAGCAAATCTTACAACCGTTGACTCAGAGATGTCTGTCTCCGTGCCAAGTTTTGCAGCAGTATAGCAAACAGCCTTCTCATAGTTATTGAGAATAAAGTCTGCTATTTTTTTATGGCTCTTCGAAAGAGTAGGATAAATTGTTTCAATCTGAGAAAGAAGCTTACTCATTATTTAACATCCTCTACATCATCAGTAATATCGATAGCTTCAGGTTTCTTATCAGCCTTCTTGCCACCCTCTCCCTCTTTACCAAGGAAGTTATATCCAAAGTTTGCAAAGAAAGTATTTGGATTTGATTTAACGTAGAATTTTTTGCCAATAGTGTAAATAAGTGGAGCAACTACGAGTCCAATACCCTTTGGCAAAATAAACCAACCGATGATGGCGGCAATAACAACTTCAATAGTGCTAACGCCTAATGACTTACCACGGATATATGGTTCAAGGAAAGTCTTGATCAACATTACAATAGCAAATACGATTAAAATTCCAGCACCATATTCTGGGCCCCTAATAATTGCAGCAAGGAATGCCCAAGGAAGCATTGTTACACTAAGTCCAATTACAGGTAGTGCGTCAAAAAAAGCAAGTCCTAAAGCAACAAAAGGAATAACTATATCGAGAGCTATACCTCTAGTTCCCATTTTGTTCTCTAAAATTATGTCTGCTATGAAGAGACCAATTAAAAGAAGAACGAAAGTAATAGCAGAAATTTTTAATTGAGATTTTAACCAATCCTTTCCACTGGTCTTAGCATCATTGATATAATCAGAAAATGTTTCGTACATAGAGGTACCTCCTAAAATTTGAATAACTTAACTATCTGTTTATGCCACTTTTTTTCATAGATAAGTGACAAATTCTTAACTACGATGTCATAGAAGATAAATGTTATATTTCCAAGTCCGAGTAAAACAAGGTTTGTATATTTACCAAACTCCTCCATCTCCTCAATCGGGATGGCAAAAACATAAATGATTAATAAATAACCAAGTACAACTCCAGCGTTGAAAATAATGAACTTAAGCAATTTATTAACTATCTTATTTTTCACCTTCTTGTCAAGGAACGCTCTAACAAACGGATAATAACCAAAGAAGAACGCATACATAACCGCAGATTCCTTATCAGCGATGACAAGTAGTGAAAGAAGTGAAACGGCGACATATATGTATGCTGACCACTTAAGTTCAACCTCCTGAACTGTGACAATCAACAGCAGTCCTGCAAAGGCAGGAACGATATATGTCATAAAAGGAATAAGTGAAGACATGAACATAAACACAATCGAGAGCGCTGTGATAATTCCACCAAGCGCTGTTAGCGATGTATTCTTCACGGCCTTCACTTCCAATAATCATACAATATAATAAATATATTGTTAATGATAACGTATTTACCTTGCAATTTCAATAAATTATATGTAAAATGTCATTGTTAATTTACTAACTATTTAGTCAGTATTTGGAGGATTAATTCATGGACGAAAACCGTTCTGAACTTGAAGCTCTCAGAGAAGAAAATGAGCGATTAAAAGAGAAAAACGATAAACTATATAAGGACTGTGTGTCCTTTGCAAAGAAAATAAAGTCCTCAGAGGATTCTTCAGCTAGAATTGAAGAACTTGAAGCCGAGGTTGCGAACCTTAAGAACGAATTATCAACCCTCGCCTCCTCTGATCGCATTAGAGAGTACCTCGGTTCTGATGATGACTATGAGGATATCTCCAGTTCTTTAGACGATAATATTGAGGTGGCCGAAAAAGAAGTGGAAGAATTTGGCGAGCAAGTTTTCCCTACTTTTGAGCCTGAACCTGAAACTGCTGAGGGAACCATTCCAAAGAATCACACAACTTATAAAAAATCCCATCTTAGAACTTTCGTAAGAACCTTCCTTTGGATATTCCTCGTAATTTCAATGATTGTTGGTCTAATTAGTCTTTTCGCATATCTCTTCTCAACCAACTATGAAGATTATGCTATTGCAAATTACCGTTTTGCATCTGTATACAACAACTCGTTAAGTCCAACAATTACTAAAGATCACGTAATCTTAATTAAGTATTCCGATTTCAATGGAATCGAGCTCGGAAGTCCAGTAGTAACAACAAAAGATGAACGCTCTGTCGCTCTTCTCACAAGTGTAGATGTTATCGATGGTGAGAACATTGCAACTGTAAAAGATAAGAACGGTTCATACACAGTAAATGAGAATCAGTTCCTTGGACAGGTTAAACTATCAATTCCTTTCCTCGGCAAAGTTGTTCAATATGCTTATGCTAATGAATACAACTATCTCGCAATCGTTGTTTCAGCTAATCTCGTCTTCTTAGCATTGCTTCTCTTAATCCCTTCAAACAAAGCAAAAAAGCCTAAGTTTGGTAAAGATTACACAGTTGAAGACTTTACGATTTAGTGTATTTGCATTTTTTGTTTATTGAATTACATAGTTCACTATGTTAAAATATTCTAGCATTAATATTAATTTTAATAATTTATTAATTTTGGAGGCAAAACCATGGCAAACAAAAAGGTATTCATTACCGGTGCTTCCGGTAACATGGGTTGGGCAACATTCAAGAGAATCTATGACTATCGCCCAGACCTTGACATCAACGTTCTTCTTCGTGATTCAGAGAAGAACCGTGCAAAGTTCGCACCATATCTTGGCGACGAGAGAGTTAAAATCGTTTGGGGCGACTTTAACAACTATGATGCAATCCTTGAGTGCGTAAAGGGCGCATCATATGTACTTCACATCGGTGGTTTGGTTTCACCTGCTGCTGACTACTATCCAAAGAAGACTTTAAAGACAAACGTACTTGCAGCTGAAAACATCGTTAAGGCTATCAAGGCTCAGCCAAATCCTGACGACATCGCTGTTGTATATATCGGTACTGTTGCTGAGACAGGTAACCGTCCTTACGGCATTCACTGGGGCCGTACAGGTGACCCTCTTAAGGCATCTGTTTATGACCACTATGCTATTTCCAAGATCCGCGCTGAGCGTGTATTCGCTGAGTCAGGTCTTAAGAAGTGGGTTTCAATGCGTCAGTCTGGTATCCTTTATCCAGCAATTCTTAAGAACATGGACCCTATCATGTACCACGTTCCAATGAATGACGTTCTTGAGTGGGCTACAGTTGATGATTCTGCTATCCTTATGGAGCACTTCTGCAACGACGATCTTCCAGATGAGTTCTACAGAAGCTTCTACAACATCGGTTCTGGTCCTTCATTCAGAATCACTCTCTATGAGTTTGAGGATTACCTCCTCAAGACAATCGGTATGGGTAGCGACGCTTCTAAGCGTATCTTCAAGCCAAACTGGTTCATCGACAGAAACTTCCACGGTCAGTGGTATGCTGACTCTGACCTTCTTGATGACTATCTCCACTTCCGTCAGAACATCCCTGCTGACCAGTACTTCGAGAGCATGAAGAAGGATATCCCTTGGTTCTATCAGCTTTCAGCTATTACTCGCGTTCCTGGTATCTCTGATATCACTCGTTTCGCTATCGGTCAGATCGCTAAGGACAAGAGATTCGGTACACGCACATGGATTGCTTCTAACAACGCTGAGCGTATGAACGCTTACTGGGGTGACACAGAGTCATATGGTATGGCTCACTACAAGAAGCTCTCAGACAAGTGGTCTGATTGGGATCTTACTCCTCCATCAAACGACATCAAGGAAGCTGAAAAGTTCAAACTCGATCACGGTTATGACGAGTCTAAGTCACTTGACAAGCTCACAGCTGCTGACCTTAAGAAGGCTGCTGAATTCCGTGGCGGTGAATATCTTGATTCTAAGAAGCCTGATGACGTATATGCTCCTTCACATTGGAAGTGCGCATTCGGTCATGAGTTCGACATGAGCGTTAACACAGTACTTAAGGGTGGCCACTGGTGCCCAGAGTGCGATCCTATGCCATGGAACTATGACGCAATCGCTAAAGTTAACCCATTCTTTGCTCAGGTTTGGTATGCAGACCACGGTAAAAACGAAGACCTCGTTCAGGGCGAAGAAATCTACAGAGATTACGACGAATACAAAGCTAAGTAATCAAAGAATAACAAAAGACCTGCTGGAAACAGCAGGTCTTATTTTTATATTTAGTTTTCCGTATTTAATTAAACTTAAATTATGCCTCAGCTGCAGCTTCTTTAGCTTCGGCTTTCTTTGTCTTCTTAACATCCTTAGCGTTTGCTGAAGATGAAAGAGATGCACCTGTGTCAATTGGAGCGTCCTCTTCGAAGTCGAAGTCCTTGCCAGGAAGGATAGCGTTGAGAACGATACCAGCGATTGATGCTACTGCAAGAGCAGAAAGTGTGATTGTTACAGAACCGATTGAGAATGTTGCGCCAGCTGTAAGACCGAGTGATGTTACAAGGATAACTGCTGCAACTATGAGGTTTCTGTTGTTTGTGAAATCAACTCTTGAGTCAACGACGTTTCTAACACCGGCTGCAGAAATCATACCGTAAAGTACGAATGAAATACCACCGATTGTTGCTGCAGGAATTGTTTCGATTACTGCTGCAAACTTAGGGCAGAATGAAAGGAATGCTGCAAAGCATGCTGCGAGACGGATTACCTTAGGATCATAAACCTTTGTAAGAACAAGTACGCCTGTGTTCTCGCCGTATGTTGTGTTAGCAGGACCACCGAAAATTGATGCAAGTGTTGTTGCAAGACCATCGCCCATAAGTGTTCTATGGAGACCAGGATCCTTGATGTAGTTTTCACCAGTTGTTGCTGAGATAGCAGAGATATCACCGATGTGTTCCATCATTGTTGCGAGAGCAATAGGTACGATAGCGATTACTGCACTGATGATAAGTGACTTATTTGACCAGTCAATTGCGAAGATTGTGCTTGATGTGTGAACTGGAAGACCAATCCAAGCAGCGTCCTTAATTGGAGCAAAATCAACATCTGCACGGATTATTGCTACTATATAAGAAGCTACAACACCGAGGATGATTGGGATAATCTTCATCATACCTTTACCCCAGATATTGAAGATAATTACTACTGCAAGAGCAACAATTGCTACGAGCCAGTCTGTCTGACAGTTGTTAATAGCTGAACCGGCAAGGCCAAGTCCGATTGCAATGATGATAGGACCAGTAACTACTGGTGGGAAGTATCTCATTACTTTGTTTACACCAACAGCCTTAATGCAAGCTGCAAGGATGAAGTAAACAAGACCAGCACAAGCAACACCGAAGCAAGCGTATGGAAGAAGCTGTGCCTGTGTCATTCCGCCAGCGCCCTCTGCTGGAGCGATTGCTGCGTAACCACCAAGGAAAGCGAATGAAGAACCAAGGAATGCTGGAACTTTTCTCTTAGTGATAAAGTGGAATAAAAGTGTACCAAGACCTGCGCAAAGAAGTGTTGTTGATACGCTAAGGCCTGTGATGATTGGAACAAGTACAGTTGCTCCAAACATTGCGAACATGTGCTGGAGACCAAGGATAATCATCTTTGGAACGCCGAGCTCTCTTGCGTCACGAATAGGTGCGTTTTCTGACATTTGGATTCTCTCCTTTTTAAGTTTAATTTATTATCAGTGAATTAGGTCCTTTGAGATAGCTATCTCGTTCTTGCCATCTATCTCATCGACCCTTACACAAATAAACTCTTCCTTTGATGTTGGTATGTTCTTACCAACGTAGTTCGCTGCGATCGGAAGTTCTCTATGTCCTCTATCGACCATTACAGCAAATTGAATTGACTGTGGTCGACCAAGACTCATTATTGCATCCATTGCGGCTCTTGCAGTTCTGCCTGTGTAGAGAACATCATCTACAAGAATTACAGTCTTATCATTTACATCAAAATCAATCAAAGATTCATTAAGATGTGGTGTTGAATATTTCATAGTGAGATCATCACGGTAGAATGTGATGTCAAGTTCACCAAGATCGACCTTTATATTTGAAAACTGCTCAATATTTTCTTTTATTGCTTTTGCAAGAGGAACGCCTCTCCTCTTAATACCAATTAAATAAAGTGAGTCAACATCAGGGTTATGCTCAATAATCTCATGTGAGAGACGGATAAGAGTTCTATCCATAGTTGATTCATCAACAATGATCTTACCGTTCATCCCAAAACCTCCCTTTGCAAAAATAAAAGCCTCGTCGTAGAGTACGACAAGGCATAGTTAGTTCAAGACTGTTATGTCACCCTTGCCGGCCTCTCGGACCGATTTAAAGGTATTTAACTTGAAATTATATTAACACAATATATAGTGTATGTAAACACAATTACTCCAAAAAGTTGACTTTTGGAGTTTTGCACAAAATTTATCATAACTTTATTGCATAATATTAAACTTATGTTATAATTCAATAGTTGTTATATGCGGATGTGGCGGAACTGGCAGACGCGCAGGTCTCAGACTCCTGTGGATAATTGCTTCCTTGTGGGTTCAACTCCCATCGTCCGCACCAAAATTAAAGGACCCCGAAAAGGGTCCTTTTACTTTTATCTATGTGACTCCCAGAATTCGATTGCTTCTTCGAACCAACCCTCTGGGTCCTTGTCTGTACCAAGACCGCAGCCGTGCTTACCGTCTTTGTACTGATGGAATACGTATGGGATATTCTTTGCCTTAAGAGCCTCCTCATACTTCTTCATAGCTGCTGAACATACGAGGATGTCCTGACCACCACGGAAATAGAAGATTGGTGGGCAATCATCAGCAACGTGAAGTGAAGGATCCATATCTTCTGAGTTACAGCCTGGTCTTGTAAGGCCGAGAAGCATTGCCTTTTCGACATAGTTCTCTCTTGCACATACAGGATAGAGTGCAATAAGAGCTGCTGGAACTGGGTCTCCCATTGCCTTACAACCGAAGTTATCAGAACCACAGAGACATGTCATAAAGCCGCCTGCAGAACCGCCGGCAATTGCGAATCCTTCCTTATTAATTGGAAGATCAGACTCCATAATATACTTGAGTGCCTTTGAAACATCCTGGCGAGCGCTTCTAAAGCCGCCGTGGAATGGATAGATGCACTGTGAGTAGTTGATGATAAAGAAGTTATAGCCGAGTTCTACAGATTTACGAGCCATTGAAAGGCCATCACAGATGTTTGCATCCATAAGAAAAGCACCACATGGATTAAAGAGAACAAAAGGCTTATCTGGGTCACCTCTGAAGTAGAGAAGACGTACACCCTCTTTATATGGCTGCTTTAAAACTTCTTTCTTTGAGTAGATACGGCGTTCAATTCCATATCCCTTCTTCATCTCGTCTGCAAGCCAGTCGAGATTTTTCTTTGTATCGCCTGCATGTACATCAAAGATAAGATGCATTGCAAGGTGGTCCGTAAGACAAGAATAAAAATGACCAGCAACGCCAGGGCCGTTCAAAATTCTATTCATATTCTGTCCTAAGAACTGTGGATAAAGGTTGAGTACTGCATAAGGTAAAACTTTTGGATAATAAGAAAGTTTTAAATCTGTGTACTTCATTTTAAATTCTCCCTCTTATATTTTTGTAAATTTATTTTCTTTAAGTTGAGCAGCTGTATCGCTATGGAGAATTTGCTTAACTATATTACGACAACAACGGTCTACGTCAACTTCGTTTACGTATGAAAGCTTTGTTCCAAGAAGAATCTGAAGATTCTGCGTTGGAAGACCCGGCATAGAAAGGTCGTTCCCGGCATGCATTGCAAGTACTGGGGTACCAGAAAATACATCTCCAAACCAGTCAGTCATTACAACACCGTCAAATCCGCACTCATTGCGAAGGTAGGTTGTGCAGAGGTCATATGAGTTTGGTGGATTAACACCATTGACCTTATTGTATGAAGTCATTATACCAGAGGCCTTACCCTCTTTGACAGCAATTCCAAAACCTTTAAGATAAATCTCTCTGAGAGTTCTCTCTTTAACATTACTGCTAACACCCATTCTATTATCCTCTTGGTTGTTACAGCAATAATGCTTAGCTGCGACATAGAGTCCAGGAATGCTCTGTACGCCTGAAATAACGGCTGCAGCGCATTTACCAGTAAGAAGTGGGTCCTCTGAGTAATATTCAAAATTACGTCCACAGAGAGGATTTCTATGGATGTTGAGCGCTGGTGCGAGCCAGTATGCAATACCAAACTCCTGCATCTCTGCAGCAATTGCTGTTCCCATCTCATAGAGAAGATCCATATTCCATGTCTGTGCAAGAGCAACCTCTACTGGGAAAGCAGTTGTGTACTGATAGGCTGTCTTACATTTATCTTTATCTGCATAGATAAACTTCTTTATACTGTTAGGAAGAAGATCAAGACCAGCAAGTGGAGAATCAATCATCTTAACCTTACCATTCTCATATACACCTGAGAAACGTGTAAGTCTAAGTCCTGCAGGGCCATCAGAGAATTCCACTGAAGGAAGTCCATACTTTTCAAAAAACTTAGAAGTTGAATGTCCAACAGCGCCCTCAATCTTTGTAACACGGTTCCCGTTAAGCATACCTGCGCCAACGCAGACTGTTGCCTTATCAAGGAGACTCATCTTATCAACTACCGCGTCAACTTCAGGGTCATGATATGGCTTTGGAGCACTGTAGTCATGATAGATTGTCTCAAAGTCAGATGATTTAACCTCAAGATGAGAGAGTTTTGAGAGATCCTCTTCCCCTCTTTCAGGGATATCGAGTTCTGAGAACTCTTTAATTGTTGGGCAGATGTTCTTTGCCTGTTCAACAACAGTAAATTCATCAAGTTCAAGTACAAAACTATTAAAAGTATTGCGTGATGAATCACCAACTTTTACTATGTATGAACCTTTATCAAGAATATATCGTGCACCGAGTTCCTGATAACTACCACAGTCGCGAAGGTCAAAAGAAACCTGAAGCTTTTCAACTTCACCCGGCTTAATAACACCAGTTTTCTTAAAAGCTACAAGAGATTTATGTTCCTTCTTCAAAACTCCATTTGGAGCAGAGAGATAAACCTGAACTACTTCTTTACCAGGTACATTGCCAGTGTTACTTACTTCAATATCAACTGTAACAACTGTCTTATCAACTTCAGCATTAGTTGTCTTTAAACCAAAAGTCGTGTACGAGAGACCATATCCAAATGGATACTGAGGTTCTACGCCATATGCATCAAAGTATCTATAACCTACAAGGATACCTTCCTTGTAGTACTCATCTTTTAAGTTGCCGTTTAAGTAAGAATACTCATTTGCAAATGGAATATCCTCATACTTTTTAGCCCAAGTATCAGAGAGTTTACCAGATGGGTTAACTTTACCAGTGATTATATCAGCAAAAGCATGTCCGCCTTCGGTACCCTGCTGACACATATAGATAACGGCGCCAAGCCCTGGAACTTTTGACAAGAAGTCCATATTTAGGCTACAGCCGATATTTATTACGAGAACTACGTTTTTGTAGAAAGTTGTGAGGCGCTGGAGTGACTCAATCTCACCGTCAGATAAGTCATTATCTCCATTTTCAATATGTCTATCAGCGCCTTCACCTGCTTGACGCGACGCAACATAAATTGCAGTGTCAGCAGGTGCTTTAGCAATATCAGCCTTGATTACTTTCATCTGTGGGTATCCTACAGTTCCCATAAACATGCCCATAATATCGCCAAACTGCATATGCTTGACTGCAGACATAAAGTTATCTGTAGCATCCTTCATGACTCTATCATGAAGTTCATCATACTGTCTAAGCCAATCTTCAGAAGTAATCTCAAAGCCTGCATCAACAAGACCTTCATAGATAGAGGTTGAATGGCGCTCATTTACATCGCCAGAACCTGTACCACCCTTTATTGTCCACTTAGCACCGGCTCCAAAGAGTGCAATCTTACCCGGTTTAATAGGAAGAACGCCATTGTTCTCAAGTAAAACTATACCTTCGCAAGCAGCACGGTACGCTATGTCTTTATGCTTCTTTTCACGCTCCGATACAGTATTATCAAAATTTTGCCTAATATACTGTGCCATATTGCCCTCCTAAATGATTTTAAATTAATACAATTTTACTCATAATCAAATATTGCCTTCGACAATATCATATCCCCATATTCCTTTTTCAAAGTCTTATGAATCTCTGACTCATTCCAGTTCTGAAGTTTCTCCTTCTCCACAATCACCTGAATCATCAAATCATACCTATTCTCTATATCAACACAGTTCTCTATAAACAAAGCGTCACTAACACCATCAATCTCCCTTGCACCCTCAAAGAGTACTTTAACTGGTTCAAGGATAGCCTTCTTATCCACATCCTCATTCCATTTAACAATAATACAATGTTTCATCATTATCACCCTAATAACGATTATATAAAAAAAGACCAGGTTATACAACCTGGTTCTTTTTGGTGCGAGAGACGGGACTTGAACCCGTACGAGTCGCCCCACACGCCCCTCAAACGTGCGCGTCTGCCGATTCCGCCACTCTCGCATGTACGCATGGGATATTTCCCTCACGCAACGTTGATAATTATAGCAAAGCAGATATGCCTTGTCAATTACTTTTTATATATTAATTTAAATAATTTTAATATTAATCGTAGTACTTCTCTCTACGCTTCTTCTTTATGATTTTGTAGGCACCAAAAGATGCTGCCAAAGCGCAGAAAATACCGAGACCGATATATGTTGATGCATTTGAATCGCCATCAACTTTTAGGTCTGACCAGAGATTGGCCATAAGGCCCTGTGTGTCTGCAGGAAGATTATGGAAGTACTGATAATTCTCTGTTACAGAAGCGTCAGGATAAAGGATGTCAGAGTCTCTGAGGCTATACTCATCGAGGTCTCTAACAATCTTGTTAGGAGTTGCATAGCAGATATACTCAGCATTTGCAAGAGCCACTTCTGGCTCCTCCATAAAGTTGATGTAAAGTTCAGCTGCGCCTTTGTTCTGACAAGTGTTAGGAATGCACATACAGTCAACAAATATGTTTGCGCCTTCCTTTGGGAAAGCAACAGCGAGATCTTCATTGTTATCCATCATAGTGATGATATCACCAACATAGTAAGGCGCAACAGCTGCAGCGCCACTCTCCATGATGTTGAAGACCTCATCCATTACATATGAACGAACTACAGACTTCTGCTCAAGAAGTTTGCTGTATGCGAGTTGCCACTCGTTAGGGTCAGTCATATTGAGGTCCTGACCAAGAAGGCACTGAGCGATAGCAAATCCATCACGTGGGTTGTTGAACATAAGGATTTGACCTGCATAGTCCTCATCCCAAAGGATGCTCCAACTATCAGGTGCCTTAGGCATAAGTTTTGTATTGTAAGCAAGTGCAACATAACCTACGTTGTAAGTTACAGTGTACTCATTGCTTAGATCAAAATAGAGTGACTTATAGTCATCATCGATATTCTTGAAGTTAGGAATGTTGTTGTAATCAAGTTTTAAGAGCATTCCCTCATCAATCATACGCTCAATCATATAGTCAGATGGAATGCAGACATCGTAGTTCGCGCCACCACTCTTAATCTTTGCGTACATATCCTCATTACTATCAAAGTTTGTGTAGTTAACTTTGATACCAGTGAGTTCCTCAAAGTACTTATTAACGTCGAGTGAATCCTCTGAACCATCAGAGATATATTCACCCCAGTTATATACGTTGAGTGTTGTGCCCTTATAAGGATTGTTTTTGTAGTAGTCCACATCGATCTTATAATCGTTGAGGCTATAAGCAGATGCTGGAATTACAAGCGATGAAAGCATCACAGCAATAAAGAGTATTACCAAGGAGAGTTTTTTCATGATGTTGCCCTCCTTTTATTTGGTTTTTTCTTAAATCTCTCACGGAATGCGTCGTCCTGTGCGATGTTAGTGAGAATAAGAAGTATAAATACTGTGACAAAGATAATAGCTGATAGCGCGTACATGTCAGGTGTAACGCGCTTCTTTGTCATAGAGTAGATACGAATTGGAAGTGTCTGGAACTCTGGACCACTTACAAAGTATGAGATTACGAAGTCATCAAGTGAGAGTGTGAAGGCCATAATAAACGCGGCAATAATCTCTGTCTTGATGTAAGGAACAGTTACTTTAAAGAATGCCTTTCTTGGTGTACAACCAAGATCACATGCTGCCTCAACAAGGAATTTATCCATAGATTTAAATCTTGGAAGGATGTTGAGAATAACATATGGAAGTTCGAAAGTGATATGTGCTATGAGCATAGTTGCAAAGCCCAATACACCTGAGACCTTAAGGATGGTACCAACAAATACAAAGAGGAGCATCATTGAGATACCTGTTACGATATCAGGGTTCATGAGCGGAATATTATTTACTGTCAAAAGACCGTTCTTATACCAACGTGTCTTTGAATAATAGATACCTGTTGCTGCAATCGTACCAATTATTGTTGAGATAATTGATGAGAGGAATGCGAGAACAAGTGTGTTCTTAAGCGCAGTAATTGTAGCCTCGTCTCGGAAGAGTTCACCGTACCAACGAAGCGAAAATCCCGTGAATACACTTGTGCTATTAGAATCGTTAAAAGAATAGAAGATTAAAACAGCAATTGGTGCATAAAGAAGAATAAAGATTAAAATCATGTAGATTTTTGAGGCAGTTCCGAGTTTTCTCATACGATACTACCTCCTTCATCAATATCTCCAAACTTGTTCATGATGAAGAGACAAACAAGTATGAAGACCATAAGGAGCAATGATATAGATGCACCAAGGTTATAGTTATATGCAGTCTGGAACTGCATCTCAATTACGTCACCGATAAGTGTGTATCTACCACCACCGAGTTTCTGGCTAATGTAGAAGGTTGATACTGATGGTACAAATACCATAGTAATACCTGAAACAATACCGGAACGTGTGAGTGGGATAATTACATCACGAAGTGTCTGGAAGCCACTTGCACCAAGGTCACGAGCAGCTTCTATGAGTCTAACATCAAGCTTTGTCATAGCGGTATAGAGAGGAATTACCATAAATGGCAAGTAATCATAAACCATGCCAAAGATAACAGCGCCAGGTGTGTTGATCATGTGAATTGGGTTTAGGCCAATTGAGACAAGGAAGTTATTGATGATACCCGAATCCTCAATCAAAACCATGATTGAATATGTGCGAAGAAGGAAGTTCATCCACATAGGCACCATGATGAGCATTAGAAGAATCTTCTGCTTAGAAGCCTTTGTCTTAGAGATAAAGTATGCAAGAGGATATGCGATTACAAGACAGATAGCTGTTGCAATAATACCGAAGTATACTGAGCGGGCAATCGTATCTGTGTACAGAGAAAGTCCAGATAAATTTGCTGTAGTAAATGCTCCAGTTGAATCTGTCAAAGCATAATAAGCAACGATTACGAGTGGAGCCAAAATGAATACTACACACCACAGTGCATATGGTGCTGAGATACCGTTGTAGGTCTTGTTATTCATTTGTCTCCCCCCTTTATTAGTCGATTATTTCTTCGTCCTCGTCCTCTTCTTCAACAAGAATCTCATTAACATCTGAGATGTAGTCCATCTCATCTGAGAAACTTGAGTAGTCACCGTAGAGACCAGAGTATTTAGATTTTTTCATTACGTGAATCTCATCCGGTTTGATGATAAGACCAATTTTCTTACCCTCTTTAGCGTAGTCAGTGGTCTGAATCATCCACTTGAAGCCACCAACATCTACGATAATCTCATAGTGAACGCCTTTGAAAGTTACGTTTGTAACTACACCCGAGATCATGCCGTCCTTAACTGTTGTGATATCAACATCCTCAGGACGGATAACTACGTCTACGAGTTCATCCTCTTTGAAACCCTTGTCAACACAGTCAAATACGTGGCCGGAGAACTCAATCTTGAAGTCCTTCTTCATGACACCATCAAGGATGTTTGACTCACCAATGAAGTCAGCAACAAATGCGTTAGCAGGCTCATTGTAGATATCCTCAGGTGTACCGATGTGCTGAATCTCACCGTGATCCATTACAACGATCGTATCGGACATTGAGAGTGCTTCTTCCTGGTCATGAGTTACATAGATGAATGTAATACCAAGCCTCTGCTGGATGTTCTTAAGTTCAACCTGCATGTCCTTACGAAGTTTAAGGTCAAGTGCTCCTAAAGGCTCGTCAAGGAGCAACACGCGTGGGTCAACAGCAAGTGCTCTCGCTATTGCAATACGCTGTTGCTGACCGCCAGAGAGCGAATCAATTGACCTACGGTTGAAGCCCTTGAGGTCTACGAGCTCAAGCATCTCTTCAACCTTCTTCTTTATGTCGCTCTCTGGCATCTTACAAAGTCGAAGACCAAAGGCAACATTGTCGTAAACATTAAGATGTGGAAAAAGTGCATAACGTTGAAAAATGGTGTTCACCTGTCTCTCATGAGCGGGAACACCATTGATGCATTTATCTTCAAAGATAACCTCGCCGGCGTCTGGCTCTTGGAAACCCGCAATAATTCGAAGGGTCGTTGTCTTACCACAGCCCGAAGGGCCGAGTAATGTGACAAACTCCCCATCTCGAATATACAGGTTCAAATCTTTAAGAACCGGCTCGCCGTCGAAAGCTACCGATATATTTTTAAGGTTGATGATAACGTTTTTCTTTTCCACTTATGCACTTCCTCTCTTAATCGTCCCAGTTTTGAGACTTAGACATATAGAGTTGAATGTAGTTCTTAATAAGTTCAACACAGCCCTCTACACCGAGTTTTGATGAATTAACTGAGAGATTATAGAAGTTAGGATCTCCCCAGCTAACATCCGTATTAGATTTATGATAATAAAGTCTTCTACGGTCCATCTTTTTTATAAGAGATTCAGCATCAGCAAGTGAAATATCAAGTGCTTTTGCAACATGATCTCTACGATCAGGTTCATCAGCAGTGATGAATATTTTGATTACATTTGGATATCCACGTAAGTTCCAATCAGCACAACGGCCGACCATAATAAAGTCTTCACCAGTATCAGCAAGGTCCTTCTGATATTTAAATACCATATCCGCAAGAACTTGCTCAATTGAGTTTGAATGTCCCTTAAGTGTACGTGATGTCAAAGGATTACGAGGCTTCTCATCATATTTTTTTAAAAACTCAGGGTCAAAACCATGATTCTCCGCCATCTTATAGAGGAGAGTTTTATCTACAACTGGAATACCGAGTTCTTTACCAAGTTCATCAGCAATACGGTGACCAAGGCTTCCAAAATCACGTGTGATAGTGATAAGAATCTGCTGTTTGTTCATTTCAGCCATTTTACGCTCCTCCTTCAATTAAAAGTAACGTACGAAAAGTGAAATCGTACAAATTGTGATGACAATGATTGTAGCTGGTGCATTGTACTTACAATACTTACCCCAAGTTACTGGGTGACCAGATTTAGTTGCAAGTGATGTTCCAACAACATTTGCAGATGCGCCAATTGGTGTTGCACTTCCGCCTATGTCAGTACCAAGCGCAAGTGTCCATGCGAGATTTGCAAGTGGAACACCAGTAGTTTCAGCCATAGCCTGAATAACAGGAACCATTGTTGCTGCAAATGGGATATTATCCACAAATGCAGAACAGATTGCTGAGAGCCAGATGATGATTGCAATCATAACAAATGCATTACCACCAGAAATCTTTGCAATTAATCCAGCAATTGCTTCAAGACAGCCAGTCTCTTCAAGACCAGAAACAACAACAAAGAGTCCTACAAAGAAGAGCAATGTCTTATAATCAACCTTCTTAAATATATCTTTGAGTGTTGCAAAGTCAAATGCAAATACCATTGCAATTGAAGTTAAAATTATAGCAATTACACCAATGGTCGCTACTGTAAGTTCTGTTATTGAGTGTGTCACAAGAAGAGAAACTACAATAGCAAAAACAACTACTGAAGAATAGAAGCCCTTCTTAGTCTTAATTGCATCTTCAGCCTTTGGATACTCAATATCTGCCGGTCTCTCCTTCTCAGATGCTTTAAGAGGTTTTCTCATTACAAAGAAAAAATAGAGAATTGTAAACACAAGACAGATACCTACAATGACACCAGTATTTGAAAGGAAATCAAAGAAAGTATATCCAAGTGCGGTTCCAATAATGATGTTTGGTGGGTCACCACACATTGTTGCACTACCACCAAGGTTTGCACAGAATATCTCTGCGAGAATAATTGGAACAGGATCAAACTTCAATGTATGTGCAAGAGTGATTGTAACTGCTGCAAGGAACATAATAACAGTTATACTGTCTATGAACATAGAAAGTACAGCAGACATAATCATAAAGCATATAAGAAGTGCAACTGTGTTGTACTTAACAAGTTTTGCAATTTTAAGACAGAGCCAATCAAAGAAACCGGCATGTCCCATACCCTCAACCATAACAGTCATACCTGCAATGAATATGATTGTAGCCCAGTTAATACCAGAGGATTCTCCTCCTCCGTACCAAAATTCAAGGGTTGCAAGACTTTTTATGTTGATTGTTCTGATTATGGCATCCATCGAGTGCATGCAAATACCAAAGACAACAATAATTGTCATCAAACCAGAAACTAAAGTAACAATATGTCGTTCAAATATCTCAGTAACGATGGCTAAGAACATGATTACAAAGATAATTATCGCGAAGATTTTGCTTATAACCATCACAAGCCACCTCTTCTCTTTAATATATTATAGTGAGATAAATTATAACACTTTTAGTATGTTTTACAATATATAATATAATAAAAACGTTCGTTGACATTGGAGTGTTTAAAAGATAAAATATCATTGTTATTTGATTTAGAGGAGACACTATTATGAAAATTGCAGCTGATAATATTAAAGAATTTGGCAATACAGAAGATATCTGTTGCCCACGTTGCGGAAAGCACGTATATATGAACCTTCTCAAAGCTACAAACGGTATAGGCGTTCTCAACGTTTCTCTCTTAGATATCAACGTTGATCTCTTCGCTATCTGTCCTGAGTGCAACTCAATGTTTGCAGTAGATAAGGACATCGCAAAGAGAGCCGGCAAAGAAAAGTCAAACAACTACTCAATGATCAACGAGAAGAACATCACATTCATCAAAGACTTAAAATAATCTAGACAAATAATAAGACGGTTGGGTCTCCCCAACCGTCTTATTTTTTTAGTTATTAGCCAAAGTATCTGTCAAGGAGACCCTTAAGAGCTTTGCCGTGACGGGCTTC
>JAKSQX010000008.1 GCA_024403955.1 Clostridia bacterium | reverse complement strand
TGATGTGTTAGAAATAAGTCTAAGTCCACCATCAAGTGGTGTAGTTACACCAAAGATACCAGTGAGCTGTGAGTCAGCATAGAAATAATGCTTACCTTCGCTGCCAGTACCGTTGTTAGTATAACCACTAACATAAGTCTTAACTTTAAAGATGTCAGAACCAACAGCTGGTCTGCCCTCTTTACGCTTTGGCACCTTGTAGCTTGCAAAGTATCTGTAATCAGAATTACTCTGCGCATCTACATAGCTCTGAGCTGATGAATTAGTAGTATTCACAAGCTCGCCATTCTGGTACTGATAGAAATCAGTACTTTCGGCTGACTTGGCTTTAGCCTTGAGACTAAAGCTTGGAATACCAACAACGATGCACGAAAGCATCATTGTCATTGCGAGAAGGAAAGATAGAAGTCTATCATGGATTGGTCTGTCCTTTCTTGCGTTTTGTTCGTACATTTTTCTGCCTCCTGAAATAATTGCTAAATTGTTAAGATTTGCTTTCGCAAAGATTTACTTTTGTAAAGTTGCACTTTTGTAAAGTAAACCTTTATAATTATAAAGAAGGAAGAAAAACTTTGCAATAGAAAATTTGAATAAATAATGAACAAAAGCAAGACAGATGTACAATATATGTACATTGTCTTGCTTCTTTTTGCTTCTGTATTAATTTTTAAGCCTTTTAAAGTGTGGCTGCCATAACTGCTTTGAAGGTGTGCATGCGGTTCTCAGCTTCGCATTGATGTCACGACCAACCACGGTATCGAGCCTTTCTGCTATACGGAGGTCGGTTGCCCCATTGTTTTAACCCCAAAGTTCTGAGAGCCTTGGTACTATTTGCTTTTTACGTGACATTACATGTGGAAGGAATACTTCGTTGTTTTCAGCCTTGACGTCATATGCTTGAGAGATTGTATCCTCATCCCCTATGTATATGAGATGAGTACCTTCCTTGAGTACGTCTGTGAGCATGAGGAGAATGAAATCGTATTTTGCGCTCTCCTTTTTAGAGGCCATTGCCTTTAAAAACTCATCCTTGCGAGTCATAAGTGCCTCGGAATTGAGACATGTTACCTGACCTATTCCGAGTTTGTAACCTGCGATGTGGAACTCCTTGAAGTCTGTGTAGATAAGCTCCTCTACTGGCTTACTGAGAGATGTTGTGCCAGCGAAGAGCACGTCACCAAGTTCGTTTAAATCAACGTTTGCAATCTTGGCCATCCTATTTGCAATTTCAATGTCATACTGTGTGCAAGTTGGTGACTTAAACATTACTGTATCAGAGATGATAGCCGCAGCTAAAATACCAGCGATCTTCTCATCAGGAACTACACCCTTCTCCTTGTACATTGTCGCAACAATCGTTGCTGTACTACCAAGAGGCTCATTGCGGAAGAAGACTGGCGCAGTTGTCTGAATATCAGCAAGTCTGTGGTGGTCAATTATCTCAAGGATATCTGCCTGTGAGAGACCAGCAACAGATTGAGAAGCCTCATTGTGATCCACAAGGACAATCTTTTTATGGTTATATCTGATGAGGTGGAATCTACCAATTGTACCTACTACTACATCGTTTTCATCGAGCACTGGGTAACAACGAAAACGGCTCTTCAAGATGATATCTTTAACATCATCAACATAGTCATTTAAGTGGAAATACTGAATATCCTCAGTACTACAGATATCCTCAATTGGCTTTTCAAGAAGCTCCCCTACTTCAAATGATCCAGACTGGAACTTTCCAAACTCATAGACAGAATTCATTACATATGATGCAATGTCACCTGTCGTGAGCATGCCGTAGAGTTTACCGTCACTATCAACTACAGGAATAGCACTTCGCTGTGCGCCCTTTAAAGTCTCCCACGCCTTATTTACTGTGACTTTTCGGCCAAGTGTCGGTGGCTCATCATATGAGAGATCGAAGACCTGCGTGCGAACGTTAGTGATAAGCTTTGGAGCTTCAACATCGAAGTACTCAAGCACAGCGCGTGTCTCATCTGAGATATTTCCAAGACGAGCCGCAGTATACTGCCTGTCGCCAAGAGCATTCCTAAGCGCAGCATATGCAAGTGCTGAACAAATTGAGTCAGTATCAGGATTTTGATGACCAGTTACATAAATTGGTTCCATAAAATACCTCATTCTAATAAATAATACAAATTCATCTTATAACAATTTAATTGGTAAATCAACCGATATGGTGTATACTATGCGTATGAACATATCATTGATGCTTAGTCTCTATGAGATGAAGGTTCACTACCCACTTAGATTTGCATTCTATAAAGCATTCTACAAAGTGGACAAGAATCGTATTCTCTTTGCAGACCCTTATTCAACAGACCTAACAGATAATATGAAGCCAATTTACACTGCCCTTAAAGCCAAGGACGGTGTAACACTTGTTAAATGCTTCCCACAGAGTGAAGGTCTCAAGGGTAATTCTTTAGGCGAAAAAATAAAAGGCAGAGCAAATCGCTCGGCCTCATTCAATAAGTTCATTAAAGAGTATGCACGCTCTGGTATCGTCTTCTTAACGGAATCCTATCTCCCAGCCTACGCCGTAACTCCAAGACCTGAAACAAAAGTTGTTCAGCTTTGGCACGGCTCCGGCGCTTTCAAGAAGTGGGGTTACTCCACCCTCGACAAATCATTTGGTGCATCAGACAACAGGATTCCAATGCACAACTGCTATTCACTCGTTCCAGTGTCCTCAAAAGAAGTAACCAGACATTACGCTGAAGCGTTTGGCTGCAGCGAGGACATCATTAAACCTCTCGGTGTCCCTAGAACGGATGAACTTATAAATAACAGAGATAATACTAAGGAATCTTTCTTAAAAGATCACCCAGAGTTCAAGGATAAGAAACTCATTCTCTATGCTCCAACCTTCCGTGGCAACAATATCGTAGATGCTAAAAACGGCATAGGTATTGACTTGGAAGCATTTTGTGGCAGTCTCAAAGATGAGATCCTTCTCCTCAAACTTCACCCATTTATCAAGGGAAAAGTTGAAATCCCAGGTAACTGTAAAGGCAAATGCCTTGACATATCCAACTATGAGACAAATACGGCTCTTAAAATAGCTGATTTACTCATAACAGATTACTCATCTATTATCTTTGAGTACTCGCTCCTCGAAAAGCCTATGGTCTTCTACGCATACGACCTTGACGACTACAAAGGCAACCGTGACTTCTACTATCCTTATGAGGACTTTGTCCCAGGCCCTATCGTAAAAACACAGGAGGAGCTCGTAGAGGCCATACACAAGGAGCAAGACATAGCTAAGATAAAAGAATTCAAAAACAAATATATGGATGCTTGCGACGGCAAGTGTACCGACAAAATATTAAAGGAGTTGCTCGCTTAGAGCAACTCCTTAATCATTTCTGCTACGCGCTCCGCGGACTTGCCGTCGAAGTGGTCGAAGAATTTCTTTTTAAATGGCTGAATACGTTCTGTCTCAAAGTCACCCGACTTTATGGCCTCAACCACTTCCTCCTGTGACTGTGCAAGCTTGCCTGGAAGCATTGGCTTGTACTCATAGTAGAAGTCACGTGTTGCAATATACTCAGAGAGGTCATACGCATACATGATCATTGGAATATCAAGAAGTGATGCCTCAAATACTGCTGAGGAATAATCAGTTATAAGAATATCTGTGACAAAGAGAAGGTCATTGAGTTCTGAGTTCTCAGAGAGATCAATAATACGATCCTCATAGCCTGCTGGAATTGAAACCTTGTTATTTACAAACGGGTGCATCTTTACAATGATACCGTAGTCTGGTCCTAATGAATCTGCAACTTCCTTCAAGTTGAAACGGTCCATAGGATAGTATCCTGTAAGTCTACCATTGCCACGGAATGTTGGAGCAAACATGATTATCTTCTTTGATTTCCAATCTGGATAATCCTTATAGAAGTTTTCCCTCATCTGCTCTGCAACAGCATTATCAAAGAACATATCTGTTCTAGGCACACCTGTTGCCACAACATTCTCAATCGGAATACCAAAGCCCTCCGCATAGAAGCGGCGGATTCCTCTTGAACTTACAATAGCCCTATCGTACATACGGTGGTTATTTGATGCCTGTTTAGGTCCACCTGGTTTACCAAGTCTTGAGAAGCCAAATGTCTTAAACGCACCACACGCATGCCATACCTGAACGAGCTTTACCTCGGGCTTCTTTTCAACCATACTTGTGAGCTCATAGAAGTCATCAATAACTACAACCTTAGAAGTTGAGTAATATTTTGCAAACTTATAAAGAGTTGCGAAACTCATTCTATGCATTGGATTATCATCGAGGAGCATCTTAAACTCAAGTGATGAATCATCCTTTAAAATCTCATATACATCAGCTGGATTTCCTGAGAGTTCTCCACGTCTATTTGAGAGAAATGTAATTCTGTTATCTACGATTTTACTATTCCTAAAGAGGAACATACAGAATGAAACCCAGTTCTGTTTTATGTTCTTTCTACCAATTTCAGTGTGGGTAATTGAGCGGTAGCCAACACGTACGTTGTCTACAAAGAAGCGTAAGGTAGTTCTCTCCTCTTTTGTAACCCAGCCCTTCTTAAAGTCGAAAAATGCAAATACGGAGTCAATAAAAAGGAATGGGATAAGGATGATACCAAATATCCTTACAATGAGGCCATATATTGCACCAATAATTGCACGAAGAGCAATTACAAAGTAATTTTTCTTCCTTTCAACGTAGGTCTCTTTACGCTTAAGAACAATACCATTCTCTGCTGCTTCCAAAGTGTAATCCGAATCAACAGATGAAACTTTAGTTGCAAGGAAGAAAGGAATATCACGATAGTGTTCCTCACCATAATGAACATCTACTTCCATCTCAACAGGATCATTTTTAATTGGTGAGTTGAAGAGATATTCAATATAGTATTTGTAACCCGCAATAATTGTGCAGGTATCACCATCAGTATTAGGGTAATAGGACTGAACCAAGATTGGAATAAAACGTGTTTCACCGTTCATCTCATAAATCAAAGTTACCTTTGGAGAATGAACAGATGAGTCATATGGAAGAGTGATTTCAAGACTGAGTTCCATCTGGTTATTCACTATTTCAATATTTCGTATTTCAGCTTTTGTCATAGAGCCCTCCGAAATAAAAAACTACCCTATAATTATACTATTTAAGTAATAAGAGCGCAACAAAAGTTGCGCTCTTAAAGTTTCTATTAAACGTGACCAATCTCTGAATAACCGTCACGAAGGAATACCTTTTCCTCCTCCTTGAGGTCGAGACCAATTGTGCCACCTGGGTTCATTGTATAATCAGGGTCGAAGTACTCTTTAAGTGCCTTAAATGTACCATACTCTGTTCTACCTACTGAGCCCTCAAGCCATGGAGCAAACATCTTACCAATACCATGGTGGTGAGAAAGAGCTGCGCCTGACTTCTGAATGGCATCAAGAATTGTCTTATGATATGCTCTGAATTCCTCAGCTGTATCCATCTTAGCGATGAAGATAAAGTAGAGGTTAGCACCCTGTGGGTAGCAGTGAGACATATGAGTTGTTACAACTGTGTTAGGAAGAGCATGGCAAACTTCACGTACATCTCTATGTACCTGAGCCATATTAGACCAGTTTACACAGCACTCAAGTGTATCGATGATGATACCGAAGTCATGGAGTGAATCACGCATATAAGGATCATCAAATCTACCCTTTTCCCAACCCTTACATACAAGACCTGTAAGTGGGAAACCGCCGTGCTTTAATGCAACCTTCATAATGTTGAAAGCAACGTTTCTTGAGTAGCTCTTGTCACCGTCAGTGAAGCCGAGGAACAAGCAACGCTCCATATCCTTATAACCCATCTTCTCAAGAAGAGGCTGAGCTGGAGTTTCATCTACATTGTAGAGACGAAGCATCATGTTTGTCTCCTCTGGGTCAGAGAGACGGAATACTGATGAGAAACCGAATTCACCCTGGAGGCATTCACGTGCGAAAGCCATAGCGTCATCCCATGTCTTGAAGATATATGAGAATCTCTTTCTATTCTCAGGGTTGTAGTGGAATACCTTAAGTGTAGCTTCTGTAAGTACACCGAAAGTACCCTCTGAGCCCATCATAATCTGGTTGAGGTTTGGACCTGTTGCCTCACGTGGATAACGTGATGTTACAATCTTTCCTCTTGGTGTTGCATACTTCTGCTGAAGGCAGATATCTGTGATACAACCGTAGTAAGTTGAGTTCTGGCCTGAGCCTCTTGTTGTAACCCAACCACCTACTGATGAATACTCAAATGACTGTGGGAAGTGGCCACATGTGAATGCGCGCTTAGCACCAAACTCTGCTACTGCATTATTAAGGTGTGCTTCAAGGTCAGGACCTGACATACCAGCCTGAACTGTGATTGTCTGGTCAATCTCGTTGAATGCGATAACCTTATTGAAGTTACGACGCATGTCAAGTGAAACACCACCGAGTGTTGGCTCAACGCCACGTGTTACTGATGAACCGCCACCGTAAACATAGAGTGGGATCTTGTTCTTTGCACAGTACTCAACTGTCTTCTCAATCTGCTCAGACTCTGAAGGATAGAGAACAACGTCTGGAAGACTGTCAAACTGACGCTCACGAATTCTATAGAGGTCATATGCTGTCTGGCCATAAGCAACAGAGAGTCTATCATAGTCTGACTGTGACATCTGGTCACCATAAATCTTTTTAAAGAATGTAAGGTGCTTCTTCTCCATCTTTGGAGCGTGCTCCTCACCGAGTTCAACCTTTTCAAGACCAGTATCGCAACGATAATCCTTTACATAATCATCTGTGATATCAAGGCGTTCCTTCATGAGATTATAAAGAGACTCTTTTGGGAACTTAAAGTGAGTTGGATCACCCCAACGGAAGATTGAACGATATGAATCTGCTGGTGCAACTTCTTTAATCCATTTTGGCTCAAAGCCTTCATAAGGTTTGTATCCCATTATTAATTACTCCTTTCAAATCTGAGCAAGTAAATCTGAAGTTGATATTACGTCTACACCGAGGCCAAGTACATCCTTAATAATGACATCACCACGGGTAAGTGGTTTATCTACAACCACTTTGTTGATTTCCTTCATTACATCGAAAATCTTATCCTTTGGAATATCAGCTGATACTCTACAAGGAAGAACTGGTGCTGAAGGGAAAGTTGTCTTAACTGTTGAACAGATTGTTCTCATTGGCTTTGTCATTTCATTAATAGCGAACTCTCTGCCCTTGTTACAAGAATTGCCAGAAACCTGCCAATCACTACCAACCTTTTCAATATCTATTGTGCAGCCACGTGGGCATGTAATGCAAACTATCTTCATTTAGCATCAACCTCCACTTCTGCAGTAATTGTGCTGTACTCACGAAGATTAAACTTCGAGAAGTCAGCAACAATCTTCTCCATCTCTGGTGGACGAAGGAATGCATATCTCTTCTCGAAAACGATCTTGTTATCTGCAATAATTCTAAATGTTGCCTTGTTGTAGACATCCTTACTTCTAAAGTAAACTACAACCGCATCATTCTTTGCTTTGATATCAAGGACCTGTGGAACAATATAGAGAATGTTCTCATTTGGTTTGATTTCAACAAGTGTGCGTTCCATGCCGAGTGCGAAGTGTGCTGCATTTTTACCAGCAGTCTCACCACTCTCAGAAACGTAGTCAACGAGGTCGTTAACGTGAAGTGCATTACCACATGAGAATATACCAGGAACAGTTGTCATGAGTGTTGCGTCACAACGTGGGCCCTTTGTACGGCCATCAATTTGAACATCGAGAGTTTCAGCGATTTCATTCTCAGGGATAAGACCTACTGAGAGAATAAGAGCATCACACTCGATAATCTCTTCTGTACCAGGAATAGGTTTCATCTTCTCATCAACTTTAGCTACCTCGACAGCTGTAAGTCTGTCCTGTCCAAAGACACGTGTAACAGTATGTGAGAGATGAAGTGGAATATCAAAATCGTTGAGACACTGATGAATGTTTCTTGTGAGTCCAGAAGGTGTGGACTTAACTTCATAAACACCGAGTACCTCAGCGCCCTCGAGAGTCAAGCGACGAGCCATAATAAGACCGATATCACCTGAGCCCAAGATTACGCAGCGCTTAGTTGGAAGCTGACCAAGCAAGTTTGTATAATGCTGTGCTGTACCAGCTGTAAATACGCCTGATGGACGTGTACCGTGAATAAACACCTGCTTGCTTGTACGCTCACGGCAACCTGTTGCGAGGATAAGGCTTGTGGTCTCAATAACCTCAATTCCTTCTCTTGAAACGATTGTTGCCTTGAAGCCAGTCTTGATTCTTTCAACTGAAGTTACGAAAGTCAAAGTCTTAGCTTCAATTCCGCGCTCTTTAAATTCATCAATAAAACGTTCAGCATATTCAGGGCCTGAGAGTTTTTCACCGAAGCGAACAAGACCAAAGCCATCATGGATACACTGCTTTAAAATACCGCCGAGACGAGATTCACGCTCGATAAGGATAACCTTTGCGCCCTCTTTGTCAGCTGCAATAGCAGCTGCAAGGCCCGCAGGACCACCACCGATAACTAAAACATCACAAGTTCTAATCATTCTGTGTCGCCTCCTTTAGTTTCTCCATAGCAGATAATTGACTCTGCTGATGCCTTTCTTACATCTGACAGAGCACAATTCTCATGCTCTGCAATAATCTGTGTAACAAGTGGTGAACAGAAGCCACCTTGGCAACGTCCCATACCAGGACGGATACGTTTCTTGATTGCGTCAACTGTTGGTGGGCAGAGAGGACGGTTGAGTGCGTCTATAATCTCACCCTTTGAGATCTCCTCACAGCGACATACAATAATACCGTAGTCTGGGTTTTTAGCGATAAGAGCTGCGCGCTTTGCTGGACTCATATCCTTAAGTGAAGGAACTGCCTTTCTCTTTGGCTGCCATTTTGCCTTCTTGTTAATTGGAATAAGTCTACTGAGATACTCAACAACCATATCTGCAATATCAATAGCAAATGCAGGAGCAGCTGTAATACCAGGTGATTGAATACCACCGCAGTGGAGCATGTTACTACAATGTCTACCCCACTCAATTACGAAGTCCTCTTCGAATGTTGGAGCACGGACACCAGTGAAGTAAGTGATGATATCGCGCTCGGAAGCAAGAGGAACTGTACCCTTTTGCTTGTCGTATGTTACCTTGATGCTCTCTGGACGAGTTGCTGTGTTTTCTTTTTCATAGCACTCAACAGCATCAGGACCTGCGAGAATATTATTATGAACTGTGCGCATGAGTCCGCCACCCTTTGTGTGGCTCTTACTCTGCTGCTTAAGATTTATATGTTGAACTGAAGCAATTGTGTCGATTATCTTTGCTGATTTTCTATCCTGGATGGAGTTTGTTCCACGACGAGGATGGATTGAATAGAAACGGTCATGTGCCATCTCTGCAATATCATCTGCAAATACGCCTGCAGCATTAATAACAACCCTTGGACGAACTGTGCCACGGTTTGTATTAACAGCCGTGATAACACCATTTTCATCAGTATCAATTGAAAGTACTGCAGCATTGAGATAAGCCTCTACACCGTTTTCAGCAGCGTTCTCAGCATAAGCGATTGTAAGACCATAAGGACAAACAACACCAGCCGAGTCGTTATATACACCAAAACGAATCTTTCTGTCGAAAGTTGGCTCTGCTTTTAAGATTTTCTTCCTTGTAAGGAAATGTGTGTCTGTTACACCATCATGGTATTTACGCCAGAGGCAAAGGAAGAACACGGGGAAGAAAAGCCAGGACTGAGTAAAGAGTGCGTACTGGCCTTCACGGCGGAAAGGAACGGAGAGATCCGAGCAGAGTTTGTCGTACATATGGTTACCGAGTAAAACATACTTCTGCTTGAGGCTTCCCTTTGAGAGGTCGAATCCGACATGAACTTCACCGTCGTTGGCGCCAGAAGCACCCATTGCAAAGTCGGCGTTCTTCTCAAGGAGCATAACGTTAATCTCCCACTTTGAGAGTTCACGTGCAATTGCACATCCTGAGATACCACCACCGATAACGAGTACGTCAGGTGTCTTTCCCTCAAGAACAGTGTCAATAAGTGATGGCACTCTCATTGGAGGGATTTCAGCACCGGTGAACTTGATATCGTTTACGACGTGAATACGACTATTCTTTGTTGCTGCCATAGAGCAGGCATCAAAGACGTCGTCCCAATTGTCAAGTTCACCCGTAAGACGGATGATGTCATCTTCAAAAGTAACCTGTACTTTTTCGCCATATTTTGCTTTCAGTTTCTTTTGTATTCTTTTGATATTTGGCATTTTCAACACCTCTATCAGAATTTAGTCGGTCGTTTGACCGACTACCTCCTATTATACATCTTATATATAATAAAGTCAACTGGACGGAACTACCAAAAAATGCTACAATGAACGCAACAAAATACCGAATGGAGAGTTATATGGCTGCCCCACGAAAAGAAAACGTAAAAGACATAATCATGGATGCTACAGTTGAGCTCCTTGAGAACCAATCACTTGATGATATTAGCCTTGCGAAGATTGCAACAACAGCTGGCATTTCAAAAGGCACCCTCTATTACCACTATAAGACAAAGGAGGACATTCTCCTCGACATTACAAACCGTTTCATTGACCAGCAGTGGGATGACTTCCTAATCTGGGTAGATAACAAAGAGAAGGACACCTCACTCCACCGACTTCTAAAATACGTAGTTGAGCGCAATGTAAAATATGTTGGTCCTCGATATCATCTTCTCTACTCCGCATTCCTCGGGAACGAGAGAATCAGAGATATGTTTATAGAGCGTTACAAGGAGTTCCAGCAGATAATATCCACTAAGATTGCAGAGCGTGCTGGTGACGAATACGCAGACTACCTCGCGTGGACTGCTCTTCTCGTTTCGGATGGTTTGATCATACAAAAGCTATTAAACAACAAGAACATAGATATTGATGAATTCATCAAAAAGACTGACGATTTTGTCCAGTTACTCTCAAACAACATATAATAATGAACAAAAGCTGCCCCGTTACATTTAAAGTGACGGGGGTCTTTTTATATTGTATCAAAAATATCGCACAAGTCCTTGACAATTACAAAATCACTGTATTAATATTGTACTGAAAAAAACGAACAATTAACAATACTTGTTTGAAATAGAGGTCTTAAAAATGTCAAAGAGAGAAAACACAGCAACCCTTTATCTCTATGTTAAGGAATACGTAATGAAGCTCCTTGTTTCAGGAAAGTATCCTCCTAACACAAAACTTCCAACTGAATTTGAGCTCATGAAAAAACTCAACGTTGGTCGTGCTACTGTCCGTGAGGCTTTAACTCGTCTTGAAAATGAAGGTTTCATATACAAGCGTCAGGGAATTGGTACATTCGTAGCCGAGAACTCTGAGTTTTCTATTCACCCATTTGCCAGTTTCTCTTACACAGCTCATTCGCTCGGATTCAATGACACAATCACAGTATTAAAGGAAGAATCATTTAAGGTTGATAAGAACAACCACGAATTACTTGAACGTTGGGATATCGGTGTTGGTGGTATGACAGCATATAGAGCACGTATCATCGAAAATGCCCCTGTAGCTATTGATACAGTCTATATCCTTGAAATTGCAAATAATATCATCGGCAAGGACTTCTCATTCGGAGAACCAATCGACGAGAAATTTAATAAGACAATGAAGTCAAAGATTGACCACCTCGCCACTGATGTTTATAAGCGTAAACCAACTGAAGAGGAAGCAAAATTACTCAAGATGTCTACTGATGAAGATGTAGTTGAAATTAGACGTTGGATGTATTCCACATCAATCTGTTCTATGCCAGTCGCATTTACTCACATCGTAATCAACTCACGTATGTTCAAGCTTCAAAAAGACTTCAGATTAACAAAATAAATTGATAGAACAAAAGAGGGACGACTTAGTCGCCCCTCTTATTTTTATTAAATTAGTCAGCTGACTGCTCAAATGGCTGTGCACCGAGTGCTTTACCTGCCTCATAAGGAAGTGCAGGAGGAGCATCATCAATGTATGGCTGAGCAATTGGCTCTGGAGTAGTCTCATATACTGGAGCAGCTGGAGCTGGTGCCTGATATACAGGAGCTGCAGGTGCTGGAGCAGGTTCAACTACTGGAGCTGGTGCTGTAGGAATATCTACAACTGGCTCTGCGGCCATAGCAGGTGCTGGAGCATATGCTGGGCCAGCAATAGGTGCCGCATAAGCAGGTGTTGCTGGAGCTGGCTCTACAACAGGAGCTGGAGCTACAGGAGCAGCATAAGCTGGCTGTGGAGGTGCATATGCAGGAGCTGGAGCTACAGGAGCAGCATAAGCTGGCTGTGGAGGTGCATATGCAGGAGCTGGTGTTGGCTCTGCCACTGGAGCTGGTGCCTGATATGCAGGAGCAGCTGGAGCAGGAGCAGGTTCAGCAACAGGGATTGGAGCTGGAGCTACAGGAACCTCAAATACTGGAGGAACTGGCTCTGCAGGCTCTTCAACCTCTGGCTCTGTTACCTCTTGCTCTGTGTAAACAGGATCACGAAGTGAACCTGGTTCATCAGAACCATCATAGCCATCATCATAATCATCATTAGCATAGTCATAGTTGAAGCCCATGCCTGTTGATGCGAAATTAAGACCTGACATTGCAAATGGAGCAGCTGCGCCAGAATCATAGTCGTCTGCGCTACCACTGTCATAGCCTGTGCCTGGGATTACTGGAGTATTATCATCGCCACCGTAGTAGCCAACGTTCTCATACTTTCTCTTACTGATAAGAGCACCAATAATGAGACCAATTACAAGACCGATGATGAAGAGGATGATCATAAGAAGGATTGCAAGACCCTTTGGCATACCTTCGCGTGGAGCCTTAACTTCCTTAATCTCCTGCTCAGCATACTTAACCTTGAGGTTATATGTAGCTGAACCATCCTTTGTCTTTACATTAATAGCAACTACGCTACCATCACTAATATTATCAGCACCAACTACTTCAATGTTTGTAGCGCCTTCAAGTTTAGGGTCAACAACTAATGTCTTTGAACCGTAAGGAACAACGATTTCATAATCATATGTACCTGGAACAAGTACAGGAGTTACAACATCACCGGCAACAACCTTCAAAGAATCAAGTACGATCTTCTTCTCAACTGCCTTTGCTGTAGTTGCATTCTTATCAGGAGCCTTTGTTGTTGTAGGAGCTGCTGCAGCTGCGACATTAATAGATACTGAGCGAGCCTGACCAGAAATATCTTCCTCATCAAGTGTTGCCATATCAACAGCTGTAACTGTGATTGTAGCAGAACCAGCACCAACAGCATTAACTGTTACTGTTGCCGAACTACAGTCGAGCCAATCTGTGCTTACAGAAGCTGTTGCAACGCTTGGGTTAGATGATGAAACGCTAATCTGACCTGCTGCATTAGAAGCAGATACAGTAAATGTTGCGCTCTTGCCTGGTTCGAGGCTTAAAGAGCCAGTAGATACAGCCATACCTCCTGCTGCGAATGCATTCATAGGAAGAATGCAAACGAGGAGCATAACTGCAAGTAATACTGCGAATAATTTTTTCATTTGTTCCACCATCCTTACTTGCTATTTAAAATAATGTTCTTAATTCTTACGTAATCCAAAGATGAAATCTTTCTATCACCATTTGCATTTGCTGCAAGGCTAGTAATAGTATCAGGAGTAAATTTCTTAAGGATAATATTCTTTACTCTTACGTAGTCAAGAGATGAGATAACGCCATCTTTATTTACATCGCCTAAAACTACAATTGTCATCTTTGAAGCTGGCTGTCCGCTAACTTCGACTGTATATCCAGTCTTTACAATGCCACTGGTTATCTCAGTGCCACTTTCATTTCTAACAACATAAGTATATGTTTGTAAGCTACCCTTAAAGCTTGCAACTGAAATACCGCTCTTAGTTGCTGGATTAGATGTTACAACATAATCGCCTGTCTTGTAATAACCTGTAGAAGATTTAATCTGTACTGAAGGAATCTTTGTTCCAGCCTTTGTTCTTGTATGGGTAGCATCACAGTTATCACATTTTGCTGTCTCTGTACCATCTTTTGTGGTTGTAGCATTGTTATTGTAAACATAGTTTGTGAATGAATGTGGAAGTTTTGCAATAGTTACATCTGTAACTGTTTGTGTAAGTTCCTGGTCAGCAAACTTTGCCTTACAAGTATCGCACTGCCAATATTCAATGTTGCCCGCCTCTGCACATGTTGCAGCCTTTGCGTCAACCTTAACTGCAGGACCCGTATGTTCCTCTGTCTTTGGAATAACAAGATCGCTTTCTCTTACGTTTGTAGTATCTTTATTAGGCTCTGTTAAAAAGTATTTTTTACAAGTATCGCAATAGTAGTATTCTTCCTTACCTTCTTTTGCACACGTTGCAGGAACCTTATCTACATGAGCAAATCCCTCATGAGTACATGTAACATATCTCGCATAGTACTTTCCGTCTGCTGTCTTTACAAGTTGGTACTTGTTTGTACTCCAATCAGAAACAGCTGTGTCACCAGGATTAGTTGCTTCTGTATCTGAGCCAACAGTCTTATATGTTGGAATAGTTGGTACAACACCATTTATTATCTCATTTGGACCATAGATATACTGTGTGTCAAATGTTGCAGCATCAGAATTGTTACCAATAAAGTGCGTATCTCTATTAGCTTCAGAAATGAGATTTGAAACAACTATTCCTGAAAGAACGATAATTCTAGCATCAATATCTGAGAGGTCGTTAACATATTCAGTTCCAGAAAATGATTCAGTATTTACCTTCTGATAAATCTTACCATTGAACTTACAGTTGTTGATTGTCGAAGAAGAACTAGTAAATACTGCAATACCAGCTGCCACAACACCTGATGTAGTCATGTTGTTTGTGATTGTAAGAACAGCATTAGACTTGACGTTTTCAACTGTACCTCTGTTATCTATTACTACAGAGGCAAGCTGTGAGCCTGCACAATTGAAATTACAAGCATCAATTGTAAAGTCCTTGATGTTACCTTTACTTACACCATTAAACATAGCTAATGAATCATTGCCATTGAAATTGATACCAGCGATTACTTGGTTACTACCATCAAAACTGAAACTCTCACCAAAGTTAGCTTTTGCTGGAGTAATCTCTATAGGTTCAATATCAAGATCTGAACTACCGATAAGTGCATCTCTCTTAGCAGTTGTATCAATATCAGCATAAGAAGCTTCATCCCAGCCAGTACTCTTAGTAAAGTGCTTAGTAGAGTCAAGAACTAAAGTAGCCTTATCAGCAGCAGGTACTTCTGTGTAATTCTCACCATCAAAGAAATAAATTACTGTTGTTCCCTCTTTATCTGCCTCAGTTGCTGGAGTGTAGACATCTTTAGTGTTAATATTTAAAATTTTAGACACCTTAATCTTCTCAGCAGAAGTAGCTTGATCAAACCATACTCCTACCACATCGAATTTGCCAGTTGTTGAAAGTTTATAACAAGCATTACTTGGATAAGTTGGTACTGCATCGAGAGTATAGTAGTCAACTTTATCATTCCACTTTTCATCTGTTGCAAGCTTATATCCGGCAATCTTTTTTACATAGAAAGTTTTGTAATTATTTTCGTTTACCGTAGCACTATCAACTTTGGTATATGAAGGATATGTTTTAATACCCTCTAGGAACGCCTTGAATTCAACAAGGTCATCAATGATATATGGATGAGCAGCTGTGCCATCTTCTGCAGGGTCTTCTGCAAAAGCAAACATTCCGAGTGGCACAAGAGTCAATGCCATTACGACTACCATCATGACCGCTAGTAGTCTTTTACTCATTTTCATGTTTCTTCCTCCTCATTCGAAGTATTTTCAAAATAACTACATAGTTAAGATGTAATTATATATATGCAATTTTATAATATAATGAAATATAAAAAAATTCAATAAAAAACTTGGCGTTTTTGTGGAAAATTGCTAAAAAGTTCAAATTTTTGTATAAAAAAAGAGTGTGGACAAAACCACACTCTATTTTTTTATATCAAATTATACTTTTTAGCCTTCTTCAGCACCTGCTGATGAATCATCCTGTGACTGGAGAAGTTCAAATGCTTTCTGCATCTGTGGATCTTCACCGTCAGACATGATACCAATCTGAGCTGACTGCTCTGATGTGAGCTTGATGATATAGTCAGGAGCTACGCCTACACCGTTGATTCCCTCACTTGTGTAAGGAAGAACGTTTGCTACTGTGAGAACCACTGCACCACCGTTAGAGAGCTTATAGAGCTGCTGAAGTGTGCAGACGCCCTTTGTCTTTGTACCAATGAGCTGAGCCTTACCAAAGTCACGGAGGTCACATGCGAAGAGCTCTGCAGGGCCCTTTGTGCCACCATTAATAAGTACGAGCATTGGAAGAGTTACACAGTCCGAATCTGAAGGATATGTCTTAATTGTCTTACCTTCATTATTGACGATTGTAGCCATTGCACCAGTACCATCATTTGCTACTGGAACGAGGATATCAAGTACCTTTGTTGCATACTCAATTGTACCCTCTGAGCAATTGCGGACATCAATGATAAGGGACTTACATCCTGCCTCTGTGAGAGCCTTGATGGCGTCCTGGAACTGCGCAATTGCGTTCTCATAGAAACCTGTGATAGAGATGATGCCTATTGAACCAACATTACGGTATGTTACAGCCTGGAGGTTGTAACCCATAACAAGGTTTGCTGTATTAGATTTATTCTCATGAAGATATGTAACATTAACGTTTGAAAGCTTTGTACCCTCAAGGTTTGACATGAGGTCTGCATAGTTCTCATAGTCTACATCGATATCTGCAATCTTAGTAATCTCGTCACCAGCAACTATACCAGCTTGATCAGCTGGAGAATTCTTTGCTACAGATGTGATATAGAGGTGGTCTGTCTCTGTATTGTATGTGCAAGTAATACCAGTACCACTCATCTTACCGAGAAGTTTGTTGTTATAAATCTCATACTCAGTAGGGTTTAAGTAGAATGAAGCAGGGTCATTAAGACCGTTAACATAACCTGCTGCGAGTCCGGAATAAACAACATCTGAATCGATAGTACCACCGAACTTCTCACGAACAAGCTTATCTACTTCAGCAACACCTTCATACATAGCAGAACGCTCTGAGAGATCACTTATCAAATTGTTGTATGCACTCATTGAGACTTTCATTGTGATGGCGATTGTTGCTGCCATTACAACAAAGAGTATTGCGAGCGCAGTACCAAGTGGAATTTTTTTACTCATAGGTATCTCCTATCCATCATTAAGGCACATGAATGTAGTTGCTTGGGTTAACTGCTGTTGCAGATCTTGCGCCAGATGTATTTGTACGAATCTCAAAGTGAAGATGTGCACCTGTTGAATAACCTGTGCATCCCATAATACCGATTGTATCACCCTGGTTTACAACCTGACCTACAGAAACATAGGAAGTTGTAAGGTGGGCATAATATGCGATAACACCGTTGCCGTGGTCAATTACGCAGTAGTTACCATAACCGCCGTTACATCCACAGCTACTGTATTTCTTATAGTTGTGTCCACAAGCATTACTTGAGATAAGAACTGTACCAGAACCTGCAGCAATAATACGCTTATCGTACTGGTCAGCACCGCCCATTGTAATATCAATACCGTAGTGCGTTGATGTTCTGCCGTTAAGTGTTCTTGTACCGAATGGAGAAGAGATATAAGCATTGCCGTATGGTACTGGGCAGATGAGGTTTGCAGAACCATCACCCTCTGAAATACCATTGAGCATGTTATAAATTGTCTGGCCGTATGCAGCCTGTTGCTCTTCTGCCTGTGCCTCAAGTTCCTTGAGTTGTGCATCCTCTTTGCTGAGCTTTGAAAGATATGACTCAACTGTTGCAAGTTTTACGTCAACCTTTTGCTTTGCAGCCTTAACCTCAGCCTGAGAAGCAACTATTTCATCCTTAGAATCCTGAAGTGTTGCCTTGTCATCAGCAAGCTTCTCACCAAGTACTTCAAGTTCCTTGATGTCGTCCTTAAGGTCCTTAACTATTTGATTGTCATGCTTTGTAATTCTCTTTACGAGTTCAATTCGGTTGAGGAGATTTTCAAAACTATCTGCCTCAAAGATAAGCTCGATTGTTGAGACATTACCAGCCATATACATAGCTCTAAGACGCTGGGCAAGAAGTTCCTGAGTCGCCTCAATCTGAAGCTTCTGGTTATCCATTGCATCCTCAGTCTCATCGAGTTCCTGCTGAACAACCTCTATTTGAGAATTAAGCGCATTAATCTCTGCCTGATAAGCATTGACCTCAGCCTGAAGAGCATAAACTTCTGACTGAATCTGCATTGCAGTAGCAGAAGCCTCATTGATCTCTCCTTCAAGGGCCTGTCTTTTTTGTCTTGCTTCTTCTTTTTCTTTTTTTAGTTTCTCGATTTGTTCTCTCATAGCAACAACTCGAGAATCGTTCTCGTCAACCTTGTCTGCTGCAAAAGCAGGAGTCACAAGGGTTACACAAAAGAGTAATGCAAGAAGCAAAGAAATAATTCTTTTATTCACTGTCATTGTCATTTGATACTACTGATCCTCCGTGTTCCTTAAGGTAACGACCCATTGAAACGATACTTCCGAAACATCCAGCAAATACACCAATAACTATGAAAGCACCAAGCATTGGAAGTGCGTATGGAAGGAATGAAACGCTTGATGTTCCAAATAGTGAGAATACTGTGCCGAATGAATTCATTGCGAGCTTATAAAGACCGAAAACAAGACCCAAAGATACGATACCGGAGATGATACCGATTACGATACCTTCGATGATGAATGGCCAGCGGATAAACCAGTTGGTTGCACCAACAGCCTTCATGATGCTTATCTCAAGTCTTCTGTTATACATTGTTACACGAACGGTGTTTGCGATGATAAACAAGCTTACTGCAAGAAGTAAAACTATGATACCAATGCAAACATAGGTTACGCCTGTTCTAATCTCTCTAACCTGTCCTGCAAGATCACTATTACCACGAACACTCAAAACATTTTCAATTGTTGAGAACATCTTAAGGGCATTGTCGTAATCTGTGAGATCTGTAAGGGTTACTTTATATGCGTCAGGCATTGGGTTTGTCTCAAGTCCCTCAAGGAGAAGAGCATCCTCGCCCATTGATTCGAGTTGAGCTGCATAAGCGTCTTCCTTTGAGACAAACTCAGCGAGTCCAACATTTGGAATCATTCTGATATCCTGACCAACTTTATTAATTTGGTCCTCGGTTAATTCATCGTTGAGGTAAACCATGATTACGTTCTGGTCCTCAACATTCTCAAGCATTGCATCAATGTTTACGAAAAGCATTACTGCAATACCGATAAGTACGAGACAAGAAGTAAGTACTGCAACTGATGCAAGTGACATAAGTCTATTTGACCATACGTTGCTTACGCCTTCTTTTGTCAAGTAGCTCAAATTAAAGGAGGTTCTACGTTTTGTCTTCTCAGCCATGATTAAACCTCCCCTTCCGTTTCAAAGTACTTGGAATAATCAACGCCGTCGATATTGGCGAAGTTATTCATCTGCTCCTCAGGAGTGAGAGCATCAGGTGCGCTCTGAAGAGGTTCACCAGCACTGTTTGATGTTGCAGCTGCGGCAAGAGCAGCAAGCTGATCCATATACATTGACTGGTTTGGAGTTGAGACTGCAGCTGCAACCTTAGCGGAAATTTCAGCCTGAATAGGATCCTCCTCTGCAGGGGGAGCAGCTGGTGCTTCTTCTGTTAAAGCAACAGGCTCTGGAATTGGAGCGGCTGGTTCTTCTACTGCTGGAGCAACAGACTCAGGTTCAACCTGATATTCAGGTTCTACAACTTCAATTTCAACATTTGTCTCATCAAATGAAGGTGTAGGTTCTGCCTGTGAGATTGGCTTATAGCCTGTTGTCTCATTGTATGAAAGCTGACCACCTGCTGCAGTGTCAGAGATAATTGAGCCATGATCAATTACTACGACTCTATGATTGAACTTCTTAACAAGTTCATGCTCGTGAGTAACCATAATAACTGTTGTGCCGTTCTCGTTGATATGATTTAAAAGATCAACGATTTCATATGACATTTCAGGGTCGATGTTACCTGTTGGCTCATCGGCAATAATTGTATTAGCGTTGTTTACAAGAGCACGTGCAAGAGCAACACGCTGTTGCTCACCACCAGAGATCTCGTTTGGCATTGAGCGTGCCTTACTCTGAAGACCTACAAGGCTCAAAACGTATGGTACACGTTTCTTAATCTCTTTCTCATTTGCACCAATAACTCGCATAGCAAATGCTACGTTATCATAAACAGTCATTGTTGGAATGAGTCTGAAATCCTGGAATACGATACCCATTGTACGACGAAAATAAGGGATCTCCTTATCTGTCATCCTTGTGAGGTCATAGTTATTTATCATAATCGTGCCAGAAGTAGGAACTTCTTCACGCATTATAGTTTTGAGAAAAGTACTCTTACCTGAGCCCGAAGCACCTACTATGAATACAAATTCACCACGTTCAATACGTAGATTGATATTCTTAAGCGCTTCAGTACCACTATCGTACTTCTTATAAACGTTCTTAAATTCTATCACGTTTAAGTCGACTCCTTTATAAACTAGAAAAGACTGTACTGGCAAAATTCCACCAATACAGTCTTTAGTATACCATATATAATTATATTTTGTAACCCATTTGTAACCGGAAATCTAAATTTTGTAGCATTGCACAAAACCGTGCACTATATTTAGTGCTTCTTTAGAACTTGGTTGGGCTAGAGTCAAGATACTTCTTAACCATCAAAGCTACTTTGAAAACGATAGCATCATCGAATTCACGAAGATCAAGACCTGTGAACTTCTTAATCTTTTCAAGTCTATACACGAGAGTATTTCTGTGTACGAAGAGCTTACGTGAAGTCTCAGAAACATTGAGGTTGTTCTCAAAGAACTTCTGGATTGTGAAGAGAGTTTCCTGATCAAGGTTCTCAATAGAACCTCTCTTAAATACCTCGTGAAGGAACATATCACAAAGTGTTGTAGGAAGCTGATAGATAAGACGAGCAATACCGAGGTTGTCGTAGCTTACTATGTTCTTCTCCGTGTCGAATACCTTACCAACTTCAAGAGCTACCTGAGCTTCCTTGAGTGAACGGGAAAGGTCACGAATACCAACAACTGTTGTACCGATACCAACAAGAGCGTTGCTGTAAAATTCTGTATTAAGTGCATCACAGATTGAGTGAGCAAGTTTTTCAAGATCCTTAGGCTCAACACCTGTGCGAACTTCCTTAACGAGAGCGATATCAGTCTCGTTGATGTTAATTACGAAGTCCTTTGTCTTATCAGGGAAGAGGTTCTGGATTACGTCAAATACTGATGCATCCTCATGACCTGTGATTCTGATAAGGAGTACTACGCGAGTTGCGTCGTTATTAAAGCGAAGCTCACGAGCCTTTACGAAAATATCACCAGGAAGAATGTTATCAAGGATAACGTTCTTAACGAAGTTGCTTCTGTCGTATTTCTCATCATAGAACTGCTTGATAGAAGAAAGTGAAACAGAAAGGATTCTAGCATACTTCTCTGCAAGATCATCGTCACCTGTTACGAATACAGAATACTCATGACGAAGATGTGAGCCAAATGTGAGGTAAGTAACACCATCAAGGCAGGTGGCTTCATTTGTAGAAAAGATGTCAGCAACGTTAACCTGAATCTGTTCTCCTATTTTTTCAAGTTCGCTACAAGAAATGATTGCGCCTGTCTCATCGACAACACCTACAGTACGGTCGATAGCATCACGCATTTGGTGAATAACACCTTGGAATAATCTATTCGACATATAAACTGCGCCCCTTTTGTGCAATTTTTATAATCAGTGTATTTTACATTTTACACAACTATTCGTTAAATTGCAATGCTTTTTTGCACTGTTTTTAATAAAAATGACCAAAAGAATAGCACCTGTTTAGCTATTCCGCATAAAAATAGGTGCCGTTTTTAGTAGTTATTTCACCTAATTCTTCTTGTGTAATTTCACGACAATTTCCGGGTCTTAGGTCTATATCTAGTGGTAGAGCCCCAATTTGGACTCTTTTTAACGACAAAACTCTATTATTTGTCGCACCAATCATTCGTTTAATTTGGTGGTATTTTCCCTCGCAAATTTTTATTTCAATTATTTTTTCTCCAAGGAGTTTTATTTTAGACGGAAGACACTCATAACCATCTTTTAGAGTTATGCCACTCTCAAGTTTTAATATGTCTTCCTCTGAAATTGAATCTGCAAGTTCTGCAATATACGTCTTTTCAACATGATTTTTAGGACTTAATATTTTGTGTGCAAAGTCTCCATCATCTGTTATTAGAACAAACCCCGTGGTGTCAGCGTCAAGACGACCAGCTGGGAATAGACCGTCACGGAATAGTTCCGGAGGAACTAAATCCAGTACGGTCTTATGCACCTTGTCGTCGGTCGCGCTGACAACGCCCTCTGGTTTGTTGAGCATAATATAAATATGTTCCTTATAAATAAAAGGTTCACCATTTATAACAACCTCTGCTGAGTCGGGGTCGACCTTCTCATCAGAGGTTGTTGCTGTTTTACCATTTACCACGATAAGGCCCTGCTTGATTAACTTTTTAACATCAGTTCGTGAGTACTTCCCCTGGGAAGCAATAAGTTTATCAAGTCTCATTGTAGTCCTTAAAGTTCGATATTGTAATTTGATTTTTCATGAAGTGGTGGGTCATCTCTTAAGTCCCTATCAAGGAAGGAATTAAAATCATCCTCAAGAGGAATGTCAATTATTGACTGATGACTAATTACCTGTGGATCAGAGAAGTTAGATTCAACATATTCGCGCTCTCTCCTCTGCTGAGGCTTTCTCTGCTGCTGTGGTTTTGAAGCCTTTGCAGCTTTCTTTGAGGCACCAGACATGCTCTTTTGAAGTTCTTTAATCTCAGCATGACTGCGGCTTATTCTGTACTCAGCATCAGTTACGATGTCGTTAACATAAGCACTCGCCTTGAGCTTGAGATCACGGGCACGAGCCTCTGAAGTTTCAATCATTTCCTTTGACTTAAACTCAGCGTCATCAAGGATACGTTTAGCCTCTTTCTTAGCCTCTTCAAGATATTTATCAGCTTCAGCCTTGGCAATATCAGCCTGAGCCCGAGCTTCAACTACGATAGCTTCACGGGAAGCAGCTTTAGCGGCCTCCTCCTTTGCAGCATTGATAGTCTGTTGTGACTTCTGCTGCGCAGCACGAATAAGTTCCTCCGTTCTTCTAGCAGTAGCTGTGTCCATATCTTTGGAGCGCTGCTCAGCTGAAGCGAGGAGGTCACGGCAGATGATTTTTGCGTCTGCTACAGCAGCATCTGCCTCGCGATTTGCGCGACTAATTATCTCCCTGCGTTCAGAAGCAAGAATTTGAGCCTGCTTAACTTCCTCAGGGAAATTATTTCTCAGATCGTCGATGACAATTTTTAGGGCATCTATATCAACTGTCTTCTTACTCGAAAAGGATTTACCTTTCGCATCTGATAGTATGTCTTCCATTTCATCAAGGAGCTCTTCAATAGAAGCCATAAAAATCAATCCTTTCTGTAGTGTTCTTTGATATCCTCAAATACAGGTGCCGGAACGAAATCTGCGAAGTTTCCACCGTACTCAGCAATCTGCCTTACAAGGCTTGAGCTCAAGTACATGTTCTCAGCACGTGTCGCAATAAATACAGTTTCTAGATTTGGGTTTAGTTTGCTATTACCTAAAGCTTGCTGGAATTCAGAGTCAAAGTCCGAAAGAGCTCGAAGGCCTTTGACTACAACATGAATATCATGTTGCTTTGCATAGTCAGCAAGTAAGCCATCATAGCAGTCTACTTTTACATTGCAAAGGCCAGCTGTAGCTTTCTTAATGAGAACTATACGTTCGTCCTCTGTAAAAGCATGTTGTCCCTTTTTACGGTAATTTGTCATGACAACAACTACAACCTCGTCGAACATCTTTGAAGCACGTTCAATGATATCGAGGTGTCCATTTGTAATTGGATCAAAGCTACCTGGACAAATTGCTCTAATCATTCCTCTATCTCCTCTTTTGGTCTATATACTGTAAGCTTAATCTTTCCGTATTTATGTTCCTTACGTTTTACAAAACGTGAAACCTCATCCGGTAATGATTCCTCTTTTGAGGTCTCACAGATGATGACACCGTTCTCAGACATATGCTCAACCAAATCTGGAAGCGCTGCCTCTATGAGTCCCTTGCCATAAGGTGGGTCAAGAAGTGCAATATCAAAAACGTCTTTTGTCATCTTCAAAAAGCCAAGGCTGTCCTCATTCTTAACAATTGAATTCTTTTGAAGTTTTGTGTGCTCGAGGTTCTCATTTACAACGTTGACTGAAGCACGACTTGCGTCAACAAATGTTGCGGTGTAAGCGCCACGACTAAGGGCCTCAACGCCAAGTTGTCCTGAACCTGCGAAGAGATCAAGCACCCTTGCACCTTCAACTTCGAACTGGATAATGCTAAAAATAGACTCCTTTACTTGGTCAGTTGTTGGGCGTACATCGAGTCCTTCGAGAGTCTTAAGCTTCATACCACGAGCAGAACCTGTAATTACTCTCATAATACGCCTCCTTTATAAAACAATTAATTATACCATTGAAAGTTCATTCTTGTAAACAATCAACTTGTGAACAACCTATGAAAAATGACGCTTAATATTGACCGCATCTTTAACCGAAATACCCTTAACTTTTGAGAGGGTATCTATGTCAGCACGCTTGATATTTTCAATGGTTTTGAACTCACGCCAAAGGGCCTCTGCCTTCTTTGGACCGATGCCTTCAATACCATCAAGCTCACTTTGTTTTGTAGTCTTTTGATGTTTCTTATGATGGTAAGAAATGGCGTATCTATGCACTTCTTCTTGAATTCCAGAAACAAGTGTGAAGACTTTTCTTGTTGCACTGACCTGAATCTCGCCGCCGCTTTTTGTGATGGCGCGAGTCTTATGCTTACTGTCCTTGACCATGCCGAAAACCGGAATGTCGAGGCCCTCATTCTTAAGCACTTCAAGTGCAACCTTCACCTGGTTTTCGCCACCATCCATAAGGATGAGGTCAGGAAGCGCTAAAAACTCGTCGTCATTCTTATGAGAGAAGCGGCGGGTTAAAACTTCACGCATTGCACCGAGGTCATCACCAGGAATTGCATCTTTAATAATGAATTTACGGTACCCCTTCTTGTATGGGGCACCATTCTTGAAAACAACCATTCCACCGACAGCGTCTGAACCTGCGGTGTGGCTGATATCGTAACTCTCAATAAATTCAGGAGCCTTCTTAAGTCCTAGAAGCTCCGAGAGTTCAATTACTGCAGAGTCTGCTTTTGACTTTGATTTGCGCTGAGCAAGGGCCTCATACGCGTTGTTCTTTGACATTGAAAGAACCTCAGCCTGACGACCTTTTTGAGGGATTAAAATCTCCACTTTTGTGCCACGTTTTTCAGTGAGCCACTGAGTAATAAGCTCAGCATTTTCGCAATCTCCGTCGATAACTACGAGCTTTGGAACCTCATCGTGACTTGCATAGAAGCGTTCAAGCATCTCACTTCTTGTATTTTCAAGAGATTCATCAAGTTCGGTGAAATAATTGTTGCTACTGGTGAGACGCCCCTCCTGGAAACGGAGGACATTGAAGCAGATTTCATCATCTGATCTCGCAAGAGCAAAGACATCCTTTGTGTCATTTCCAGAGAAGACAACCTTCTGCTTTTCAGTGAGACGTTTGATAGCATTAATTCTGTCGCGAGCCTCTGCAGCCTTCTCAAATTCAAGATTATTTGAATACATCTGCATTCTATCTTCAAGAACTTTTAAGTATTCCTTTGTTCCACCTTTTAAGAACTCGATTGCATCATTCAAAGCCTGATCGTATTCAGCTTTTGTCATCTTACCAGCACATGGTGCCGAGCACTGATTCATGTGATAGTTGAGGCAAGGTCTGCTCTTAGTCTTAACTGGGAATGTTTTATTACACTGTGGAAGCTTAAAAATCTTGAGTGCAGCATCCAAAGATTCATTGACTACGAAGCCACTGATATATGGGCCGATGTACGTAGCACCGTCGTCTGTGCGCTGCAAAGCCTTCTTAAGTTTAGGCCATTCCTCGTTTGTAATCTTAATATATTTGTAGCCCTTATCATCCTTGAGTAGGATGTTGTACTTAGGCTTATTTTGCTTAATTAAACTACACTCTAAAACGAGTGCCTCATATTCGGAGGCGACAAGGATGTGATCAAAGTCGTACACGTTATCAACCATACGACGAACTTTTTCATTATGGCGCTTCTGTGAACCGAAGTACTGACTTACACGATTCTTAAGAAGTTTTGCTTTACCAATATATATGATTTCACCTTTGTCGTTCTTCATAATATATACGCCTGGCAAAAGTGGGAGTTTGTTTGCCTTATCTTTGAGATAATCAATACGCTTATTTGAGCTTTTTTCGACCATAATTCCTTGCCTCCTTCCCTAGAAAAGATAAAGAGCACACCGCTATTGCTAGCAGTGTGCTCATTTTATAACAAAATTAAATTATTCTGCAAAGCCTGATTCTACGAGAGCAACAAGTGCTTCAACAGCTTCTTCTTCGTCTGAGCCGCCAGCCATGATTTTGATTTCTGTGCCGCCCATGATACCGAGTGAAAGAACACCAAGAAGGCTCTTTGCATTTACTCTGCGCTCATCTTTCTCAACCCAGATTGATGACTTAAATTCATTAGCCTTCTGAATGAAGAATGTTGCTGGACGTGCGTGAAGACCTACCTGATTCTGAACTTTAACGTCTTTTACGTACATAATATTTCCCTCACAATAATTTAATTGAAATAATTCCTTCGAATTTGACAACATTATAATCAACAAAAAAGGTGCCGTCAACGATAAAAATAACATTTTTACAGGTCATAAAAAACTTCGTGATAGCGGTCAAATATCGCCATAGCGAACACCTAATCTTTGTTAGTTTTTCACAGTTTTTTTAGGTCTAAAACTATTGCATTTAATTTTTATTGTCATTTTCAACAAATTTTTCGTACATGTCTTGTCGCTTCTTTTTGGTGCGTTCAAGCGATTGTTCAGTTTGCCATTTTGCCACATTTTCGTGGTGTCCAGAGAGCAATACCTCAGGTACTTCCCTACCCTTCCAAACTGGAGGTCTGGTGTACTGTGGATATTCTAACAAACCATCAAAGTGACTTTCTTTCTCAAACGCCTCATCATTCCTGAGTACACCAGGAAGCATGCGACATACACTGTCGACGAGCACAAGCGCTGGAAGTTCACCGCCGGTAAGGACATAGTCTCCGATAGAGATCTCCTCCGGCTTAAGTTCCTCAATAACGCGCTCGTCGACACCCTCATAATGGCCGCAAAGGATTGCAATGTTATCAAGCTTTGCGAGCTCTTTAACACGTTCTTGTGTAAGAGTCTTGCCCTGAGGTGTCATGTATATTAAATGGTATTCTTTATTACCGTTGTCTGTCAGGTCCATATATGCATCGTAAATTGGCTGTGCCTGCATTATCATGCCAGTGCCACCGCCATAAGGTGCATCATCAACGTGGTTATGCTTATCAGTTGAGTAGTCACGGATGTTGTGACAGTCAATATCAACACAACCCGCTTCACGGGCTCTACCAATTATGCTCTCAGAGAGCACTGATTCGCACATAAAAGGAAAGAGAGTAAGTATATCAATCTTCACGGATTTCCTCCCCCTCATCAAAGATGCCCTTCATTGGACGAACCTTCGTAATATTATTTGCAACGTCAACAGAGATTACAACTTCTGGTATTGAAGGAAGCAAGTATTCCTTACCATCAGTGCCCTTAATCTGCCAAATGTCAGAGGCACCAGTGTTAAGCACATCTGTTACTTTACCGTAGATTTTTGATTCATCATCAGCGTCAACAACACTACATCCGATGAGCTCAGCAATAAAGTATGAGCCAGGATCAAGTGGTGCTTTGTCGCGCTCAACATAGATAATTTTTCCGCGAAGTGTATTTGCAGCGTCAATGTCATTAATACCTTCAAGTGTTAAGAGCATGATATTGCCATGAGGACGCGCGCCCAAAACCTTATAAGGGTCTTGACCGTTCTTTCCAAGATATACAGTTTTAAAACTCTTGAAAAACTCAGGTGAATCGCACCAATGCTGAACGCGAAGTTCTCCACGAACGCCATGAGTGCTTACAATTTTACCAAGTTCTAAGTACTTTAAAAGCATAATAAACCTCAATAAAAGTAAACACAGGCAAGCCTAGATTATTACCCAAGCCCGCCTGTAACGTTTACTTTAATTAATCAATTTCTACTGCTACGTGGGCATCATTTTTGTTAGCTGATGCACGCATAACTGTGCGGATAGCCTTTGCGATACGGCCCTGCTTACCAATAACTCTACCCATGTCATCTGGAGCAACATGGAGGTGATAAACTGTAACACCGTTCTCGTTTGGCTCATCTACGTCAACTGTAACTGCAGATGGATCATCTACAAGGCCCTGCGCAATTGAAATAAGTAATTCACGCATTATAGGTGGACCTCCAATTATTTAATAGCGCCGCTCTTCTTAAGAAGTGCACGAACTGTGTCAGTTGGCTGCGCGCCGTTTGCCATCCACTGCTGTACCTTTTCTTCATCAATCTTGAGTACTGGTGGTTCCTTAGTTGGATCATAATAACCGATCTCTTCGATGAAACGACCATCACGTGGGAAACGTGAATCTGCTACTACTACACGATAGAAAGGAGCTTTCTTAGCGCCCATTCTTCTAAGTCTAATTTTTACTGCCATTTTAAAATTCCTCCAAGAATTAAATTTAACTAGTTTAGTTACATCCCAAATTTGCTGAGATCAAGACCAGCCAGGTCATTAGGGTTCATGTTTTTGCTCATGCGCTTCATGGCTTTTCTGGTCGATTTTGAGTTCATCTGTTTGAACATCTTTTGCATCTGCCTGAATTGAGCAAGAAGTCTGTTAACATCCTCAACCTGCATTCCGCAACCAGCGGCGATACGCTTTTTACGGGAGCCATTGATAATGTCAGGCTTTTCCCTCTCTCCAGGAGTCATTGATTGAATGATTGCTTGAATACGGTCAAACTCTCTTTCATCAATTTCAATATCTTTAAGCTGCTTGTTAGCGCCTGGCAACATGCCGAGCAAATCCTGCATTGGTCCGAGTTTACGAACCTGCTGAAGGTTAGCAAGCAGATCATTAAGATCGAACTTATTCTTTCGAAGCTTCTTTTCAAGCTCCATTGCCGTCTGCTCATCGAATTCCTTTTCGGCCTTCTCAATAAGAGAGAGCATGTCGCCCATGCCGAGAATTCGGTTTGCCATACGGTCTGGGTGGAAGACATCAAGATCATCAATCTTCTCACCTGTGCCGACGAACTTGATTGGCTTACCAGTGATTGCTCTTGCTGAGAGAGCAGCACCGCCTCTTGTATCACCATCGAGTTTGGTGAGAACCAAACCGTCAAGTCCCAAGTCGTCATTAAAGGTCTGAGCTACATTAACAGCATCCTGACCAGTCATGGCGTCGACTACAAGAAGGATTTCATGTGGATGAACTTCTGCTTTGATGTTGCGAAGCTCCTCCATGAGCTGTTCGTCAATATGCAAACGACCTGCGGTATCAATGAATACGTAATCATATCCCTGATCCTTGGCCAGTTTGATAGCCTCTTTAGCTATGGTTACTGGGTTGTCCTGTCCCATTTCAAATACTGGAACACCAACCTGTTCACCGAGAACCTGTAACTGTTTGATAGCAGCAGGTCTGTAAACGTCGCAGGCTACAAGTAATGGGCGATGATTTTCGCTCTTCAAACGCTTTGCGATTTTTGCACAATGCGTTGTTTTACCTGAACCCTGGAGACCACACATCATAACTATCGTAGGTGGATGCTGCGCTATAGTTAAGCGCGTCTGGGTTCCACCCATAAGTTCTGTGAGTTCTTCGTTTACTATTTTGATAACCATCTGCGCCGGTGTGAGGCTCTTCATAACCTCAGCGCCAATGGCTCTTTCAGTAACTGCGTTTGTAAAGTCCTTAGCTACTTTGTAGCTTACGTCCGCCTCAAGTAATGCGAGTCGAACTTCACGCATGGCTTCCTTAACATCAGTCTCAGTCAAGGAGCCCTTGCTCTTCAGTCTGGCGAACGCAGCCTCCAGTCTGTCGGACAAGCCTTCAAATGCCACTACGTTGTACTCCTTTAAACTTCTTCGTTGTTAAGAGTCTGTGCAATAAGCTTAATTCTAACAACTGCTTCGTTGATGTCTCTTGAGAGACCTGTACGCATATTGCTTTCATTGATGAGGTCTGCACATTCGAGTATTTCATCGAGTCCTGTACGAACTTCCTCGAAACGCTTAGCGAGACCAAGACGCTCTTCCATTTCAAAGAGCTGTCCTTCAGCGCGCTTAATAGAATCTCTTACGCCCTGACGAGTGATGCCTTCGTTTTCAGCAATCTCGGCAAGTGACAAGTCGTCAAAATAATAGTATTCAATAAAAGCTCTCTGCTTATCTGTAAGCATGTCGCCATAAAAGTCAAGCAAAACGTTAATAACTTCAAAGTTCTTTGCCACTTATAGAACGCCCCCTTAAAATATTTCTCCGTTCGTGTAAAGCACTTTTCTTTACACTGTGCCTTATTATTATATTAATAGGAATCAGCATTGTCAAGCGAATTTTTTATCAAAAATTTTCGGCCACAACATCTTGTGTAAAGTTTGAAACTTTTACACAAGAAAACAACCTCCAAGGTCAAATTCCTTGGAGGCTTTTTAAAAAGTCTAATGTCTTAAAATGTCGGTCTGTATGCTCTAAAGCATAGGCCTCGGTCACGGCCGAAAGTTCAACTTGAGCCTTATCAGTCAGAGTAAAATCAAAGACCTTCTTTGATTCACTGTAGATGATATGGCGCATCGCCGTGACGGTACTGATAGAGAGTGGCACTTGCCACGCAGAGAGACCAAGTTTCTCATACTCAGCACTAGTCTGAGGAATATTATCATCCCCGCTTTCCCCTACAACACAATTGCTGCAGTGGAGATTGCCGTTTCTAATATCAAAATACATTACGTCTGATTCAAAGGCGCCACATTCCTCACATGCTATAAGGTTCGGCGCATAGCCAGACATGGCTACAGAGCGAAGCTCTGCAACAGATTTTATCTGTGCGCCGGACAGTTTCTGCTTTGAGAGAAGGAACAAACTATTTAATAATAGTTTTAGGAGTTCCTCACACTCAGCGGTCTCAGGTGCCAGTTCGCCAAAGAGTTCTGCGAGATAGAACGCTATACTCATATTGTCTATGTTGGAACGGAGATCAAAAAAGACTTCTTTCTCAACTGCAGAGGTGACATTGTATGCCTCTGGGCCTTTGTAAAACACAAAATCAGAATAAGCGAGAAGACCTGTACCGGCAAGATTTTTATTCTTAATTGTCTTGCCACCCGAAGCAAACGCTCGAATCAGGCCATACTTAGAAGTTAAAACGGTAATAAGGCGGTCTGATTCACCGACGTTCTGTTCTTTTATTACAAGACCATCAGTCTCAATGTGCATCAGTCCCACCTCATTTCTTATTTCATAGTTACGATTGTTACGCCATCCTCGCCCTCACCATACATGCCGAGGCGGAATTCTTTAACGTGGTTATTCTTTGAAAGATACTGCTTAACAGCCTTTCTAAGAACGCCAGTGCCCTTTCCGTGAATGACAGTGAACTGTTCAATGCCAGAACGGATTTGAAGATCTATAAATCTATCAAGTGCCGGAATAGCCTCATCTGATGCCATACCACGTAGATCTATTTCAGTCTTTACGGCAAGATCAGATTTTGAGGTCATTGTGCGTTTAACTGATCTTGTAGCCTTAGTTGCATCTTTCTTTGCCTTGCCCTCAAGAAGTCTAAGGTTTGAAAGTGGAGTCTTGCTCTTTATGATACCAGCGGTTACTTCTACAAGCCCCTTCTTGTCAGGGAGAGCTGTAACAGTAGCTGTTGTACCGAGATCTGCAATAACAACTATATCACCAACAACCAAATCTCTTGGAAGCTCATATTCCTCATCCTGTGCGAGGGCAATGATTGGGTTTGTAATATCATCAAGTGTTCCCTGATGCTTCTTAATAGTCGCTTTTGCATCAGCTGAGAGCTGCGAGAGATCATTCGACTTCTTCTGTTCCTTCTTAAGCTTGTCGAGATCATCAAGGAAGTATGCTGCTTCACGCTTTGCGGATTCAACAATCTTCATAGCCTCAGAACGAGCCTTTTCAATTTCCTCATTCTTGAGTCTCTCTATACTATCACGAAGTTCCTCTGCCTTCTCCTTCTCGGCACGAGCTTCAGCGGAGAGAGCAGATGCTTTCTCATGCTCGTCCTCCATTGCCTTTCTAGAAGTTTCAAGTTGTTCAATTACATCCTCGAACTGAGTATTTTCAGCTGATACGAGGTTGCGCGCATGATCAACAACTTCAATAGGCATGCCGAGACGCTCGGAAATTGCAAAAGCGTTTGAGCGTCCAGGGGCACCAATAAGAAGACGATATGTTGGTGAAAGCGTATCGACATCAAACTCGCAGCATGCGTTTTCAACGCGCGCAGTTTGAAGTGCATACGCTTTGAGCTCAGCGTAGTGAGTTGTCGCAGCAATCTTGGCGCCCTGACTTGCAAGACGCTCAAGTACTGAGATTGCGAGCGCCGCACCCTCAATAGGGTCTGTGCCCGCTCCAAGCTCATCTATAAGTGCGAGGCTGTGTTCATCAGCCCTCTTAATAATATCTACAATGTTAGTCATATGAGCAGAGAATGTTGAGAGTGACTGCTCAATACTCTGATCATCACCGATGTCAGCAAAGACATCATGGAAAATAGCCATACGGCTGTTGTCAGCAACTGGAATCATAAGACCCGAAGCCGCCATAATTGAGAGAAGACCAACAGTCTTAATTGATACCGTCTTACCACCGGTGTTAGGACCTGTAATAACAAGAGTGTCAAAGTCCTCACCGAGACGGATATCGGTTGCCACTACTTTTTTAGGATCAATAAGTGGGTGGCGCGCCTTCTTAATATCGATAATACCCTCATCATTGAGGATTGGCTCTGAAGCCTTCATATCATATGCAAGCTGCGCTTTTGCAAAGATAAAGTTTAAGAGTACAGCGGCCTCATATGAGCGCTTAGCTTCCTCGTAGATATCACCCACCATGCTGGAGAGTTCAGCGAGGATACGTTCGATTTCATCGCGTTCTTTTGACTGAAGCACGCGAATTTCATTGTTGGCCTCAACAACTGACATTGGTTCAATAAATACTGTTGCACCACTGTCAGATGTATCTTGAACAACGCCCGCTACCTCACCCTTATGTTCACGCTTAACAGGTACTACATAACGTCCATTACGCATCGTAACTATGGCGTCCTGAAGTGCCGTCTGATAATGCTGTGAGTGGATAATGTGGTCAAGTTGTTCTCTTATCTTATTCTCTTGGCGATGTAGTGACTTTCTGATATCAGCGAGTGTTGGAGATGCATTATCTGACATCTCATCCTCTGAAAGAATACAAGTATAAATCTGCTCTTCAACAGTCTTATGAGGAATGAGTGCATTAAAATACTTATTAATACCAGTCTCAACACTCTCACACTGGTTGTACCAATCACGAAGTGCCCTTATTGTGCGAAGAGTTGAAGCACAATCAAGGAGATCCTTCATTGAGAGAATACCACCATTACTTGCAACATGCATTAAGCCATTTACATTCTTAAGTCCACCAAATGAAGGACCACCAAACTTAGCGAGAAGTATGTAGGCATCAACTGTCTCAGAAAGAAGTTTCTGAGCAGATGCCAAATCCTTTGCAGGCTTAAGCTCTCGCGCCATATCCTCCGCATCTGGGCAAGAGGTTTGTGTCGCAAGTTTATCTAAGATTTTATCAAAATCTAAACTTAATAAATGTTTGTCCATGTTATTCGTTGTCCAATCCGAAATTATGAATGAGTCCCTCTCGGTCTCTCCAACCCTCTTTTACTTTTACCCAGCACTGAAGGTTGATATGACAGTCAAAGAACTTTTCCATATCCTGTCGTGCATAGGTTGAAACCTTTTTAAGCATTGCGCCATTTTTACCTATGATAATACCTTTATGGGTTTCTCTTTCACAATAGATAGTCGCCTCGATGTCGAGGATGTCTGAGTCCTCACGCTCACGCATCTTTTCAATACTTACAGCAACGCCGTGAGGAACCTCTTTGTCAAGAAGACGAAGAAGTTTCTCTCTAATTATCTCACCTGCGATAACACGCTCTGGCTGATCAGTCAAAGTGTCATCTGGGAAAAAGTGAACTGAAGGCTGGGCAAGATTCTCAAGTTCGTCAAGAAGCTCCTCAACAGCTGTACCCTTTACAGCTGAAATAGGAACAATTGCCTCAAAGTCGTAGAGTTCATTGAACTGCATAATACGAGCGAGAATCTCGCTCATATCCTTAAGCATATCTATTTTATTTATTGCAAGAACTACTGGTATGTCGAGTTTTTTGAACTTCTCAATAAGTTCAAGCTCGCCCGGCTTTATGTCACCCTCTGCCTCTACAACAAAGAGGCAGGCATCCACACCACCGATGCTGTCTGTCACAGCTTTTACCATGTTTTCACCGAGCTTATTCTTAGGTCTGTGATAACCTGGAGTGTCGGTGAAAACAAGTTGACAGGCGCCCCTTGTGAGGACGCCCATAATCTTCGTTCTTGTTGTCTGTGGTTTTGAAGAAACAATAGCAATCTTTGTACCAAGGATGTTATTAAGAAGCGATGATTTGCCAACATTTGGACAACCAACTATTGCTATGAATGCGGTAGTCGTATTCTGCATTATTCGTCTCCCATATAATAACTTCCGTCGCGCTTAAGACCAAGCTCTGTTAAAGCCCGCTCCTCCTTCTCACGCATGTGGAGAAGTTCAAGGCCACCATTCTCATGATCATAGCCAAGGAGATGGAGCATTGAGTGTACTGTCAAATAACCAACTTCACGCTGAAGGCTGTGGCCGTAACGCTCTGCCTGTTCAATTGCCTTCTCAAGGGAGATAACAATATCACCGAGCTGTGCTTCACCGGTATCGAGGTTAATGTCATATACGCCATTAACACCGAGTGGGAATGAAAGCACGTCAGTCTCCTTATCAATATTTCTATGCTCTTTGTTAAGTGCCTTGATTTGCTCGTTATCAACGAGTGTAACGGAAACCTCTGCATCACCTTCAAAGTTTTCCATTGTAAGTACTGCTGTGCAGCAACGGCGGATAAGCATACGTATTCCCTTTGGAACCTTTATAGCTTTCTGCTCGTTTTCAATTACAACTTTAACCTTATTTGCCATGATGTTTGCCCTCCTGTTTTTCAGCGTATCGCTCATAGGCTTTTACAATCTCTTGTACCAAGTGGTGGCGAACTACGTCACGCTCATCAAATTTAATAGTAGCAATGTCATCGACATTCTTGAGGATTTTTGTAACCTCAACAAGTCCTGATTTTTTACCACCTGGCAAGTCAATCTGAGTGATATCACCTGTGATAACTGCCTTGGAACCATTTCCAAGACGAGTAAGGAACATTTTCATCTGCTCTGATGTAGTATTTTGAGCCTCATCAAGTATGATAAAGCTTTCATCCAATGTTCTGCCTCGCATATATGCGAGAGGTGCAACCTCAATTACTCCACGTTCCATTTGACGCTGGAAGCCATCAGCTCCAAACATCTCAAATAGTGCGTCATAGAGAGGTCTAAGATAAGGGTCAACCTTCTGCTGAAGGTCACCTGGAAGGAAGCCAAGACTCTCGCCGGCTTCCACGGCAGGACGGGTCAATATGATGCGGTTGACCTCCTTTGCCTTAAAGGCCTTTACGGCCATGGCAACCGCAAGATAGGTTTTACCCGTTCCTGCAGGGCCAATTCCAAAGACAACTGTGTTGTCACGGATGGCATCGATATACTTCTTCTGTCCTAAAGTTTTTGCTTTGATAGGTTTGCCGCTTGCAGTGATACAGATACAGTCCGACATAAGTTTTTGAAGGTCGTCGCTCTGTCCGCCTTTTGTCATATCGATGACATAACGGACATTCTGCTCATTGAGCTCCTCCCCTTTTGAGAGAAGAGCAAGAAGACCATCAACAGCTTTTGATGCCTCTTTGACTGCTTTATCATCTCCAGTGATCTTTACAGTGTCACCTCTGATAACGACAGTTACATCATATTCACTTTCGAGAATCTTTATATTCTCATCGAGGCTACCAAAAAGCCCCAAAACATTTTCAAAATTGTCGAAATGTATTAGTTGTTCTGCCACAAAAACGGACCTTTCTTATGATATACGTATCAATTATATTCTAATTTTAATAAAAAGTTAATTGACATTTTAGCTAAATTTCACATAAAATTCTTGTTAATAGACATTTACCAATAATTTGTATTTACTTGTAAAGAATTTATATTTATGCTAAAATTTCCCTATTCTATTAAGTTAGGAGAATAATTGTGAAGAAGCTTTTCAACGAAGACATAACACCAGCATGTGAATATTGTCACTATGGACGCATCACACCGGACAACAACAGTGTCCTCTGTGAAAAGCGAGGTATTATGCTCCCAACTTCATCTTGTAAGTCTTTCAAGTACGATGTCTTAAAGCGTCGTCCGCAGAAAAAGCTTCAAATTTTTGCTGATTATTCAGCAGAGGATTTCACAATATAAGGAGTAAATGATGTCAACATTTAGACCATTTAAAGCAGTAAGACCTCTTCCAGCATTCGCCGAGAAGGTAGCTGCGCTTCCATACGACGTAATGACTTCCGCCGAGGCGCGTGAAGAGGCAAAGGATAACCCTTACTCTTTCCTTCACGTAGACAAGGCGGAAATTGATTTACCACTCGACACCGATCTCTACAGTGACGAGGTATACAAGAAGGCCGCAAGTAATTTGAAGAGCCTTGAGGCCGACGAGATAATGAAGCAAGATTCTACACCTTGCTTTTATATCTATGAGCAGACATGGAGAGGTAAAACTCAGACAGGTATTGTAGGATGCGCATCAATCGATGAATACATAAACGGCAAGATTAAAAAGCACGAGCTCACAAGAGCCGACAAAGAAGCTGACCGTATTCGCCACGTTGATACATGTGACGCAAATACAGGTCCAATCTTCCTAACATACAAAGGCAACAATAAGATCAACAGTATCATCAAAAAGTATGAGACTGAAAATATGCCAGTGTATGAGTTTACATCAGTCGGTGATGTTAAGAACCGCATCTGGGTTGTAAACAACGACCGCAGTGATGCTGATGCTCTTAGAATCGCTTTTGAGGACGTAGATGCCCTCTATATTGCAGATGGTCACCACCGTTGCGCTTCAGCTGTTAAGGTTGGTCAAAAGCGCCGTGAGGAGAATCCAAGTTACACCGGCGAAGAGGAGTTCAACTTCTTCCTTGCTGTTGCATTTCCTAAAGAGGAACTCCAGATTCTCGACTACAACAGAGTTATTAAGGACTTAAACGGTCTTTCAAAAGAGGACTTCCTCAAGAGAGTAAACGAGAAGTTCCAGATTGAGACTACTCTCAATATTGACCCATATGCTCCAGAAGCACGCCACACATTTGGTATGCTCCTTAAAGGCAAATGGTACAAGCTCACAGCCAAAGATGGCACTTATCCAGAAGATGATCCTGTAGAGTCGCTAGATGTATCTATACTACAGAAGAATCTCATCTCCCCTGTTCTTGGCATAGATGACCCAAGAACAGATAAAAGAATCGACTTTGTCGGCGGCATCCGTGGCCTTTCAGAGCTCGAGCGCCGTTGTGCTGACGACATGGAACTTGCTTTTGCAATGTTCCCAACGTCACTCGACGAGCTCATCAAAATCGCTGATGCCGGCGAGCTCATGCCTCCAAAGTCAACCTGGTTTGAACCAAAACTTCTCTCAGGTCTCTTTATTCACAAATTAAAGTAAAATATAAACGGTCGCTTTAAGCGACCGTTTTCTTTTATCTTCTTCTATCTTTTCCGGTTTCTCTATAATACCTACTCTTATCATCGTACATTCGCATATCTGCGGTATGAGCAAGTTCCTCGATTGAAGCATCTGGGAACTCATTGTGCGATGCCCAACCTTTTGAGATTGAAGGCTCATAGTTAAATGTAGGTTTAAAAGCTTTTACCTCTGAATCCATATAATCAAAAAGTTGTTTAACCGTTTCGCTATCTGCTTTGATTATTGCCATAAACTCATCGCCACCAGTACGGAAAACTTTACCGCTAGTGCCTAAAGCAGCACGGATAATCTTTGCTGCGCCGACAATATATTCATCGCCAGCAGAATGTCCCAAATTATCGTTTACACCTTTAAGTCCATTGAGATCTAATGATACATAGACAAGATCATCTGGAATACCTTTTTCTTTGTACTCAGCAATCTCTTCCTCATATGCACGTCTATTAAGAAGCGTTGTAAGTTCATCAGTGAGAGAAATCTTAATCAACTTTTCCTCTCTACGCTTCTCCTCGTCGATAATCTCAGTAGCATATATCACACGGGTAGGAACGCCATCCGCATCTGAATCTACAGTGATAAAGCGAGCTCTAATCCATCCCTTATACGCACTTATAAACTCGCTTGTAATAGTTTTCTTGCCATTTAAGCGCTCAGCCAAAGTATTGAGATTTACAAAATCGAGTGCATTATCAAGATGCTCATTGATACATACAAGTTTCATTGATTCGTTCAACTTACCCTGAGGATCAATTGCAGTAATATTTTGGCTAACATATTCATCCTCATTATATTCAACGATAATGTCTCTCTCTAAATCAATGATATGCAAAGTATGGTAAATGCCCGAAAGAGCATCTATAAGCATAAATTGAGACATTGCTCTATTCTGTTTTTTGTTGTCTTCCATACATACACCCTCTCAATAGGTTTAAAAAGGCTCCCACAGGAAACCCCTATGGGAGCTTAAAAATTAAAAGTTATGGTGCATCTGTTGCTGCAACGCCAAAGCCCTCGCCGCTGCTTGCTGTGCCAACCTGATGTTTAACGGATGATACTCTATAATTCTCACGAATACCATGAGTTCTTACTGTTGGATCAGGATAAACATACTGTGCTCTTTCCTTCTCTTCATAAACACCATCCCAGCCGTTTCTTATGAAATCCATATCCAATGCGCATGCGCTGAATGTAAGGATCATAACTAATGCAAGCAAGATAGCTACTAATCTTTTCTTCATAGTAAAACCTCCATAGTGTTTCCTAATAAATCCACATAAATATTAACATACATATATATAAATGTAAATAATTAATGGTACGCCTGGCCGGAGTTGAACCGGCGACACCTAGCGTCGGAGGCTAGTGCTCTATCCAACTGAGCTACAGGCGTACGTGCGAGAAAGAGTATAACATAAAAAACAACCCGTGACAAATAGTCACGGGCTGTGAAATTCATTGGGAAGTCAATTATGCTTCTTCTCTTTTCTTAGCTGTTGTTACAAAAGCTGCTGCAGCAAGGATTGAAACAACGCCGCAAACTGCGAGACCAGCATCGCCTGTGTTAGCGATTGTGTCTGCACTGTTGTCAGCTGCATCAAGAGCTGCAAGAGGAGTAGCATCATCCATTGCTACGATATCGTTATCCTTAACAACGTTCTTAACGTCCTCTTCAATTGTCTTAGCTGTGTCATCAACAGGATCAACTACTGCTGGATCATTGTTGTCATCAGCTGGCTTTGCAGGATCTGCAGGTGTCTTGTCGAAGAGACCAGCAAGGAAGTCCTTAATAGCCTTGATGAGGTCACACTCTGGGAGCTTAATGTTAAGACCAGGAATGAGAGCTGCAAGTGAAGGAAGAGTGATTACCTTACCACCCTTGATGAGATCAAGGATACCGTTAAGGAAGTCACAGTCAACGTTTGGAAGATTGATAAGACCAAAGATGTTCTTGAGATCAGGAAGAGCGATTGTGCCTGCCTTAATCTTACCAAGGAGGTCTGTAAGGAATGAAGGATCAAGTTTGCAACCTGGAAGAAGGTTAGCGAAGAGACCCTTAAGACCATCGAGATCAAGACCCTTGTTGCCAAGACCATTGAGAAGTGCAAGGAGTGCAGGGATATCAAGGTCAGCAAGCTTGATTGATGGGATGTATGTAGCAATCTTGCCAAGGTCGATTGGAAGCTTTGCAGCGTCAAGACCGAAGTTAGCAAAGAGAACTGGAAGTGTGATGTTACCCTTGAGAAGGTCAAGAACAAGCTTCATGAGATCAAGGAAACCAGCTGTGCCGATACCAGCGAGAGCTGCGTCACCAAGAGCGCCCTTAAGAAGGTCACAGATAGCGCATGAATCAAGACCAGTACCGATGAGAGCCTTAAGGAAATCGATAAGAGCATCTCTTGAAAGAGCTGAAGGAACCTTAGCTGCATGAATAAGAGCATCAGCAATAAGGCCGAAGTCTGGAGCATCTAATACCTTAGCATCTGTAAGGAAGTGAATAGCATCAACGAAATCGTCAATACCGATGCCAGCCTTTGAAATCATCTTAATGCCGTCTACGATGAGACCAGCACCGATTGGGCCGTCTGTTACTTTAAGATCTGTTGCAAGATGAATAGCGTCAACGAGAGCTGCGATTGCTGAGTAAGCTGAAGCGTTTGTCATAAAGCAGCTGATTGACATAGTAAGAACAAGAATGAGTGCGATTACTTTTGTAAGAACCTTTTTCATTTCTGTCTACCCCCCAAAAAATATAGTATTATTATTTATGACGGGGGTTAGTATATGCCTTATTTATGAACAAATTATAAATAAATTAACAGTTTGGATAAATTTGTAGGATTGCATATTTATACACATAATGTTGAAAATTTTTGTGCAACATAACAACAAAAATACTAACCATTAACTTTGCGAGAAGCAACATATGCTGCACCTGCAAGAACAAGAGCAATGATTTTTACAAGGGTATCTGTATATTTTAAATGAATATTTGAATAATTATTCACTTAACTATTTATAGTCTCCACGTCTAAATGCATCTAAACGTGCTTTAAACTCTCTCCTATTTGATTTAGAAGCATAGTAGAGCATCATCAACTTCTTATTTGTGGATTTACGGAATCTAATCGGCTTTTTGTAGTTTGTATCATTACCATGAACACTGCTTAAGTAATATGTCGCCTTCACATCACTGGCATACTCGTGGTCAAGTGCCTTAGGGAAGTACGAGCAATAAATCTTCTTACCTTCAAGTAATGGTAATAAATCCTCCAACGTCTTTATGTACTCATTAAGTGGAAGTGGAATTGGCAAAAGCTGAATTCCAAGAGGTGCGATAACATCACCCACTACGGCAATCTTATTATGATCGTCAAGGAAGCAGGTGCTGCCTTTTGTATGAGAAGGTGTAGATACAGCTTTGATTGTGCGACCTCCAAGGTCAAATCCATGTTCAAGTTCGCTCTTTGAAAGAGCCACGAACTTAGGGTTTTGATCTGTATCCTTGCCCGCTTTTCCCGTATGAGCGATAACAAATCTTGAAATCTTGTTATACACCTTTGCAAGGTCTTTATCAGACTTTCCAATCTTTACCTCACCGAACTGGCCCGCTCCACCTGTAGAGCCGAAGTGTGCATGTGTACATACGACAGTGAGTGGCTTATCTGTGAGCTTTAAGACCTCATCTTTGAGATTTCCAAATCCAAGACCTGTATCTACAAGAAGTGCTTCCTTCTTACCTATAAACAAGAAAGACTGAAGTACATAGTCCGTTGTAATCCTATATGTATCATGGGCAAGCTTCTCTGTCTTCTGAGAGATGAGAATCTTCTCCTTAAGTTTCTCCCTAAGCCAAGTTGAGTTATACAACTTCTTGAAAGCACCAAGACTCGTAGACTTAGCAGTTGACTTGATATTCTTTTTTGCTGAGTTTAACCAAGGTATTTCTGGCCAACCCACATTCGCCCACTGGCGGTCATCTGTAATCTTAGGTAACTTCATTAAAACTCCTCATTAATTGGCATAGTTGCTCTTGCATTCAAATCAAGTGTTGCACGTGACCCTGCAATGTATTCGTAGTAGCCCTGTGCGCCGACCATTGCAGCATTGTCTCCACAGAGTTTGAGGTCTGGCATATAGAGTTCCCAACCATGTGAGTCGCAGCACTTCTGCATCTCCCTACGGAGTACAGAGTTTGCGGATACACCTCCTGCAAGCACTATCTTATCATATTTAAATTCAATTGCTGCCTTCTCAGTATTCTCAACAAGTGAGCGTACTACTGCAGCTATAACGGAGGCGCCCATATCCTCAACGGATACTGTCTCCCCTTTCTGTTCACATTTATGAACTGTGTTAATAACAAATGTCTTAAGTCCAGAAAAACTGAAATCATATGGTGCACCCTCAACTCTTGGATGAGGCATCTTGTATGCTGTAGGGTCACCTGATGCTGCGGCCTTATCAAGGTTAAGTCCGCCTGGATACGGAAGTCCTAAAGTCCTTGCGGACTTATCCATACACTCGCCTGCAGCATCATCTCTTGTGCAGCCGATGATGTTGTACTCAGTATATGACTTAACCTCAACGAGGTGAGTATGTCCACCTGAGACTACGAGTGCAAGGAATGGTGGTTTCAAATCAGGAGAAGTGATGTAGTTTGAAGCGATGTGGGAGCGAAGATGGTGAACTGGAACCAAAGGCTTATCAAACTTTAAGGACAAGCCCTTTGCGAAGTTCACGCCTACAAGGAGCGCGCCGATAAGGCCAGGTGCTGCAGTTACAGCTATGGCATCGATATCATCCATAGTGCATCCAGCATCTGATAGTGCCTGCTCAGTTATCTGTGAGATAGCCTCAGTATGTCTTCTTGATGCTATCTCCGGCACTACGCCTCCATAGAGTTTGTGTTCCTCAACCTGCGACGCAATAACAGATGACAGAACTTTTCTGCCATCCTCAACTACAGCTGTCGCAGTCTCGTCGCACGAGCTCTCAATTGCCAAAATCTTCATCTATTCAAAACCTCTTTGTCATTATTAAAGCGTCCTCGTCTGGATCACGATAAAAGCCAGGTCTTGTTCCCTCAATCCTAAAACCGAGCTTCTTATATAATCCAATCGCAGGAGCATTTGAGTATCTTACTTCAAGCGTTACAAATGATACTCTATTAAGCTCTGCAATAGCAAGTACTTTTTCAACAAGGGCTGTACCTACGCCAAGTTTTCTCGCGCTCTCCGTTACAGCAACATTCGTAATAAAGCACTCATCCATCACAGTGTATGAGCCAATATATCCAACAACAGTACCATCGTCATCCACTGCAACGTAGAAATTAGCACTAGAGTTGTTGTAGTACTCTTCAAAATTATCAAGTGTCCAAGGATGAGCAAAGCACTCGGTCTCAAGATCAACCAAGTTGCTCATGTTGGTCCTGTTCATGTCTACTATCTTCATTCTTTTGCCTCATACCATGTCTTACCGATGTGTGCGTCAGAGAGAAGAGCAACCTTTAAGGCACAAGCATTCTCCATCTCTTCCTTCACAATAGCGCAGACTTTCTCCGCCTGGTCTAATCGAGCTTCTACAAGAAGTTCATCGTGAACCTGCATGATAAGTTTTGCGTCAAGGTTCTCGTCTAGAAGACGGTTGTAAACCTTAATCATCGCAATCTTGATTATGTCTGCTGCTGTGCCTTGAATTGGCATGTTGCGGGCAACACGCTCGCCGAAGGCACGGAGCATATGATTTGAGGATGTGAGTTCAGGAAGGTAACGACGGCGCTCATAGAGTGTCTTAACATAACCATTCTGTTTTGCTTCCTCAATTACGTTCTTCATATAGTTGTCGACACCGGAGAAGTTATCAAGGTAACCCTTGATATAATCCTGTGCCTCTGCACGGCTTACACCGATATCCTTAGCAAGTGAGAAGGCACCGATACCGTATACGATACCGAAGTTAACTGCCTTTGACCTGCTTCTCATTACAGGAGTTACTTCCTCAAAAGGAACTTTGAATACCTGTGATGCAGTTACTCTGTGGATATCCTCGCCACTCTTAAATGCTGCAATCATATTTGCGTCATCAGCCATATGAGCAAGAACACGAAGTTCAATCTGGCTGTAGTCGGCATCAATCAAGGTGTAACCCTCTTTAGCTACAAAGAACTTACGAAGTTCTGAGCCCAAAGGTTTTCTAACTGGTATGTTCTGGAGGTTAGGCTCTGCTGAGGAGATTCTACCTGTCCTTGTCTCAGTCTGATTGAGAGTTGAGTGGATACGTCCGTCCTCTGCGATGCACGCAACAAGGCCATCACAGTAAGTTGACTTAAGCTTTGCTAGCATGCGGTACTCGAGAATATCTGCAACTACTGGGTAGTCATCTGCGAGTTCCTCAAGGACATCAGCAGCAGTTGAGTAGCCACTCTTAGTCTTCTTTTTGCATGGAATACCGAGTTTCTCAAACAATGCCTCGCCGAGCTGCTTTGGAGAATTCAAGTTGAACTCGAAGCCACACTCATCATAGATCTTCTGAGTCATCTCATCCACACGGGCTGAGATAACCTCGCCGAAGGCTATAAGTCCTTCCCTATCAACACAGAAACCCACGTTTTCCATTGAAGCCAAAACTTCGGCCAATGAGATTTCCATAGCGAGAAGATCAGCCTGGTTGTTATTATCAATCTGTGCCATAAGCTTCTGAACCAAAACTTCAAAAGAACCTGCGCCATATTCCATGATTAATCTGTCAACAGAATAATCATTTGCAGAAGGATTCAAGATATAAGCAGCGAGTGCAGCATCAAAAACGATGCCCTTAATCTCAATACCCTTCTTAAACCCATATGCGTAAATCGACTTAGAATCTGCCACGAATTTCTTTATTCTACTATCACCCAGGTCATCTGCCATACCGTCAAGAACAGCCTCAGAAGAATCTAAAATATACAAATTTCCATTATTTGTAAAGCTATTTTCCTTTACAGGAGCCTCAAATGTCACCTGTTCAGGCTGAACTGGCTCTGTTCTAAGACCCAACTGGTCTATCATCTTAAACATCTCAAGTGACGCAAGCATGCGTGATGCAGCGGCAGGGTCGCCCTTTGAAATCCTATATGTATCAAGGTTTCTGTCAATTGGAACCTCAAGGCAGATAGTGCCGAGTTCACGTGAGAGATATGCATTATCTTTGTCATTCTCAAGCTTCTGCTTAACACCCGGCTTGATATCAAGTGTCTCTAAGTTCGCATAGATGTTATCAAGACTCTCAAATCTCTGGATCAAATCCTGAGCAGTTTTCTCACCTACACCAGCAACACCTGGAATACAGTCGGATGAGTCACCCTGGAGTGCCTTGATGTCTATCATCTGCTTAGGTGTTACACCATAAGTCTCCTTAATATACTCTGGAGTGCAACGGGTTGTAACAGTTCTACCCATCTTTGTTGTAGGCAGAATGACAGTTACGTTGTCCTTGATAAGTTGGAAGCTGTCGCGGTCGCCTGTAGCGAGGTAACACTCGTCGCCTGCTCCACATGCAGCAGACAACGTACCCAAGATGTCATCTGCCTCATAGCCAGACAGCTCAACGCATTTGAAGCCGAGCAATAAAAGCAGTTCTTTCAGAACTGGCATCTGCTCAGCGAGCTCGTCTGGCATACCATGGCGGTTAGCCTTGTAGCCATCGTACATCTTATGTCTAAAAGTCGGATCCTTTAAGTCAAACGCAATAGCAACTGCATCCGGCTCAACCTCCGCCTTTATCTTTGTAAGTATTGTGAGGAAGCCATAGATACCGTTGGTATACCTACCATCTTTCGTGGTAAGCAATTTAATACCGTAGAACGCACGGTTAACTATGCTGTTTCCATCAACTACAAGTAACTTCATGACAAGTCCTCAACTAACTCAAATCTATACTTCTGTGAAACATCAGGATACTTTGAATGATCAACCTCTGATAAAAACATTGAAAGAGGTCTAACCCAAAGTGAGCCGTCACCGTAGAGTTTTCTGTATACGACTACGTCCTCTTCAGTCTCAGAGTCCTTAGCTATCTCCTCTACGAGATAATAGTTACCTTTAAAGTGTCTGTAGATACCGTGAACTTTAATCTCTCTCATCACATTATCTCCTTACTGTCGAGTACGATAGTGAATGGGCCGTCATTTAAAAGTGATACTTTCATATCAGCTCCGAAACTACCACACTGTACATTTGGTACAACCTTCTTGCACTCTGAGATGATATACTCATACATCTCATTTGCAAAGTCAGGTGCACCTGCATCAATAAATGAAGGTCTGAATCCCTTCTTACAATTTGCATAGAGAGTGAACTGAGATACTAAGAGTAAAGAGCCGTCAACCTGATCCAAAGACAAATTAGTCTTACCCTCAGCATCATCAAAGATACGAAGGCCTACAAGTTTATGAATCATCTTATCTGCAATCTCCTTAGTGTCGCCATCAGCCACACCTATAAGAACCAAAAAGCCCTTATCAATCGCACCGATTATCTCACCATCAACGGTAACTGACGCTGAGTTTACTCTTTGAATTACAAACTTCATAGTATCTCTCCTAAAATTTATGTCACCTATTATAACATAAAAGTAGTATAATTATAACTGTGTGAAAACACAAAAATTCATTTTAAGGAGATTGCTGTTTGAGAAACAACATCTTGGAGATTGTAACACTCTAAAATATTAATATTTTGGAGGATTACAATGTCAAAAATCAATTTCCGTTTAGAAGAAAAACATGACTACAGAAAAGTTGAAGAACTAGTCCGCAACTCGTTTTGGAACGTCTATTGCCCAGGTGCTAAAGAGCACTATGTCTTGAACAAGTTTAGAAGCCGCGATGACTTCGTAAAAGAACTTGACTACGTTATGGAACTAGATGACGAAATCATCGGTCAGAACATCTTTGTTAAAGCAAGTGTTAAGACTGATGACGGAGCCTTCCTCCCTATCCTCTCAATGGGTCCAATCTGTATAAAGAATGAACTCAAGAGAAAAGGATATGGTAAACAGCTCCTTGACTACACCTTGGAAAAGGCAAAGGATTTGGGCTACGGTGCCGTAATGTTTGAGGGCAATATAGACTTCTATGGCAAGAGTGGTTTCACCACTGCTTCCACCTTTGGTATCCGTTATCCAGACTTCCCTGAAGATGAGTCAGCAGACTTCTTTCTCTGCAAGGAACTCATCCCTGGATATCTTGATGACATAACCGGCGTCTACGTACCATCAGATGGCTACCTAGTTGCCGATTTAGATCCCGAGGGCTTTGAAAGCTATGATGCAACCTTCCCACCAAAAGAGAAGTTAAAACTTCCAGGACAGCTATTCTAAACAACGAAAGCCAGGTCA
>JAKSQX010000007.1 GCA_024403955.1 Clostridia bacterium | reverse complement strand
GTGTGCGCACGCTTCACTACTATGACGAAATAGGGCTACTGCTCCCGGCTGTGACAACAGAAGCGGGATACAGGCTGTATGATGATACAAACCTTGAACGCCTGCAGCAGATTTTGCTGTTCAAAGAGCTTGAGTTTTCCTTAAAGGATATTAAGAAGATGATTGACAGTCCCAGATTCGACAGAAGAAAAGCACTGTCGGAACAAATTGAGCTCCTTACTCTGAAAAAGGAGCATTTTGAAAACTTAATATCCTATGCGCAACAAATTAGGTCAAAAGGAGAATATGATATGGATTTTAAGGCATTTGATAACGCGAAAATTGAAAACTACAAGGCTGAAGCGAAAAAAAGATGGGGTAGCACGGAAGCATACCGTGAATATGAAGCGAAAGCTGCCGACTATTCCGAGGAAAAACAGCAAACACTCGCGAAGGGGCTGATGGAAATTTTCAAAGAATTCGGACAGCAGACCGAAAAGTCTCCGTCGGATGCAAAGGTGCAAGGGCAAGTAAAAAAACTGCAGGATTATATTACAGCGAATTACTACACCTGTACAAAGGATATTTTGTCGGGTCTTGGGCAGATGTACGCCGCCGGCGGAGAGATGACCGAAAATATCGATGCTGCCGGCGGAAAGGGCACTGCGGAGTTTGCGGCGAAAGCCATTGCGGAATACTGCAGGTGAATCCTTCTTTACTTCCGAGCGATACAGGCTGCAATCAAAGAGAACGCATAATTAGTAGATTTTTTTAAGCCCCGTCTTTGTTGTTGACGGGGCTTTTTATGTTGCCAAGAGTATTTTAATGGTATAGAATAAATATATTATATATAAACAATGTGAGGGGGCGGGTGTCTTTGGACGAAAGAACTCGTCATGAAAAATTCTGGGCTTTTGCCCAGATTATTGACAAGCCTTTAATGAAGATTCTATATAATTTAGAGGCTGAAAAATGTGAATACTCGGGTCCTGCACTCGTTATCGCAAATCATAGTAACGACTTGGATCCACTTATCTTAGCGGCGTGTTTCCCAAAGAATCAGATGTACTTTGTGGCATCTGAGCATATCTTTAGACTTGGATATGTTTCAAAGCTGCTTTCTTATTTGGTGGCGCCTATTCCAAGGAAGAAGGCATCTTCGGGAGCAGACACGGTTAAGGCTTGCCTTAGAAACCTGAAGGCCGGAAATAGCATAGCGCTGATGGCCGAGGGTGAGGCAACATGGGATGGCCGCTCAATAGACGCCTTCTCAGCAACGGGAAAACTTGCAAAATCTTCTGGCGCGTCTCTAATTACAGTTAAAATTCACGGCGCATACCTCTCAAAGCCTCGTTGGGCAAATGGTAACAGACGCGGCAAGGTTACAACAGAGATTGTCCATGTTTATAGTCCTAGTGAACTTGCAGATATGTCTGCATCAGAAGTTCAGGACGCTATTAATAGAGATATTTTTGAGGACTGTTGGGCTCGACAGAAAGAATCACCTGTGGAGTTCTCATCAGATAAACGGGCAGAGCACATTGAACGTGCAGTGTTCATGTGCCCAAAGTGTAAAGGAATCGGAACGATTCACAGCTCAGGTAATTTCTTCCATTGCGATTCTTGTGATTTCAAAGGAGAGGTCACAAGGCTTGGTACATTCAGTCCTGCTTCGCCATTTGAGAATGTGGCTCAGTGGGATGAGTGGCAGAAAAAGCAGATTGGAAAGAAAAAGAATTGGTTCTTCTGTGATGATGACGTAACTATTACAGAAATTCCAAAGGGACATGAGGAAGTAGTTTTGGGCACATCATGTCTCACTCTTAACAAGGGTGTTATGAAATGTGGAAACATTTCATTTAATGTATCGGAGATATCAAATATGTCTATGGTTCAAGCGAGGAGACTTCTTATTTCTTATAACGGAAGTTACTATGAACTTAAGGCAAATGGAATAACATCGCTTCGCAAATATCTTATGTATTGGCAAAGCAGAACTTCGGAGGACAAATAATGGATTTTTCGGATATTAGTGTTTGGTCTTTTATAATTCAAATGGGAATTCTCATGGTTGCACTTCTTATCGCTAACTTCTTGAGAAGAATTAGCCCAGCCGTTAGAAGAACTTTGATGCCAGTAGCAGTTATTGCGGGCTTTATTTTATTAGGACTCAAGTATATCTTTAAGGGATATGGTATTGAGATTATCAACGGACCTCTCTATGAGATGTTTGTTTACCACGCAATTGCACTTGGCTTTATCGCTATGTCGCTTCGTACAACTGATGATGCTGACAAAAGTGGCGGTAAGATGATCGGTGTAAAATCCGGTGCAATTATCGTTAGTACTTATCTCATTCAGGGTATGATTGGTCTTGCGGTTTCACTTATACTTTGTAAGACATTTATGCCAGACTTATTCCCAGCCTCCGGCCTTTTGCTTCCAATGGGCTTCGGCCAGGGACCTGGACAAGCTAACAATGTCGGAACGACATATGAGCTTGCTGGCATGTCAGGTGGCCGAAGCTACGGTCTCGCTGTCGCAGCCTGCGGCTATATCGTAGCTTGTACAATCGGCGTACTTATCCTCAACATCTTAAAGAGAGAGGGTAAACTTAAGAATAGAAAAGCTAACGGCAGCAACGACACAGTGAGTGTTGGATTTTTCCAGGATGAGGATGAGCTTCCAGTATCAGACTCAGTTGATAGACTTTCAATTCAAATCGCACTTATCTTTGCTGTATATATTCTCACATACTTTGTGACAATCGGTCTTACAACAATCTTTGACTCAATTGGTGTTGGCGGCATGCTCAACTCAATTCTTTGGGGATTTAACTTTATTATCGGTTCAGCTGTAGCTATTCTTGTTAGAGTTATCTTCAAGCAGGGCAAAGAGAAGAAGATTATCAAGAAGCAGTACCAGAACAACTACATTCTTAATAGAATTTCTGGTTTCTTCTTTGATGTTATGATTGTTGCTGGTATCGCATCAATCGATATTGAGGACTTACACGGTTACCTTCTTCTATTCATTCTTATGTGTGGTATTGGTACAGTTGCTACTTGGTTTTGGCTTACACTCGTATGTAAGAAGACTTATGGCGATTACTACTATGAGGGTCTTCTCTCAATGTACGGTATGCTCACAGGCACAATCGGTTCTGGTGTCCTTCTCCTTCGTGAGATCGACCCTAACTATGAGACACCTGCAGCAAACAATTTAGTACTTGGTAGCTCATTCGGTATCCTCTTTGGTGCGCCAATGCTTGTTTTAATTGGTCTCTCAAAGTCAGGATTCAACAATTCACTTTTGACATTTGTACTTGTTGCAGTTTATTGGGTAATTCTTTCACTTGTTATCCAATTTGCAGGGAGAAGAAAGGTTAAAAATAAAGGTGGCGATGAAGCTGAGGCTTCATCAAAATATGGGGAATAGTTTTTAAAAAGAGAAAAAATACTAAATGAACTCAAAAAATGAGAGAAGCCCAGTGCACTGCACTGGGCTTCTCTCATTTTTATTTGCACCGAGGAAAGTCATCTCGTTAGTTCTTCTTAACACCGAGTTTTGCATCCTCACCGTTGATGTTCCAATCAGCTGTGTAGCCGTCGAGGGAACCGATGATAATCTCATCACAGAGAACGTCGCCGATGATAGCGGACTTGTTGTTTTCTGCGATTGCTTTGATCTTCTCTGAACCATCAACATAGATGTTGATACGGTCCATAACCTCAAAGCCTGCGTCCTTACGCATTGTCTGAACCTTAGAGATAATCTCACGAACGAAGCCCTCAGTGATGAGTTCTTCTGTGAGAGTTGTGTCGATAGCAACTGTTACGCCGAAATCGGAGAGGCTGTAGAAGCCTTCAGCCTGGGCTGCCTCAATGAGGAGATCCTCCTCAGTGAGTTCGATTTCGCCGATTGAGATGTTGAGGTGGATGTTGCCAGTAGCGTCGAGTTCTGCCTTTGCGATAGAACCGTCGAGCTTCTGGAGAGCCTCACGAATCTCACCCAGCTGTGGACCATACTTAGGACCAAGAGTTCTCATCTGTGGCTTGAAGTTGTATGTGAGGAGTGCTGCAGTATCTTCAACGAATTCAACTTCCTTGATGTTGAGTTCTTCCTTGATGATATCTCTGCAGTAGTCGTCGAGTTCACGATTAGCCTTTACATACATCTTTGCAAGAGGCTGACGGTTCTTGATGTTAGAACCGTTTCTGCAAGCACGGCCGAGGCCAACGATTTGAAGAACCTCTTCCATGTTTTCTTCAAGCTCTGTGTCAATCCACTCTGCCTTAACTTCTGGGAACTTGCAGAGGTGGATGGACTCTGGAGCGTCTTTGTCATTCTCACGAACGAGGTTTTGGTAGATGTCCTCGGCCATGAATGGAATCATTGGGGCTGCAGTCTTGATAGTTGTAACAAGAGCTGTGTAGAGAGTCATGTAAGCGTTGATCTTATCCTGTGTGAGTTCTGTAGCCCAGAATCTTTCACGGCAACGGCGTACATACCAGTTTGAGAGTTCATCGATGAATTCAGCAATGAATTTTGCTGCTTCAGGGATTCTGTAGTTCTCAAGGTTTTCATCTACGCCCTTTACCATAGACTGCATCTTTGAAAGACACCACTTGTCCATTACGGAGAGCTTGTCATATTCGATTTCATATTTTGAAGCATCGAAGTTGTCGATGTTTGCATAGAGTACGAAGAACGCATATGTGTTCCAAAGTGTACCCATAACTTTACGCTGACCCTCGGTTACAGCCTTACCATAGAAACGGTTTGGAAGCCAAGGAGCAGAGTTTGTATAGAAGTACCAACGGATAGCGTCGGCACCGTATGTCTCAAGTGCGTCGAATGGGTCAACAGCGTTGCCCTTTGACTTAGACATCTTCTGACCGTTCTCATCCTGAACGTGACCGAGTACGATTACGTTTTTGAATGGAGCCTTGTTGAAGAGAAGGGTTGAGATAGCGAGGAGTGAGTAGAACCAACCACGAGTCTGGTCAACTGCTTCTGAGATGAAGTCGGCTGGGAACTGCTCGTTGAAGAGATCCTCGTTCTCAAATGGATAATGGTGCTGAGCAAATGGCATTGAGCCTGAGTCGAACCAGCAGTCGATAACCTCTGGAACTCTGTGCATCTCTTTACCACACTCTGGACACTTGATTGTTACACCGTCGATGAACGGACGGTGAAGTTCTATGTCGTCTGGGCAGTTGTCAGACATCTCTTTGAGTTCTGCGATAGAACCGATGGCGTGCTTATGACCGCATTCGCATTCCCAAACGTTGAGTGGAGTACCCCAGTAACGGTTTCTTGAAATAGCCCAATCCTGAACATTTTCAAGCCAGTCGCCGAAACGACCCTTACCGATTGATTCTGGAATCCAGTTGATTGTGTTGTTGTTCTTGATGAGGTCATCACGTACGTCTGTCATCTTGATGTACCAAGATTCACGAGCGTAGTAAATGAGTGGAGTGTCACAACGCCAGCAGTGTGGATAGCTGTGCTCGAACTTAGGAGCTGCGAAGAGAAGACCCTTTGCGTCGAGGTCCTTGAGTACTTCTGGGTCAGCGTCCTTAACGAACATGCCAGCGTAGTCAGTCTCCTCAGTCATGTTACCTTTGCCGTCAACAAGCTGTACGAATGGAAGGTCATATCTACGGCCAACATTTGCGTCGTCTTCACCGAATGCAGGAGCAAGGTGAACGATACCTGTACCGTCTGTCATTGTTACATATGTGTCGCAGCATACGAAGAAAGCTTTCTTATGCTGTTTTTCAACTAAGCCTTTAGCGCAGTCGAAGAGTGGCTCATATTCCTTGTACTCGAGGTCAGAACCCTTCATTGTTTCAAGTACTTCGTATGCTTTTTCGCCATCCTCTACAAGGCTCTTGAGATTTGCATCAAGAAGAGCTGTTGCGAGGTAGTATGTATAACCGTCAGCAGCCTTAACCTTTGCATATTCATCCTCTGGGTTAACGCAGAGTGCAACGTTTGAAGGAAGAGTCCAAGGTGTTGTTGTCCAAACGAGGAAGTATGCATCCTCACCTACAACCTTCATACGTGCGATTGCTGAACGTTCTTTAACGTCCTTGTAGCCCTGAGCTACTTCGTGTGATGAGAGAGGAGTACCACAACGTGGGCAGTAAGGAACAATCTTAAAGCCCTTGTACATGAGACCCTTCTCATAAATCTGCTTTAAAGCCCACCACTCTGACTCGATATAGTCGTTGTGGTATGTAACATATGGGTTATCCATATCAGCCCAGAAACCAACTGTGCCTGAGAAGTCTTCCCACATGCCCTTGTATTTCCAAACGTTCTCTTTACACTTGCCGATAAATGGCTCGAGACCGTATGCTTCAATCTGCTCTTTTCCGTCGATGCCGATCTCTTTCTCAACTTCGAGTTCTACTGGAAGACCATGTGTGTCCCAGCCGGCTTTACGAGGAACATAGTAACCCTTCATTGTGCGGTAACGAGGAATCATATCCTTAATTACACGAGTTAAAACGTGGCCGATGTGAGGTTTACCATTTGCTGTTGGAGGACCATCGTAGAAAACGTAAGATGGGCCCTTAACTTCTTCTGTCTTTTCAAAGATCTGTGCTTCTTTCCAGAACTTTGCAGTTTCTTTCTCGCGCTCAACAAAATTGAGCTCTGTTGATACCTTTTTGTACATCTGTGTACCTCCTAAGAGTGGTGCCTTTATCTTCGACACGACCCTTTATAATATTAAAGCAAAAAGAGTTTAACATAATACCTTTAAATGGTCAAACATAAATTGACATAAAGGGGCTTCGCTAGTAAAATTTATGTATCTTAGAAAAAGAGGAAAACTTATGATTATTTTCGACTCAATCACAGAACTAATCGGCAACACACCGCTTTTTAGACCAAATAATTTAATTTCAGACGCCGGTGTTTCTGCTGATGTTTTGTTAAAACTTGAATATTTGAATCCGGCTGGTTCAATCAAGGATCGCGCCGCTCTGCAGATGATACTTGATGCGGAGGAGAGCGGGGCTCTCAAAGCTGGCGCGACAATAATTGAACCGACGTCCGGAAATACTGGAATTGGCCTTTCGGCAATAGCTGCTGCGCGTGGCTACAAGACCATAATTGTAATGCCAGATTCCATGTCTGTTGAGCGCCAAAAACTTATGAAAGCATATGGTGCAGAACTCGTTTTGACACCGGGTGCAGAGGGTATGAAGGGCGCCATCGCAAAGGCCGAGGAAATAAAGGCGTCTTTACCTGGCTCAATTATCGCTGGACAGTTTGTAAATCCATCAAATCCTAAGGCTCATATTTTGACAACTGGACCTGAAATTTGGGATGATACAGACGGTAAAATTGACATCCTAGTTGCAGGTGTCGGAACGGGCGGAACCCTCACAGGTATAGGAAAATATCTCAAAGAACAGAACCCAAATATCAAGGTTGTAGCAGTTGAGCCTGAGACCTCTCCACTTCTTTCAAAAGGAGTTGCCGGAGCACATGGTCTTCAGGGTATCGGAGCGAACTTTATTCCAGAGATTTTGGATCAGTCTTTGATTGATGAAATCATATGCGTTTCTGACTCTGATGCGTATGCTGCTGGCCGCTCTTTGGGACAGCGTGAAGGTATTCTCTGTGGCATCACCTCTGGTGCTGCGCTTCACGCCGCACTTGTCCTCGCGGCCAGACCTGAAAATGTGGACAAGACAATCGTTGCAATTCTTCCAGACACTGGAGATAGATACCTTTCAACACCTATGTTTTCTGATTGACTTTTATAGTATTATTAGTGTAAAATTTAGAAGTTATTTATTTTAGCAAAGGAGATAATATTATGAAGAGAATAATTTCACTTGTACTTGCATTAGTACTTTGCTTCAGCCTTGCAGCTTGTGCAGGCGGGGGCGCTAAGGGCGGCATCACAATTGGTATCCCTAACGACCCAACAAACGAAGCTCGTGCACTCGAACTCCTCCAGAGTCTTGGTTACATCACTCTTAAGGATCTCGAAGGTGACGATGTACAGGCAACTGTACTCGATGTTGTTGATAATCCTTACAACATCACTTTCAAAGAGGTTGAGGCAGCTCAGCTTCCTTCAGTACTTCAGGATATGGATTACGCAATCATCAACTCAAACTATGCTATCTCAGCTGGCATCTCTCCAATTACAACAGAGGGCACAGACGTTTCTTACCCTAACGTAATCGTTGTAAAAGAGGGCAATGAAGATCTTCCAAAGATTAAGGCTCTCGTTGCTGCTATTAACAGCCAGCCAGTAGTTGACTTTATGAAAAAGACATATGCAGGCGCTATTGTATGTGACCTTGAAAACGTAACAGCTGACGGTAAGGCTGAAGATGTTGATTATGCTGCTCTTAAGGGCGAGACAATCACAATCGCTGCTTCTCCAACACCTCACTGTGACATCTTAAAGGTTGCAAAGGATATCCTTGCTAAGTTCGATATCACACTCGACATTAAGGAATACACAGACTACGTTCAGCCAAACAACGTTGTTGAGGCAGGCGAAGTTGATGCAAACTATTTCCAGCATATTCCTTATCTTGATAACTTTAACGAGGAGAATGGCACACACCTTGTATCAGTTCTCCCTGTTCATCACGAGCCAATGGGCATCTACAGTGCAACAAAGTCAACACTTGATGCTATTAAGGGTGAGTAATTGCTAGTTTAATATTTGTCGCCGACCACTTCGGTGGTCGGCGAATTAATCTGTCTAGGTGGGAAAATAAATGATCGAAATTAAAAACCTAACCAAAACTTTTGTTGGTGCGGACAATGAGGTTGAGGCGCTTAAAAATGTAAACCTCACAATTGAAGATGGTAGCATATACGGTATCATCGGTATGTCTGGCGCCGGTAAAAGTACTTTGGTACGCTGCATAAACATGTTGGAACGCCCAACTGAAGGCTCTGTCATTATTGATGGGGTTGATATGGGCGCGCTCAAAGAGTCGGAACTTCGCGCAAAGCGCAAAGAAGTAACAATGATTTTCCAAAGCTTCAATTTGCTTATGCAACGCACATGTCTTAAAAACATCTGTTTCCCACTTGAACTCATTGGCGTTAAAAAAGCAGAGGCTGAAAAGCGCGCAATGGAACTTCTTGAAACTGTTGGTCTCCCTGATAAAGCTAATGCTTATCCAGCACAGCTCTCGGGTGGTCAGCAGCAGCGTATAGCTATTGCTCGTGCGCTCGCAACAAATCCTAAAGTTTTGCTCTGCGACGAAGCAACATCTGCTCTTGACCCAAAGACAACACATCAGATTCTTGAACTCATCAAAGATATCAACAAAGAGTTTGGAATCACCTGTATTGTTATCACACATCAGATGTCTGTTGTTGAGGAGATCTGTGACCGAGTAGCTATTCTCGAAAACGGTGAAGTTGTTGAGGAGGGCGAAGTTGCTGATATATTCTCACATCCAAAGTCATCTGCTGCACGTCATCTTGTATATCCAGATGGTGGCGTAAATCCTGACATTCTCGCACTTCGCGAGGGTGAGCAGCGCATTCGCGTCGTATTTAACGGTGCTGTCGCAACTGAGCGCCCTCTTATTGCTCAGCTTGCTAAGGATCTTGGTATCGAGGCGTCTATTCTTGGCGCCAGCACAAAGTCTATAGGCGAACGCGCTTACGGAAATATGATTCTTGGTATTATGGGCCCACGCTCTGAGATGCTCCGTGCGAAGGAGTATCTTGAGTCAGTTGCTGATGTTATAGTTGAGGAGGTGGATGGCGATGTTGAGTAAGGCTTTTACAGCAGAGGCTTGGAATGAAGCTGTCTCTATTATTCAAAGTGAATTTGGCCTTGCAATTTGGGAGACTCTTTATGTAACCGTCCTTGCAACAGCTATTGCTATTGTTATCGGTCTTCCTCTAGGCGTACTTCTTGTAGTAGGCGAGAAGAATGGTGTACTTCCTCTCCCAAAGTGGTTCATGACAATTCTTGGAGGAATCATCAACATCCTTCGTTCGGTACCGTTCCTTATTTTGATGATTCTTGTAATTCCAATTACACGTGCTATTGTTGGAACATCTGTTGGTACTATGGCATCGGTTGTGCCACTCGTTATTGCAGCGTTTCCATTTATTGCTCGACTTGTTGAGAGCTCACTCCGTGAAGTTAACCCTAATATTATCGAGATGGCGCAGAGCACAGGTGCATCTCCTTTCCAGATTATCTGGAAGGTAATGATTCCTGAGTCAGTTCCTTCACTTATCTCAAATGCAACTATTGCGATTACAACAATCCTTGGATATTCTGCAATGTCAGGTATCATTGGTGGTGGCGGACTTGGTAAAATTGCCATCAATTACGGTTATTATCGTTATAAATATCTTGTAATGTTTATTGCTGTTGTTCTCCTCGTTATAATTGTTGAGGTGTTCCAGAGAATCGGTACAAAGCTCGCAACATCAAGTGATAAGAGACTTAAAAACAAATAAGGAAAAGACAAGGCTCCCTATAGAGAGGGAGCTTGATTTTGCCCTGTTTTATAACGTTATATAACGACTTATTGACACGACGTTATAAGTGATTATAATGGAGGTGTAATTTGAAAAGAAAGGGGCTCAAAATAATGGGTAAATATTTTGGCACAGACGGCTTTCGCGGCAAGGCTGGAGTGGATTTAACTTCAGAGCACGCTTTTAAAATCGGCCGTTACCTCGGTTATTATTATGGTAAAAAACACGAAGGTGCAAAGATTGTAATTGGTAAGGATACAAGACTTTCTTCTTATACATATGAAGCAGCTCTTGCATCAGGTATCACATCATCAGGTTGCGATGCATACCTCCTCCACGTTACAACAACACCTTCTGTTTCTTTTATTACTAGAACAGAAAACTTTGACTGCGGCGTTATGATTTCAGCTTCTCACAACCCATTCTATGATAATGGTATCAAGCTTATGAATGATAACGGTGAGAAGATGGATGATGATCTTCAGGATGAGATCGAGCGTTATATCGACGGCGAAATTCCTGAGATTCCATTCGCTTCAGAGGATAAGATTGGTAAGACAATCGACTTCTATAACGGCCGTAACCGCTACATCGGCTACCTTACAAACATTGCAACAAAGAGCTTTGAGAACTGCAAGGTAGGTCTTGACTGCGCAAACGGTGCTTCTTGGATGATCGCTCAGTCAGTATTCCAGGCACTCGGTGCAAAGACATACATTATTAATAATGAGCCTAATGGCACAAATATTAATAAGGACGCTGGTTCAACTCATATCGACGGTCTTAAGAAGTTCGTTGCTGAGAACAACCTTGACGTTGGTTTCGCATTCGATGGTGATGCAGATAGATGTCTCGCAGTTGATGAACTCGGTAATGAGGTTAACGGCGACGTAATCATGTATATCGCTGCTAAGTACTTAAAGGCTCATGGTCAGCTTCCTTCAAACACTGTTGTAACAACAGTAATGTCAAACTTTGGTCTCTACAAGGCACTTGATAAGTGTGGTATCGGCTATGAGAAGACAGCTGTTGGTGACCGCTATGTTTATGAGAATATGAAGACTTATGACCACATGATTGGTGGCGAGCAGTCAGGTCACATCATCTTTAGAAAGTATGCTCACACAGGTGACGGTCTCATCACAGCAATTATGATGATGAACATCCTTGTTGATACACAGCTTCCACTTTCAATTCTTGCTTCAGACATTCGTATGTACCCACAGGTACTTAAGAATGTTGTAGTTGATGATAAGGATGCTACACTAAATGACCCAGCAGTTATGGAAGCAGTTTCTACTTGCACAGAGCAGCTCGGTGACAATGGCCGTGTACTTCTTAGAAAGTCAGGCACAGAGCCAGTTCTTCGTGTAATGTCTGAGGCAGGTTCAGATAAGGAATGTGAAGATAAGGTAGACTTTATCATTGACGCAATGAAGAAGTCAGGTCACTTAAAGGAGATTAAGAAATAATGGCTAACATTAAAATCACAGATCTCTATGATCTCACTCACACAGTAGCAGCTGACTACCTTAAAGGTTTCACATATCCTTGGGAGGCACTCTCTGGTATTTCAGATTTGATTCTTTCAATCGGTGCAACCCTTGACCTTTCAGAATACGATCATCCAGAAGAGGATGTTTGGATTCACAAGACCTGCAAGGTTTGGCAGACGGCATACATCCACGGTCCTTGCATTATTGGTAAGGACACAGAGGTTCGCCAGTGCGCATTCATCAGAGGCTCAGCTCTCGTTGGTGAAAATTGTGTAATTGGTAACTCAACAGAACTTAAGAACGTAATCATCTTCGATAATGTTCAGGTTCCACATTACAACTATGTTGGCGACTCAATCCTTGGCTTTAAGAGCCATATGGGTGCTGGTTCAATCACAAGTAACGTAAAGAGCGATAAGCTCAACGTTGTCGTTAACAACGAGGGTGAAATGATTGAGACAGGTCGTAAGAAATTTGGCGCAATGATTGGTGACTTTGTAGAGGTAGGCTGCAACAGCGTACTTAACCCAGGCACAGTAGTTTGTAGAAATTGCAACATTTACCCAACTTCCTGTGTTCGTGGTGTTATCCCAGAGTCACACATTTATAAAGATAAAGACAGCATTGTAGAGAAAAGATAAGGAGTGTAAAACGGTGAAAGTTATAGTATGTAAAGATTATGCAGATCTCTCTAAAAAGGCAGCAGACGTAATCGACGAGCGCGTACGTGCTCTTCCAACTTGTCGTCTTGGCCTCGCAACTGGTTCTTCACCAGTAGGTATGTATCAGGAACTTGCTCGCCGCTGTGCAGAGGAAAGTCTTGATTTCTCAAAAATCACTTCAGTTAACCTTGATGAGTATGTAGGTCTCGAAGGTACACATGACCAGAGCTACAGATATTTCATGGATGACAATCTTTTCAACCACATCAACATCGACAAGGCTAACACATATGTAGCTAAGGGTATCGGTGATCCAGAAGCAAACCTTAAGGAATTCAACGACGTAATCGATGGTGGCGAGACTGAGATTCAGGTTCTCGGTGTTGGTCCTGATGGACACCTCGCATTCAACGAGCCAGGTGACGTTCTTTGGGATAAGGCTCACATGGAGACACTCGATGAATCAACAATCGACGCTAATGCTCGTTTCTTCGCATCAAAGGATGATGTTCCAAGAAAGGCATTCACAATGGGTATGGGCCAGATTATGCAGGCTAAGACTCTTCTCATGATCATCTCTGGTAACAAGGTAGAAGCAGCTACAAAGCTTCTCATGGAAGATAAGCTTGATCCACATTGCCCAGCAACATTCATGAAGATGCACCGTGATGCATATGTATTCCTTGAGGAAGACCTCGCAAATAAGATCGGTTACAAGGGCTAATTGACTTTTAAAAGGAGCTTTTATAATGACAACGAAGACTCCTAAAACTGAAAGAGAAAGTGCTAATCCTCTCTACAGCCAGGTTGTAGAGGGGATTAAGGCTCGTATTGAGTCGGGTGCATATAAGATAAACTCCAGGATTCCAACTGAGCCAGAGCTCTGCGAGGAGTACGGCGTAAGCCGTATCACTGTACGCCGAGCAGTGGAGGAGTTGGAGGCTGAGGGCCTTCTCATTCGTCGCCAGGGTAAGGGCACATTCGTGACCGAGAAAGCGGCAAAAGTCGCTGAGAAGGCTGTATACAGCTTCAACGAGGCCTGCAGAGCAATGGGCAAAGAGGCTTCAACAAGAGTTATTGGTGCACGCACAGAAAAAGCAACTGCTGAGGATATGGCTGGACTAAACCTTCCTGAGAACTCTAGAGTTGTTGAAATTGACCGTGTACGCTATGCAGATGGAGAGGCTGTTCTTCTCGAACGCAATCATTTTCCTATGGCATTATCTTATCTCCTTGAGAGTAATCTTAAAGGCTCAATCTATGAACTTCTTCGTACGTACGGTGTAAAGCCTTCCTGGGCTTCAAAGGAGATTTCTCTTATTGAAGCTGATGAGAATAAGGCTTCACTTCTTGGAATAAAAGAGGGTACATCTCTCATTTTAGTACATGAAGTTGTATACGATCAGAAAGATCGCCCGCTCCACGTATCACACTTATATGTTCGTGGTGAAAGATTTACATTGAAGTTCTAATTGAAAATAGAATTAAAAAAAGAGGCTCTCCGTGGAGAGCCTCTTTTACTTTAAAGTATTATTTTGCGAAAGCTGAAAGAAGCTTTGAATTTTTGGCAATCTTAGAAAGTGACTTTGAAAGACTTGTTGTGAGTTTCTTTGCTGCATCAGAAAGTTTCTCAGCAGTTGTCTTTTCCACAGCTTGACGATCCTCAGAGATAGGATAAGCAGCGCTTGGTGTATCAAGGTTACCGTTATAGATCTCCCTTAAGAGACTCATACAGTATTTGTCCTCTATAATAAAGAGACAAGATAGACAAAGAAAAGGCTCCCGTTGGGAGCCTTTTTAGTTAGAATTTTGTTTTTTAGAACAATTTAAATTGATTCTGCGATAAGAGATTTAATGTCATTGGCAATTATTTTGATCTCTTCGGCCTCATCCTTATTTGATTTAAAGGACTTTGCAACTAAATCAACGGTGTTTCCAAGGTCTTCATATATATACATGCGGCCAGGAAGTTCATACTCAAGTCGAGTGATGAAGTTTGGATGAAGTGAGTCTGAAAAGACACGTGCGGATGTAATATTGCTGCCTTTTACTTCAAACTGGAATGTGATTTCACCCCAGTCGAATTTTTTACCAAACTCGTTGGTAAATGAAATCTTTGTGCCGTAAATCCATTCGTCGCTCTGGAAACGTTTCTGATCGTTTGATAGAGCTTGGAGCATGGCGAGCATTGAACCTGATGCAGTCCAACCAGTTCGTCCTGTTCCGGATACTACGGATTTACCGCTAACGAAGAGGGCATCATTGAATCTATCCGTTTTAAATGTGTGAAGAAAGGCATCTTTTAGCGCAATCTTCATACTGTCGACGGTTATGTCTCCTGTGAGTTCGTTTAAGTTTAAAACCCTTGAAGTTACAGATTCAACGCCGTTTGACTCGAGCTTCGCATGGCTTACATTTAGTACACTCTGAAGAAGGAGAGTGTCGACATTAATCATAATTGTTCCGTGGTGAAGATTTGTGCCATGTGCCTTGTGGAAGGCACTGCCTGAGAACTTCTTGCCAAGGATTGTGATATCGTTTCTACCAGTGCGTGTAGCTGGAAGTCCAAATTGAGCAACGGCGTCCTCGATAACTTTTAGTTGACGGTCAACGTCATAAAGGTCGTCGCGAGCAATAAACGAGAAGTTTAAATTGCCGTGGTCGTGGAAGACCGCTCCACCTCCAGAGTCTCGTCTTGCAAGTTTGCCTCCGAGCCCTTTGAGTGAAGTTAAGTTGCACTCGTTGTAGACATTCTGATTTCGTCCGCATACAACAGTGCGTTCATTTTGCCAGAGGAAGAATACGAACTCTCCCTCTTGAACATTGTCAAAAAGGTATTTTTCAAAGCTTAAATTGAAATAAGGATCGAAAGAATCACTTTCGGCTAAAATGAATCGAGGCATTAGGTCACCGGGCCTTTAATTATTCACAGATTGCGTCGTATGCGTCCTTGTCGAGAAGAGCATCAACTTCTGATGCGTCGTCAAGCTGTACTTCGATGATCCAAGCTGCAAAAGCATCATCATTAACTGCTTCTGGTTCGTCATCAAGATCTTCGTTAACAGCTACGATTTCACCTGATACTGGAGCAGGAACTTCTGAAGAAGTCTTTGAAGATTCAACCTCTGTGAAAACGTCGCCAACTGTAAGAGTATCGCCAACTTCTGGAAGGTCAACATAAACGATGTCACCGAGCTGATCAGCAGCATATGGTGTGACACCAATCTTAGCTGTGTCGCCATCTACGAGGACCCATGCATGATCTTTAGAAAATTTATAGTCAGTCATAATATTTTCCTCCTATATTCTATATCTCAATAATACAATTAAAGATTCGATAAAGCAAGACCAATAGCTTCGCACATTGTTGGATGTGGGAAGATTGAATTTCTTACCTGCTCAACTGTCAACCCACACTCGACTGCAGTTGTGATTACCTGGAGCATATCTGATGCGCGAGCACCAACAATCTCACCACCGATGATTACCCCATTCATGTCGGCAATAATCTTTACGAAACCAGTGATGTGGCCGGAAGCCTGAGCTTTACCGAGGCCCTTGAAATCGAATGTGCCAATCTTATAGTCTTTGTCGAGTTCCTTGCCGGCTGCAATGAGGTCCTTTTCGAGGGTGCCGCATGATGCGAGCTCAGGGTTTGTGAATACACAACCAGGAACTGCTTTGTATGACATAGCGCGGTCTTTGCCGAGGATGTTGTCGACAGCGACTTGGCCCTCTTTGCTTGCGATGTGTGCAAGCTGAGCTGATGGAACGATGTCGCCAATAGCGTAGATGTTGTCAACGCTTGTCTTCATGTGGTCGTCAACAGCTACAAAGCGACGCTCTGTCATCTCAACACCTACTGTGTCGAGGCCGAGGCCCTCGGTGTAAGGTGCACGGCCGACAGCGACGAGTACTTTTTCAGCCTCGAGCTCTTTGCCACTTGCGAGAGTTACCTTTACGAGGTCGCCGTCAGGGTTAACCTCGGCGATGCCATCGTCACAGATAACTTTGATTTTTTCTTTCTTGAACTGACGAGCAATCTGCTTTGAAACGTCCTCATCCATTGTAGCAACAAGGCGAGGGAGTGCCTCTACGATAGTCATTTCAGTGCCCATAGCGTGGAGGAACTGACCGATTTCACAACCGATAACGCCACCGCCAACGAGGATCATTGATGCAGGAGCCTTATCGAGGTCGAGAACCTCGTCAGATGTGATTACGTTTTTGCCGTTGATTTTGAACATACCAGGTTTTACTGGCACAGAACCAGTTGCAAGGATGATGTAATCAGTCTTAATTTCTTCTTCACCGTTCTCAGTTTTAACGAGAACGGCATTTTTATCTTTAAGGGAAGCTGTACCTTTAACGATAGTTACGCCAGCCTGGTCTTCAAGGTACTGAATGCCCTTGATGAGGCTGCCCATAACCTTGTTCTTACGCTCAAGAATAGCTGTGTAATCAGTCTTGATTTCACCCTCTGGAAGAATGATGCCGTAGTCATCTGCTTCTTCACAAGCCTTGAGTACGTCGTATGATGCAAGGTATGCCTTTGTAGGAATACAGCCACGGTTGAGGCAAGTGCCTCCGAGCTCACCCTTTTCAACGAGAACTACTTCTGCGCCACGCTCTGCAGCGTAGATGGCAGTCTCATATCCGCCAGGGCCTGCTCCGATTACTGTAATTTTCATATCTCAATACCAGCCTTTTCAAGAATCACTGGTACATTCTTTTCTGCACCGATTGCCATGATGTGAACACCGTCGCAGATGCCTTCTTCTTTGATCTGGCGAACCATATCAGCTGCCATCTCAATACCAGCCTTAGCTGGGAGACCCTTGATGTCCTTCTCCTTGCCTTCAGCTGCAGCTGCTGCAAGTCTCTCAATCATCCAATCTGGAACATCGATACCAGGAACGTTTGCATTCATATACTTAGCCATGCCAGCAGCCTTAAGAGGGATGATGCCGGCCATGATATGTACGTTGATGTTTGCCTTATCAACTGCGTCCATAAATCTCTTAAGAGATTCGATATCGAAGATGCCCTGTGTCTGAATATACTCAGCGCCGGCATCAACTTTCTTCTTAAGTTTTGCAATCTGCATAATCTGTGGCTCGTAAACTGGAGTTACACAAGCACCCTTGTAGAATACAGGAGCTGGACCCTGGAGTTCGTTGCCGCCACAGTCGAGGCCTGTCTCTTCCATCTTCTTGAGCATGTTGAGAATACCAACAGAATCAAGATCGAATACAGGCTTTGAATCCTTGCAGTCACCAACAGTTGTGTGGTCACCTGTGAGTGCAAGCATTGTATCGATACCAAGAGCATATGCTGAGAGCATGTCGCCCATGATAGCCATTCTTGAACGGTCACGGCCTGTCATCTGGATGATAGGGTTAAGACCCTCAGCCTTGAGAGCTGCGCAGAGACCGATTGATGATGCCTTGAGGCATGCGCTCTGCATGTCTGTTACGTTGATACCGTGAACCTTACCTTTGAGGAGCTGAGCTACCTCAATCTGCTCAGAGAAATCTGCGCCCTTTGGAGGAGCCATCTCTGCAGTTACAGCAAATTTGCCAGCATCAAATGCTTCTTTTAATACGCTCATTCTGCTACCTCCTCTGCTGCTTTCTTCTCTTCTTTAAGATTAATTGTTCTTGGATATGCGTGCTCACCGTGAGGTTTGTCCTCAAGGAGCTGGTCGATGAACTGCTGTTCCTGACCGATTTCCTTCATTCTGTTATAGATGAGGATCCAAGCACAGTCGTTTTCTGGGTTAACTTCGCACTTGCCGTTCTTCTGTCCGCCGCATGGGCCGTTAACAAGTGATTTTGCACACTTTGTGATAGGGCAGATGCCGCCTGTGTAACCGATTACGCAGTCACCGCACATACGGCACATCTCGTTGAAGATACCAATTCTCTCAACCTGGCCGAGGAACATAGTGTTGTTTGCAGGATATACAGGCTTGTCACAGAGCTGAGCTACTGTCTGAGCACCGTCGCCACAAGAGAGGGAGATGAATGCGTCAAACTCAACGTCCTTTAAAGCCTTGAGTTCTTTCTTTGTAAGAAGCTTTTGGCAGCACTCGTCTGGATAAACTGTGCCGACAACTTCAATACCGTCCTTATTGAGCGCCTCAGTGAGGGCTGCCATCTCTGGCTCGCCGCCAGTTTCACATGCAGTTGCGCAAGAGCCACAACCTACAAGAGCAACCTTCTTTGCGCCGTTAAGCATAGAAAGGAGTTCTTCATATGGTTTTTTGCGAGTAACAATCATTTTTCAGTCCTCCTTAGTCAATTCCATTCTGAACCTTGCAAGCCTTGAGGAGGTTTTTAGCAAGGAGTGCGCTTGTGATACTACCAACACCTGGTACTGGAGTCTTCCAAGCAGCTTTTTCTTCAACATCAGCTGCGCAGCAACCGAAGGTGTTGATCTTCTGTCTGCCAGTCTTCTCGTTCATCATTGGCTCACCGTTCTCGTCGAAAGCCTTCTCACGAACAACAGCTGCATCGATTACGATAGCGTTCTCTGGAAGCATATCAGCTGTGATTGAATCTTTGAAAGGTGTTGCGCAAACGATTACGTTAGCGCGCTTGATATAGTCATTCTTAACCTCTGGACGAGTTAAGTGATGAACGATAGATACTGTTGCGAATCTATTTGTGAGCATCATAGCGAGAGGCTTACCGATAACGTTTGAGTTGTTGATGATGCAGACATCGAGTCCCTCACAAACATCCTCTTTATCAGAGCCAACGTGAGCTTTGATCTCATCAGCATAGAAATCGATTACTTCCATAATTGCAGCTGCTGTGCAAGGAGGAAGAGCTGTTGGGTCGTTGAGTACAACTTTACCCATGTTGTCAGTTGTTGATGCATCGCAGTCCTTAATTGCGCTCAAGTTATCTGAGATAGCAACTGTCTCATCGATATTGTCGAGTGGACGGAAAGCGAGGATGCCGTGAACTGAAGGGTCAGCATTTACTTTCTTAAATTCTGTGATGTAGTCATCCTGTGAAATGTCAGCTGGCATTGCGTGTACTTCTACTTCAATACCAGTAGCTTCTGCAGTTGCGAAAATACCTTTCTCATATGAGAGATCAGGACCTTTTTCACCTACACGCATGATGGCGATTTTTGGTGAGATGCCCTTTGCACGGAGTGCGTCAGCCTCTGCCTTACAATTGTCTTTAATTGTCTGGGCAACAAGCTTACAGTCAAGTATCTGAGCCATTTTTATATCTCCTTAATAATTATTACCATATTAATATGCGAGCTGATTCTTTACATCTTCGTAAATTTCATCAGCGAGCTTTGAGCCTTCCTCTACAAGAGGGAGGAGCTCTGATTCAACGTTTTTAACGAACTCCTCGTCCTTGATGGACTTTAAGTTTATCATTACGTTGAGCCAGCCACTCTGGAGCGCAGCCTTAAGGCAGACAACGCCGCATCCGACATCGGATACTGCGAGTTTTGAGCCTTTTACAGCGAGCTCCTCGTGGAGTTTGATTGCCTTATAAGCAAGCTTTACGATTTCGATTGGAGCGGAGATTGCAACCTTGAGACAAGCCTGCATCTTCTCTTCTTTTGCAGCCTTCTCCTCATCTGTCTCAGCTTTGATGCCGTAGCACTGAGAGAGAGGATAGAAGTTCTCTGCATCTTTATCTATCTGAGAGAGGAGGTCATCCTGGAGAGCTTTTGCCTCAGCGAGGATTCTCTGGATGTCATCTTCATATTCAGCGTATTTCTTTTTACCGGTTGTGAGGTTACCAACCATACCTGCGAGGGCAGCACCGATGCCGCCTACGAGAGCAGCAACTCCGCCGCCGCCTGGAACAGGGGCTTTGGAGTATGTCTCGTCAACGAATTTTTCGCAGGACCATTGTGGAATATTGTTCATCGTGATCACTCCGTTTTATTAGAACAAGCCTGAAATTTTACCTGTGTTGTCTACGTCAATCTTCTCAGCTGCTGGAACTTTTGGAAGGCCTGGCATCTTCATGATGTCACCTGTAAGAACTACAAGGAAGCCTGCACCAGCTGAAACTGTGATGTTACGAACTGTAATTTTGAATCCCTCTGGACGGCCGAGCTTTGTCTGGTCGTCTGTGAGTGAGTACTGAGTCTTAGCCATACAAATTGGAAGCTTGCCAAATCCAAGATCTTCAAGGTTCTGGATTTCCTGCTCAACTTTGCCTGCATATACAACGTCGTCAGCACCGTAGATTCTCGTTGCGATTGCCTTGATCTTATCCTTGATTGGGAGGTCGAGGTCATATGAGTATGAGAAGTCATTTGGCTGTTCGCAGAGACGTACTACTTCTTCAGCGAGCTCGATGCCGCCTTCGCCGCCTTTGCCCCAAACTTCGGACATTTTAACGTTAACGCCGAGTTCGTTGCACTTTCTTGTTACGAGTTCAAGCTCTGCATCTGTGTCAGCAACAAATCTGTTGATGGCTACTACGCAAGGAAGCTTGTAAACCTGTGTAATGTTTTCAACATGCTTTAAGAGGTTTGGAAGACCCTTTTCAAGAGCTTCGAGATTCTCAACGCCTGTCTCTGTCTTTGGAACGCCACCGTTATACTTGAGAGCACGGATTGTTGCAACGATTACAACTGCTGATGGTTTAATATCAGCAAGGCGGCACTTGATGTCGAGGAACTTCTCAGCACCGAGGTCTGCACCGAAGCCAGCCTCTGTTACAACGTAGTCACCAAAGTGACGAGCCATGTTTGTAGCCATAACTGAGTTACAGCCGTGAGCGATATTAGCAAAAGGACCACCGTGGATGAATGCTGGTGTGCCTTCAAGTGTCTGAACAAGGTTTGGTTTAAGAGCATCCTTGAGGAGAGCTGTCATTGCGCCCTGAGCGTTGAGGTCACCAGCTGTTACTGGCTTGCCGTCTCTTGTGTATGCAACAACGATTCTTGCAAAACGAGCTTTTAAGTCATCAAGAGAAGTTGCGAGACAGAAAGCTGCCATAATCTCAGATGCAACTGTGATATCAAAACCATCCTCACGTGGAACGCCGTGAGCCTTGCCACCCATACCGTCTACAACGTTACGGAGCTGGCGGTCGTTCATATCAACGCAACGGCGCCATACGATACGGCGGTTGTCGATGCCTAGTGCGTTGCCCTGGAAGATGTGGTTGTCGAGCATAGCTGCGAGGAGGTTGTTAGCTGCGCCGATTGCGTGGAAGTCACCTGTGAAGTGGAGGTTGATGTCTTCCATTGGTACAACCTGAGCATATCCACCGCCAGCTGCGCCGCCCTTAACGCCGAATACAGGACCAAGGGAAGGCTCGCGAAGAGCGATAACTGTCTTCTTACCAATCTTAGTGAGGGCATCGCCGAGACCTACTGTTGTAGTTGTTTTACCCTCACCAGCTGGTGTAGGGTTGATAGCTGTTACAAGGATAACCTTAGCTGGGTCGCCCTGCTTAGGTGTGTTGAGGAGGTTGTAGTCAACCTTTGCTTTGTACCAACCGTAGTATTCAAAGTCGTTCTCTGTAAGTCCGAGCTTTGCTGCGATTTTGTCTATACGTTCTGGAGTAGCTTCCTGAGCGATTTCGATGTCTGATTTTGCCATGATAAATCCTTCTTTCTCTATTTTGAAAATTTTTCTCCAATTAATTTGCCGATTTGGTATAATGTTACCACACGTAAATTATAGAAATGTTACTATGGTGTTAACATACCTAAATTATGTGCGATTTTTTAGAGGACACGCTACAAAGTGTAGCGCAATTTGAGACGACGGAGAAACAACGTAGAATGAACAAAGAAGATGTTAGAACTCTTGTAAAAGAGCAGAAACGCAAAATGAACAAAGAGGGCATCACATCATATTCAAGCGCGATATCCGAGGAGTTTTTTAAGCAGCCTTTTTATAAGGATGCTTCAGTCCTATATGCCTATCTCTCTTATAATCAGGAGATAGAAACGAAGTTTATTATTGAACGAGCATGGGCCGATGGTAAAACTGTTGCGGTTCCAAAAGTGCTCTCTGATGGCGTAATGGAGTTCTACGAGATTAAGTCTTTTGATGAAATAGAACTCGGTTATCAAGGTATCCCTGAACCAAAAGGAGATGGACCAGTCGCAGCCTATAAGAATGTTTTAATTCTTATGCCTGGTCTAGCCTTTGATAAAACAGGTGGACGAATTGGTTACGGTGGTGGCTTTTATGACCGTTATATTGACCGCTTTGAAAAAAGAGGGACAACTTTTACCAAGGTAGCCCTCGCTTACGACTTTCAGGTTTTTGTTGATCTTCCGATAGATGAATTTGACAAGAAAGTTGACATAATATTATATAAGTAATAAAATTCTTTCATTCTTTATAAACATTAGGTGACATTATGGCTACAAAATATTTAAATGAAAATATTGAGACAATGCCTCGTGACGAACTCAAAAAGCTTCAGTCCGAGCGTCTCGTTGCGCAAGTAAAACGCTCATATGAGAACGTACAATGCTTCCGCGACAGAATGGATGAACTTGGCCTTAAGCCAGAAGATATTCACGGTGTTGAAGATCTTTATAAACTTCCATTCGCTTATAAGAAGGACCTTAGGGATTATTATCCATATGGTCTTTTTGCAGTGCCTATGTCACAGGTTAAACGCCTTCACGCCTCATCCGGTACAACCGGCAAGAGAATAGTAGTGGGTTATACTCAGAATGACCTCGACATGTGGGCTGAGTGCCTTGCACGTATGCTCACTGGCATTGGTGTGACGAAGGATGATATTGTTCAGATCTCATTCGGCTATGGTCTTTTCACCGGTGGATTCGGTGCACACGCAGGCGTAGAGAAGATTGGTGCAACAGTTGTGCCAATGGGTTCTGGTAACACAGCACTTCAAATCCAGACAATGATCGACTTCGGCGTTACAGTAATTTGCTGTACACCGTCATATGCTATGTACCTCGGCGAAGAGATTGAGAAGATGGGTGTAAAGAATCAACTCAAGCTTAAGGCCGGAATCTTCGGCGCTGAACCTTGGACTGAGGAGATGCGTAAGCAGATTGAAGAGAAGCTCGGTATCAAAGCTTATGATATCTATGGACTCTCAGAAGTATTGGGCCCTGGTGTAGCATGTGAGTGTGAGGACCAGAGTGGAATGCACGTTTGGGAGGATAACTTCATTGTTGAGATTATCAATCCTGACACAGGTGAAGTTCTTCCAGAGGGTTCTATCGGTGAACTTGTTTTCACAAGTCTCACAAAGGAAGCTTTCCCAGTAATCCGTTATAGAACTCGCGATATCTGTCAGCTTATCACAGAGCCTTGTTCATGTGGCAGAACTCACATAAAGATGATGAAGCCTCAAGGCCGCTCAGATGATATGCTTATCATTCGTGGTGTCAACGTATTCCCAAGCCAGATTGAGGAGGTACTCCTCAAAGTTGCTGGTTCTGAGATTACACCTAATTATCAGATTATTGTTGACCGTGTAAACAACACAGATACATTTGAAGTAAACGTTGAGATGAACGAGGATCTCTTCTTCGATGAGGTTAAGGTAATTGAGGCAACTGAGAAGAAGATCACAGCACAGCTTCGCTCAACTCTTGGTCTCGGTGTCAAGGTTCGTCTTGTAAACCCTAAGTCAATTGAACGTTCAGAGGGTAAAGCTGTTCGTGTAATTGATAAGCGTATATTGAACTAGGAGGGTACGACATGATTATTAAGCAACTTTCAGTTTTTGTTGAAAATAAAAAGGGTCGTCTTCAGGCAATCACTCAGGTGCTTGCTGACAACGATATCGATATCAGCGCACTCTCACTTGCTGATACATCAGATTTTGGTGTTCTCCGTCTCATCGTAAATAAACCTGATGAGGCAAAAGCAGCGCTCAACGAGTCAGGTGTAGTTGTAAAGATTACTGACGTTGTTGCAGTTGTTATGGACGACGCACCGGGTGGCGTTGCTGCAGTACTTAAAGTGTTCCTCGACAATGAAATCAGTGTTGAGTATATGTATGCTTGCGTTGGTAAGACAACTGGTAAGGCACTTATGGTAGTCAAGACAGATGATGTTACTTCTGCTGAATCTGTTCTTGAGTCTGCCGGTTTTGCGCTCGCTAATCCAGCTGACATTTATAGAATCTAATTTTTTTGAACAATTAAAATACACAAAAAGGCAGGTCTATTTTTGGACCTGCCTTTGTTCTTTTCTATGATATAATTTTATTGTCAAAATAAAGAAAGGGAAGTGATAACAATGAAAGATTATGATGTAATTGTTGTCGGCGCTGGTAACGGCGGCCTTTCAGCTGCAGCAACATTTGCTAAAGCTGGTAAAAAGGTTCTCGTGCTCGAAAAACACAACCTCCCAGGTGGATGTGCAACATCCTTCGTAAGAGGTCGTTTCGAGTTTGAAGCAACTCTTCATGAGTTGTGCCAGATGGGAGACGGTAACAATGAGGCCAACAGAGTTGGTGCTGTACGTCAGCTTGTTAATGGATTTGGTCTCGATGTTGACTGGGTTGCAGTTGATGAGGCTTTCCGTGCTATCGTTTATAACGATGAGAAATACAACTATGACGTAACAATGCCAGTTGGCGTAAAAGCTTTCTGCGATGCAATGGAAGCTGAAGTACCAGGTTCAGGAAAGTACATCGAGTGCGTTCTTGAATATGGTCGTATGCTCTGCGACGGTGTTGAATGGCTTGCAGCACATGACAATGAGCCTTCACCTCCAGCAAAGGTTGAGATGCTTCTTAAGTATGGCGACCTTATGAAGGTTGTACCTGTTACAACAAATGAGATGATGGACCGTATCGGTGTTCCAGAAAAAGCAAAGTTCATCTTTGAGTCATACTGGGATTACATCTCAGCAAATTCAGATCAGATGAGTTTCGCTGTTTATTGCTTCATGACTTACACATATTTAACACAGAAGCCATGGATTGCAAAGAATAAGAGCCATGAGATCTCAATGGCATTTGATGATGCTATCCGTAAGATGGGTGGCGACATCTGGTATAACTGTGAAGTTGAAAAGATCAATATCAAGAATGGCAAGGTAGAGGGCGTAACTCTTGTCGGTGGACAGGAGATTAAGTGTAAGAACGTAATGTCTAACCTCATGCCAACAGTTGTATTTGGTAGGATGGTAGATCCTAAGGAAGTTCCTGAGCGTGAGAAGAAGCTCATCAAAGCTCGTCTTATCGGCCAGCATTGCTTCACAGTTTATCTTGGTCTTGATATTCCTTATGAGGAACTCGGCTTTAAGGCATATGATACTTTTGTACGTTTCACAGGCGATAACGTAAAGCAGTATGAAGCTTTCTCAAAGCTTGAAACTCACCACGACTACTGCGTAACAATCATCAACGAAGTAATTCCTGATTGTTCACCAGAAGGCACTTGTATGGTTCAGTTCGCTAAGTTCTTCACAGGCGATGCATTTGAGAATGTTAAACCAGAGGAGTACTTCAAACTTAAAGACCAGATTGCTATGGATATCGTTGAGCATTTTGAGAAGATTGCAGGAATTGATCTTGGGAGCCACATCGAGGAAATCGTTGTAGCAGCACCAATGACTTGGGCTCGTTACCTCGGCACACCTCAGGGCGATGTTTATGGTTATTCACCAGCAACTTGGGACGGAATGTTCCCACGTGTACAGTCAGGCCACAAGCTTGATAAGACAATCGAAGGTCTCCGTTTCTGTGGTGGCCACGGCACACAGATGGACGGTTACAGCCAGGCATATATGAGCGGTGCAGAGCAAGCTCGCTATATGCTTGAGGAAATGTAAGGAGGGTAATGTTATGTCAAAATATAATTATGATAAATCTGCCCTCAAGGGCCTCGGAGTTGGCGCATTCCTCGGTGAAGTAAAGCTCAGAGAATCAAAGATTGCTGAAGCTCCAGCAGAGGAAATACAGTCAATATTTAACGCTAATATTGTTGCTGCTGAACTTCATCCACATTATCAGCATCTCAAGGTTTCAAAGGTTGATGCAGAGCCAGATGGCAAGACATTCACACTTGTTGCTGATAAGGATAAGGGAACAGAGCATGTTGCACTCTTCAGAGCAGGCCAGTATTTGAGCCTCGTTGTAAGAATGGGCGACAAGTTTGCAACAAAGCCATACACACTTGCTGGTTGTCCAAGCACAGAGGAGTACAAGATTACAATAAAGAAGTCTCCAAATGGATATGCAAGTGAGTATATTTTGAATAACTGGGATATTGGAACAGAAGTTACATCTTCTGGACCTCTCGGCCAGTTCTATTATCAGGCACTCCGTGATGCAAAGAATATCGTTGCACTCGCAGGCGGTTCTGGTATCACACCATTCCTCTCAATGGCAAAAGCTATTGAAGCAGGTATTGAGGACTTTAATCTCACAATCCTCTATGGTTCAAAGACAGCTGACAGCATCCTCTGCAAGGCAGAGCTCGACGCTATCAAGTCTGACAAGGTAAAGGTTGTATATGTTCTCTCTGATGAGGAAAAGGACGGCTATGAGAAGGGCTTTATCACAGCTGATCTCATCAAGAAGTACGCAGGCGATGACTACACACTTTATGCTTGCGGACCTAAGGCAATGTATGACTTCCTTGAGGGTGAAGTTAAGACACTCGGACTTCCAAAGCGCAGAGTTCGCTTTGAGGTTCCAGGTGAAAACCACTCGGGTAAGCCAGGCGCAGAGTACAAACTTACAGTTTGGGCTCGTGGCGAGGAGTATGACCTCAAGGTTCGTTCAGATGAGACTCTTCTCCATGCTTGTGAAGAGGCTGGCATCGGTGTTACATCTGATTGTCGTTCCGGTATCTGTGGTTGGTGTCACTCACGCCTCATTTCCGGTGATGTTTTAATCCCAGAGGACGCAGACGGACGTCGTGCGGCAGATAAGAAGTTTGGTTGGATTCACCCATGTGCAACTTTCCCACTCTCAGATATTGAGATGGAAGTTTTCCCAATCATCTAAGCTAAAAAAGAAGACCCGCTCAAGAAGAGCGGGTCTTTTGTTTTATTCGTAATAATTAAATGTTGGCATGTATTTGAGTTTAAACTGATTGAGCTTGTGGAGATAATCAATTCTCTCCTTGTGCTCGCCCACAATGCCACGGCGAATTAAGTCATCAACCTCTTGATATGTGAAGCCCAGATTATCTTCATCTGTTTTGCCACAGAGGCCATCTGAAGGTGGTTTGATAATGAACTTCTCTGGGAGACCGAGATATCTGCCGATTGCCTTGACTTCTTCAACTGTGAAGTTTGAAATTGGGCCTACATCGCCAGCGCCGTCACCGTATCTTGTTGCGTATCCAACCCAGTCCTCTGAGAGGTTGCAGGTGTTGATTACACGACCATTATTTGATGCTCCTACGAGGTAGAGAACTGACATACGAACTCTCGGAGGGAGGTTGGTTCTTGCAGGAACTGAAACCTCAAACTTCTCCGAAGATGATTCCTCTACAGCAGTTTCTGTGGCTTTGATGATGTCAGAGATAGCATTGCCAACATTGACGGTGTAGTTTCTAATTCCAAGGAATTCTACGAGGTCTCTTGAGTAGTCGATATCTGGCTGCTCGCCCTGTGGCATCAAAACGCCAATGACTCTCTCTGGGCCGAGTGCTCTTGCGCAGAGCGCTGCGGAAACGGACGAGTCCTTGCCACCTGAGATGCCAAGGATGGCGTTGCAGCCCTTGCCATTTTCCTCAAACCAATCGCGTAGCCATGCTATGCATTTTTCAGCTGCATCAGCTGCATCAAAAACGTATTCTTTTTGCATTAGGATTACTCCTTTCACGGTAAATAACTATATAACAATAAGAGTATAACAATATACCTTTTATAAAACAAGAAAAAGTGTTATACTAACTTGTACTTTTGATTTATTAATAAAGGAAAGAATTTATGTTAGATAAACTTGAACAAGTTGAAAAGAGATATGAAACCATTCAGGAACAGGTAGCGGATCCTGCTATCGTTTCTGATATGGAAAAATATACTGCCCTCATGAAGGAACTTAAACAGATTACACCTATTGTTGAGAAGTTCCGTGAGTATAAGCAGGCAGAGAAGACTTTTAACGAAGCTAAAGAACTCATCGATATGGGTGGCCTTGATGACGAACTTGAAGAGCTCGCACAGGAGGACTACAAGTCCGGTAAAGAGGCAATGGAGACTATAACTGAAGAACTCAAAATTATGCTTCTTCCACGTGACCCTAATGATGATAAAAACGTTATCGTTGAGATTCGTGCTGGTACAGGCGGTGAGGAGTCAGCTCTCTTTGCTCACTCACTCTTTAGAATGTACACAATGTACGCTGAGGCCAAGGGCTTCAAGTATGAGATTATGAGTGAAAACTCAACTGAACTCGGTGGTTATAAGGAAGTCAGCTTTGAAATTAAAGGCGACGGAGCTTATTCTCGTTTCAAATTTGAGAGTGGTACTCACAGAGTACAGCGTGTACCTGAGACAGAGTCACAGGGCCGTATTCAGACATCGGCTGTAACTGTTGCCGTTCTTCCAGAGGCAGAGGCAGTTGACTTTGAACTCAACATGGCCGACGTTAAGATTGACGTATTCCGTTCATCTGGTGCAGGTGGACAGAAGGTAAACAAGACATCTTCTGCTATCCGCGCAACATACATTCCAACTGGTCTTGTTGTTGAGTGTCAGGATGAACGTTCTCAGTTCCAAAATAAGGATAAGGCACTAACAATTCTTCGTACAAAGCTTTATGAGGAGCAGCTTGCAAAAGCAGCAGCAGAGCGCGCTGACCAGAGAAAATCAATGGTAGGTTCCGGTGACCGCTCAGAGCGTATCCGTACATATAACTTTCCACAGGGACGTGTATCAGATCACCGTATAAATCTTACACTCTATAAGATTGACCAGATTATGGATGGCGACCTCGACGAACTTATCGATGCACTTATTACTGCTGATACAGCAGAGAAATTGAAGGCTGACCAAGAATAATGGAAACAAAGTTACTGACAAGTGAACAGTATAAAGAAGCTGGTGCTATCCTGAAAAAGGGTGGTCTTGTCGGTATACCTACAGAGACAGTCTATGGTCTTGCTGCAAATGCACTTGATGGCGCCGCCGTTGCAAAGATATTTGAGGCAAAGGGTAGACCACAGGATAATCCTTTGATTGTCCATATCGCAGATTTATCTGAGATTGATGACTTGGTAGCATATGTACCACCAGTTGTATATGACCTCGCAGACGCTTTTTGGCCAGGACCTCTAACAATCATTTTGGAAAAGTCGGGAATTATACCTGACGAGGTCACAACTGGTCTCAATACAGTTGCTATTCGTATGCCTAGCCACCCTGTGGCAAGGCAGATTATAAAGGCTGCAGGCGTTCCACTTGCAGCACCGTCCGCCAACACATCTGGCAAACCGTCTCCAACAACTGCTGCACATGTCATGCATGACATGAATGGTAAAATCGACGCAGTAGTTGACGGTGGACCTTGTGAGGTTGGCGTGGAGTCCACAGTTATAACACTTGCGACTCGAAAACCAAGACTATTAAGACCTGGACGTATCACACCTGATGAACTTGAAGAGGTTTTAGGTGATGAGCTCATTATTGATGATGCAGTTCTTGGTAAACTCAAAGAGGGGGAGCGGGCAGCATCTCCAGGTATGAAGTATAAACACTATTCTCCATCATCAGATGTCTTTGTTGTGAAAGGGCCTCTTGATAAGTTCAAAGCTCTTGTCGAAAAAGAGGCAAATGATAAAACGGCAGTTTTGGTCTTTGATGGTGAAGAAAAAGAATTTGATATAATGACTTTGAATTTTGGTGCAGAGGATGATGACCTCGCACATGCTGCGAAGCTCTTTGATGCGCTTCGCACATGTGATGATGAGGGTATAGAGAAACTCTTTGTCCGTTGCCCATCTGACGAGGGAGTTGGTCTTGCAGTTATGAACCGACTTCTTCGTGCAGCAGAGTATAAAGTATTGGAGGTGTAGCCTTTGAGAAAAGCAATTAAAGTAGGCCTTACTGGCACCTCTGGTGCAGGTAAAACCGTTGTTGCAGAGGAACTTAAAAAGTACGGCTATGCCGTTGTTGATGCCGATCAAATTGCTCGTCTTGCAACAGAGAAAGGTTCGCCTCTTCTCCCAAGACTCGCAGAAGTCTTTGGCGCAGATGTTTTGAATGTTGATGGAACACTCGATCGTAAGCGTTTAGCAGAGAAAGCATTTGCAAATCCGGAGGCGACGGCACTTTTGAATAAGACAACTCATCCTGAGATTGTTCGTCTTATAAACAAGAAAATTCAGGGTGCGTTCTTTGATGGTTATGAAGCAGTAATTATTGATGCTCCACAACTTTTTGAAAGTAATCTCGCTTATGATTGCAACTTTATCATTTCGGTAGTTGCACCAAAGGAGGAAAGACTTAAAAGGATAATGGAGCGTGACAACTTGACTGCCGAGGAGGCAGAGAGACGCGTCGCTGTTCAAAAACCTGACGAGTTTTTCAAACAGAATTCCGACGTCTACATAGAGAACGATGGAGATTTAGAAAAACTAAAGCAATATGTTCTCTACACAGCACGTCTTATAGAAGTAAAAATTAGCGGAGAGGGAACTCTCGACTTTTAGGAGGATAAATCATGGCAGAATCAGTTGCAGAGAAACTTACAAAAGAGCTTTGTTATGATGCAGAGCATGCAATGAAGTCACAGATGACAGATGCTGAAGTAAAAAAAGCTGACAAGTTCTGTGACGGTTATATCGATTTCTTAAACGCTGCAAAAACAGAGCGTGAAATCGTTATCTTCATGAAGGAAAAAGCTGAGTCTTTAGGCTTTAAAGAGTTCGACAAGACAAAGAAGTACAAAGCAGGCGACAAGATTTACAAGGTACAGAAGAACAAGGCAATTATTCTCTCAGTAATTGGTAAGAGACCAATCACCGATGGCGTAAAACTTGCAATCGCTCATATTGACTCACCTCGTCTTGACCTCAAACCAAACCCACTCTATGAATCAGAGGAGATGGCTCTCTTTAAGACTCATTACTACGGTGGTATTAAGAAGTATCAGTGGGTTACTATTCCTCTCGCACTTCATGGTGTAGTTGTAAAACCGGACGGTAAGAAGATTACTGTTAATATCGGTGAGGATGACAAAGATCCAAAGTTTGTTATCACTGACCTTCTTCCACATCTTGGCAAGGAGCAGGAGAAGCGTCCACTTGCTGATGGTATCAAGGGTGAGGAACTCAATGTAGTAGTTGGTAGCCGCCCATTTAAAGATGATAAGGCTTCTAACCTTGTTAAACTCAACATCTTAAAGATGCTCAACGACAAGTATGGTATTGTTGAGAAGGACTTCCTCTCAGCTGAACTTGAAATTGTTCCAGCATTTAAGGCTTGTGACATCGGTCTTGATAGAAGCATGATCGGTGCTTATGGTCATGACGATAGAGTTTGTGGATATCCTGCAGCAGAGGCAGCATTTAACATCAAAAATCCTGCTTACACAGTTGTAACTATCCTCACAGATAAAGAGGAAATCGGTTCTTATGGCAATACAGGACTTGATTCCGATTATCTCCCATACTTCCTCTCTGACCTCGCCCTGTGCTTCGGCGCAGAAGGTAGAGATGTTATGACAAAATCTGAGTGTCTCTCAGCTGATGTTAATGCAGCATTTGACCCAACTTTCCCAGAGGTTATGGAGAAGCGCAATGCATCTTACATCAACAAGGGCGTTGTAATCACTAAGTACACAGGTGCGCGTGGCAAGTCTGGTTCTTCAGACGCCTCAGCCGAGCTTATGGGCAAGGTTCGTGGCTTCCTTGAGGACAAGAAAGTCGTATGGCAGATCGGTGAGCTTGGTGCAGTTGACGCAGGTGGCGGCGGAACAGTTGCCCTCTACGTTGCAAGCCACGACATCGACGTTGTCGACCTCGGTGTACCAGTACTCTCAATGCATGCTCCTTTTGAAGTTGTATCTAAGATTGATGTATACAGCGCTTATCGTGCATTCTATGAGTTCTTCAATTTGAAGTAATTTGAATAATAAAAGGCACCCTTCCGGGTGCCTTTTATTTTGTCTTTACTTTATAAATAGAGCAAAGATATATGGGATAGCATAGATAAAACCAGCTGTCGTAAGGATAGTTACGAAGTAGTGCTCAAGATAAGCACCGAGGTACATTATTGCTGCAGGAGCAGCAAGACCAATCTTTGCAACTAAACTTGTCTCTTTGCTAAATAGGTTGTCCCACATGTTTAATACATCCTCAATGAGAGGGAAGCAGTTTAAGAGACATGAGATGCCAACGTAGAGGAAGATTATTCCGAATACATTGACTTTTCCAAGATAAACAATGTTGAGAGCTGCTGGAATAGTGAAGACAAGTCCACAGAAGAGACTGATGATATGTGGAAGGAAGCAGATGCCAAAGCTGCCTTTCTTTGGAGCAAGCATATGCTCTACATGTCCACAGAGTTCATTCTTCTGGAAGTATCTTGAGAATTCTACAGGAATCTCATACATACGGCATGCGAGGTGCTCAAGGAAACCTTTGAGGAATGCACCAGGGAAAGTTAAAATTTTAAGGATGTAATTAATTAACCCCATGTGAAATCCCCCTTTCCTTTTGTGAAGAGGTCTTTGATTGTGAGCTCACCATCAATCACCTGTTGAACTTCATTTGCAAAGCCGTAACCGTACTGGGAAACTTCTTCTATGATAGCTTCATTTACTTCAGTTTTGCCCTCGAGTTGAGCACAGAGGGAGTAGAGGCTTGCAGCAGCGAGATATGAGTTTGCTGTATCAGCCTTTTCATATGCTGTGCACGCATATGAATATGCCTCTGACTGCTTGTCTTTAAGGAGGCAAACTACAGCTTTCTGGTAGTTGAGAAGAGTGTTTGTGCTGTCAATCTTAAGTCCAGTATCACAGGCTTTGTTTGCGTTATCAAGATCTCCTTGGAGACGATATGCGATTGCTCTATAGAGATATACATAAGGGCTTTCAGAATTGAATTTTGAGAGTTCATTTGCATATTTGAGCATGTCGTCATATTTCTGGTCGTTGAGTGAAATCTCAGCGAGAAGAGGAAGGTAGAGAGATTTCGCATTAGGATCTACTTCACGAATCTTCTCGACGTTTTCACGCATTACAGAAATATCTTCTCCGAGGATATTTGCTGCGTAATATTTGTAGTAGTATACCTGAGCTTTATCGAAATCTTTATCTTTGAGTCTATTGTCGAACTCCTCTATGAATTCAGCGTAATTCTTTGAAGCGCCATAGGCATCTGAGAAAACATCATAGAGTTTCTGATATGATTCTATCTTTGCTTTTTCTTCACGGACAGATTTGTTATAGAACTTTTTGAGATCTGAGCCTGTGAAATGCTTGTCGATAAAGTCGTTCAAATTCTCATATGCATCAATTCCCAAGCTGTCATTGATGGCAATCTGATATTTGAGATAACGGTTACCGAAGTTTTCATCTGTAACTTTGATTTCTGCGTTGATCTTGTCGTAGGCAGCAAGGGCGGAGTTGAGTTTTCCAGCCTTTGCGAGTTTGTTTGCGGAAACAGTCTCCTGATAAACAGGGAATGAAATTGCAAAATAGCTAAATGACAATATAACAAGAGCAATTGCAAGAATTGGAATTAAAATCTTCCACCAAACGAAAGGATAATGACGCATTGTTTCGAGACATTCTGGACAATAAATCTCGTCATCTTCAACCTCGTTTTCACCACAGCATTCGCAAAGTTTTGCATCTTTACCCTTGCCACGGTTTGCTTTGCCTTCTTTTGCCTCTTTGACGATTTCTTTCCAGTCAGAGTCAGGATTTTCCTCCATCATCTTGTCAATTTCACCTTGAACGAGGTCTTTTAAGTCGTTGAGTTCTGACTCAAGCTTTTTAGGGTCAAGACCAGTTTCAGGATCGAGAGGAATTTTGTCGTCGCCTTCAGGGTTGACGTTTAAATCTAAGATGACTTCTTCATCCCCAGGAAGCTCTTTTACGAGTTCTTCCATTTCCTTGGCGGTTTCGTTTTCAATCTTTTTCTTTGTTTTTTTCTCAGCCAAAGAAATTCTCCTTTCTGAGATTTATTTTATAACACCATTTTCGTCAATTCTTGGGAACAAGAATTTGTTAAGTGCTAAGATTCCGATAATTGTGATTATTGTTTCAGGGAGCATATAGCTTCCGTTGTAGGTAAATGAATAAAAAAGGATTGCTCCGAGTGAGTTTCCGTTAGCCCAATCTGCCCAAATTGTAGCACCTGAAATGAAGTGGCAGAGGAAGCGAATAAAACAGACAACAAGAGTTCCGAGAGTTAATTCTAAACTACGACGCTTAAACTTTCCTTTAAACATATCTCCGAGACCTAAAATTGAGTAAGGAATGAGATAGTCGAAAATTACAAGAACTATAAAACTTACAGCGCCTTTAACGTATGAGAAGTTTGAAAGGCCGAATAGGACTTGGAAAAGTGAAAATACAAATCCTGAAAAGAGGCCCCAAGTTGGTCCAAAAATCACACCGAGTGTAATGATAGGAACCTGGCTAAAAATAGTAACGCCACCGCCAACAGGTAACTGTACAACGGCGAATTGGTTTAAAACCGTTGCTATGGCAATTAGCATGGCAGTGACTACGAGTCGATACGTCTTGTTTGATTTCATAATTATGTCCTTTCTTACGCAGGCATTATCCTGATCAAGTATGAGGGACCAGAACTTGGTGGTTCGAATCACAGCCGGAGAACATCCAGCGCCCCTAGGTATTTACTTTTATGACTTGCGCAAACTAATTTTAACATTCATACTTGCAAACTGCAAGGCGTAGTGCTAAAATTCTATTTCGGTTTTAGGAATTATAAAGGTATTATATTAGAAGTTTATTTAAAGACAGGGTGTATATTTTGAAACTTAGAGAAGACATTAGAAATGTTGCAATAATTGCTCACGTTGACCATGGCAAGACAACATTGGTTGACGAGCTTTTAAAGCAGAGTGGTACATTTAGTTCACACGAGACTGTTGAGGACCGTGTAATGGACTCAGGAGACTTAGAGCGTGAGCGTGGTATCACTATTCTTTCCAAGAACACATCAGTTCATTACGGTGACACAAAAATCAATATTATCGACACTCCGGGTCATGCTGATTTCGGTGGTGAAGTTGAGCGTATTCTTCTTATGGTTGATGGCGTTTTGCTTCTTGTTGATGCTTTTGAAGGCTGTATGCCTCAGACACGTTTCGTTTTGAAAAAAGCCCTTGGTCTTAAGAAAAAAGTTGTAGTTGTTATTAATAAAATCGACCGCCCAGGCGCAAGACCTGCAGAGGTTGTTGATGAGGTGATTGACCTCTTTATCGAACTCGGTGCTGATGAGGATCAGATTGAATTCCCAGTTGTATTTGCATCGGCAAAAGAGGGATATGCATCATTTGATTCACGTGACCGTGAGGGTGACATGCGTCCAATCTACGAGTCAATCATTGAAGAGATTCCAGCTCCTAAAGGAGAGGTTGATGAACCACTTCAGGTTCTCTTCTCAAGCCTTGATTATGATGATTACATCGGTAGAATCGGCGTTGGTAGAATCGAGCGCGGTACAATTAAGCGCAACCAGCAGGTTGTTCTCTGCAAAGCTGATGGCACACAGCAGAACGTAAAAATCTCTAAGCTCTACACATTTGAAGGTCTTAAGAGAACTGAAGTTGAAAGCGCTGGTGCTGGTGAAATTATTTGTGTATCAGGTATCGCTGATATCAATATCGGTGAGACAGCTTGTGATCCTGAACATGTTGAGCCACTTGATTTCATCAAGATTGATGAGCCAACAATTTCAATGAACTTTATCGTAAATACAAGCCCATTTGCTGGTCGTGAAGGTAAGTTCGTAACATCAAGAAATATTCGTGATCGTCTTTTCAAAGAGGTTGAGACAAACGTTTCAATGCGCGTTGAGGAGACAGACACAACAGATACATTTAAAGTGTCAGGACGTGGTGAACTTCATCTCTCAATTCTCATTGAGACAATGCGTCGTGAGGGATATGAGTTCGCAGTTTCCCGTCCAAAGGTAATTTTCAAGCGCGATGAAAAGGGTCAGCTTCTTGAACCAATGGAGCTTCTCGTTGTTGAAGTACCATCAGAGTATGTTGGTACTGTAATCGAAAAACTTGGTTCACGCAAAGCAGAACTTAAAGATATGTCCGCACATGATGGTGGCGCAACACATCTTGAATTCTCAGTTCCTTCACGTGGACTTATTGGATATCGTTCAGAATTCCTCACCGACACAAACGGCAATGGTATTATGAATCAGATCTTTGATGGATATGAGCCTTATAAGGGTGACATTCAGATGCGTGAGCGTGGATCTATTGTAGTTCATGAGACAGGAGAATCAAACGCCTACGGTCTCTTCAATACACAGGATAGAGGCAAGCTCTTTATCGGCCCTGGTGTTGAAGTGTATGAGGGTATGATTGTCGGTGAGTGCGCAAAGAGCGAGGATATCGTTTGTAATGTATGTAAGACAAAGCACCTCACAAACACCCGTGCTTCAGGTTCGGATGATGCTCTCCGTCTTGTCCCACCAACAACTTTAAGTCTTGAGCAGTGTATGGAATTCATCGCTGATGATGAGCTCCTCGAGGTTACTCCAGAATCACTTCGTCTCCGTAAGATGATTTTGAGCAAGGAACTTAGACTTAAGCAGCAATTTAAGAATAAATAAAAATGACCCTCGGATTTTCCGAGGGTCATTTTTATAATTCATCTATATTGAGCTCGTTTAGATTTTCTGCGTAGAAATCGGCGAGTTCTTTTATTTTTTCTGTGTTTTTGTCGGACCATTTATCATATACACCGACAACTTTGTACTTCGTATCATGTAGAGTTTTGATTGGAGTTAATGTGTCCTCGAAGATGAATGTCTCGTCTTTTGGAGTTCCAAGGAACTCGTTTGCGAGGTCATAGATCTTTGTGGTCTTTTTATCGCAGCCAACTTCATTACAGGTGTAAATCTTGTCGAAATACTCAAATATACCATTACGTTTTAGAGCTGCTTCTAATAGGTGCCTATCGGTTGCTGTTGCAAGTACCATAGGGATGTTCCTATCTTTGAGTTTTTGGAGGAACTCCTTGACACCTGGCTTTACAAGGACGTCGTAGTAGTAGCCCGTCTCAACCATTGAGTTTGCCGTGTCGGTAAACTCCTGAAGAGACATATTGATGAGGCCGTGGTCATTGAAATAGTTGTTCATCTCTTCAAAGAGCATAGTCTTTGTCTCTGTTTTTATATCTATGTCTGTTTTGACACCGATATGTTCAAGAAAGCGAGGGCCTATGTTGGTCCAAAGATACATCGAATCAAGCACGGTCCCATCCATATCGAAAATTGCGCCTTTAATCATCCTGATCCTCCAAGTCTACGAAACCGAATCCGGAAAGTTGATTTCCAAATGAGTCGAGGTCTGGATTGCTCTCAAGGAACATAGCCTCTTCCTCTTCAGTTGGTTCGTAATATGGGATTTCCTCAATAGCCTCTGCTTTATAAATCTTAGTCCAAAGGCTTGGTGTAACACGAATTGTGTAGCCACATCCGTTTGGTGTGAGCCATTCAGCCATTGATGCCTCTGGGAGTGCGAACATACTCATAATACTCATTATGACGCCGCCGTGGGTGATGATAGCCGCGTCGGTAACGCCTGTTTTAAAAAGTCCTTCAACGACTTTTTGAAACGCCTCGGCTATACGTTTGCCAAAGGCGGCGTTGGACTCGCCGAAAGGTGGGCATTCATCTGGACCACCTGAGAGCCATGCTTTAAAGAGTTCGTCATCTTTTAAATCGTCGGCAGTTTTTCCTTCCCACTCGCCAAAGTCGTACTCTTTAAATTCATTTATTATAATTGGATTTTGATCAGGATAGAGAATCTCTGCAGTCTGCTTGCAGCGGATGAGAGGACTTGAGAATACTGCTCCAACTTCTGGATAAGTCATCTGAGCTTTCATCTGGCGAAGTTGCTCAAGACCTTCTTCGCAGACAGGTACATCTGTCTGGCCAAGGTATGTTCCATCGTAATTATTTTGTGTTAAACCGTGGCGAATAAGATGAATTTTGTAGGTTTTCATAGTTGCCTCCGAGTATAATTTTGAGTATAATAAAACTCCAACTAGTGGAAAAATAATACAATTTGTATAAATGGGGTGGCTTTATGCCAAGTAAACTTGAAATGAATAATACCTCTATCTTTGCGACTCGACTTATGGAACTTCGTAAAGATAAGAAGATTAGTCAGAAGCAAGCTGCAAAGGATTTGGGTATATCTCAGGCACTTCTTTCACACTATGAGAACGGTGTTCGTGAGTGTGGTTTGAACTTTGTAGTTCGTGCTGCTAACTATTATAACGTATCTTGCGATTTCTTGCTAGGAAATTCTAAAAGTACAGTAAGTTTGGACAGAGATAGCAAGATTTTTGATATTGCCGAGGATGCTACAATGAGTACAGATACTATTGTTCGTGCCGCTTTAGCACTTGGTAATAAGGTTGTAAAAGACGAGGAGTTATCAAACTATTTAACTGAGGTTTACGGCCTTTCAACTTACTTGATACTTTATGCTGGAATAAAGAAGGGTGTCATCCCAACAACATGGCTTGATGCCAATCTCCTCAATCCTGATGTTGCATATTATATTGCCCACAGCCTTGGCCTTGCGACAGGTAGTTTAAAATGGGGACCTAAGAGGACTACGAAAGAAAAGGAACCACAGTGTATTTCAACTGTGGCTTCCTGGACAAATGACTATTTGAATTTAAGTATTGCAAGTCTATTATAAAAACTAAGCCGGATGTAAAAAACATCCGGCTTTTTCTTTTATGATAGTGCTTCCTTATACATATTAAGATAAAGGTCAGCTGATCTCGCCCAACTGTTGTCACACTTAAGAGCTCTAGTCACAAGTTTGTTCCAAGCATCCTTGTCGTTGTAGTAGAGATCAATACAACGGTTTATAGCCCAGTGCATATCCTGTGCATTATAGGTCTTAAATGTGAATCCATTGCCCTTACCGTCACCACAGTCTGTGATGGAGTCTTTGAGGCCACCTGTTTCACGTACGATAGGGATAGTACCATATCGAAGAGCAATCATCTGTGAGAGACCACAAGGCTCTGACTTGGAAGGCATAAGGAACATGTCGGCCCCGGCGTAAATTTGACGTGAGAGTGCGGAGTCAAATGCAAGTTCCAAACGGAACTTGTCAGGATGACGCGCAGTAAGGCCACGGAAGAAGTCCTCATATTCCACGTCGCCTGTGCCGAGGACAATAAAGCGGATTTCAGTGGTATTCAGGAGCTCATCAATGATGTTTGTGATGAGGTCGAGGCCCTTGTGTGATACAAGCCTTGAGATAAGTGCCATAATTGGCACATCTGGCTTGTGATCAAATCCGAAGCGGTCCTCGAGAGCTTCTTTACACTTTGCTTTATTTGTCTTAGCAGTAGCAGAATACTTGAATTTCAATGCTTTATCTGTTTTTGGATTATAACTGTCTGTGTCAATTCCGTTCAAGATGCCGACAAGTTTCCAGGAATTCTTCCAGAGAATACTATCAAGACCATGTGAGAACCATGGATCAAGAATTTCATTGGCATATGAAGGGGAAACAGTTGTAACCTTGTTGCAGCATTCAATAGCACTTTTTGAGAAGTTTACGCAACCGTCGTAATCGATAAGGGAGTAGTCAGGAGGGGAGATACCTACAACTTCGTTGAGAATCTCATATCCATATACGCCCTGATACTGAATGTTATGAATTGTGTAAACAGTGCGAATATCCTCATAACCTTCTCTATTTGCATAGAAACAGTTGTAGTAGAGAGGGATGAGTGCGGTCTGCCAGTCGTTACAGTGAATGATTTCAGGTTTGAAGTCGTCGAGAAAATCGATGAGTTCAAGTACAGCGCGAGAGAAGAATGTGAATCTCTCAGCATCATCGTAGTAACCGTAAAGACCGGAGCGCTTGAAATAGTATTCGTTGTCGAGAAGGTAGTATGTAACATTATTTGCCTTTGCTTCGAAAACTCCACAGTATTGTGAACGCCAAGCAACAGGCACATCAAAGTGGAAGAGGAACTTCATATCCTTCCTCTGCTCCTCTTTTACGCACTCATATAGAGGGAGAACAACGCGAACGTCCTCACCCTTTTCGACGAGTGCTTTTGGTAATGCGCCAGCTACCTCACCAAGTCCGCCACTTTGAGCGAAAGGCGTAGCTTCACTTGAGGCAAATAAAATTTTCATATTTTGGTCCTCCGAATTTAAACTGTTGCGCTTTTTGCGATGTAAATTGGGTATGATTCATCACCGGAAAGATTCTTGTTGGATGTGATAACAGCGTTCTTGTCGGTGATTACTGCGTTTAGTGTTGTGTGGTTTCCAACTACTGTGCCCTGCATAAGGATGGAATTCTTAACAATAGCACCACGTTCAATTTTAACGTCTCTAAAGAGGATGCTGTTCTCTACTTCACCTTCAATTACGCAACCGTCTGCGATAAGGGAATTGGATACTTTTGCATCGAGACCGTATTTTGCAGGAACGTTATCACAGATTTTTGTATCTACTGGCTTCTTTGGATCAAATAGAAGCTTTCTGTTCTCTGGATCGAGAAGGTCGATGTTTGCTTTGTAGTAAGTTTTAAGCGAATCGATTATTGCACTATAACCTGTGATTGGATAACCATAAATCTTCAATGTAGGAAGATTTGCTTGAATAACATCACGCTCGAAAGAAGTTGCGTTGTGAGCAATTGCTGAGCGAACAAGATACTCAAGGAGAGATTTTCTCATGAGGATGATGTTGAATGAATAGTTTGTCTCAATGCCACCATCATTTCCGTTTGATACAGAGATTTCGTTGATGCGCTTATCGTCACCGATTGCGAACATCATAAGTCCTTGAATTGCAGGAGCTTTACCGTGTTTGTAAACGATTGTGACATCTGCTTCTTTCTCTGTGTGGAACTTGAAGAGATCTTTATAGTCTATGTTATAAATTGTGTTTGTGTCTGTGATAAGTACATATTCCTGACGAGCTTTTCCTAGGAAATCAGAAATACTGTAGAGTGATGAAAGTCTTGTGCCGTGGTCAGTTATGGCACTGCTTGTGTTGTAAGGTGGGAGAATGAACATACCCTCGCGTTTACGAGCGAGATCCCAAGGTCTACCAGAACCAACGTGGTCAACAAGGGACTGGAAGTTGGACTCGGTGATAATGCCTACCTGTGTAATGCCGGCATTTACCATATTTGAGAGAGGGAAGTCGATCATTCTATAACGTCCGCCATAAGGAACGGAAGCAAAAGTTCTAACCGCTGTGAGTTCTGTGTGAGCCTGTGGGCCGTAACCCTGAGCATGGATGATACCGAGTACATTTTTAGCTCTCATTTATGCTTCCTCCTTTGCAATCATAGATTTCGCTGGAACAATCTCTTTTTCCTTTATCTCAACATTCTCACCGATAACAGTGATGCCCCATTCGCCTTCAGCACAATCCTGTTCGCGAGCGCCAACACGTGCATATTCGTCAATAATAGCATTCTCTGCAACGATTGAATACTCAACGACAGCATTCTTCTTGATTACTGAACCAGGCATTATGATTGAGTCGCGAATAACTGCACCGTCCTCAACAACAACGTTTGCGAAGAGAACGGAGAAATCTACGTCACCTTCTATTTCACAACCTTCAGCTATAAGGGAATTTCTAACGCGTGCGCGATTAGAGATGTACTGTGGAGGAGCACTTGGGCTTCTTGCATAGATCTTCCAACCTGGGTCATCGAGGTCGATCTCTGTCTCTGGTGAAATGAGGTCCATGTTTGCCATCCAAAGGCTGTCGATTGTTCCAACATCACGCCAGTAACCTTTGAAAGGATAAGCGACCATTGTCTCGCCAGCTTCGTGCATTGCAGGAATTACATCCTTGCCGAAGTCGTTTGATGATTTTGGATTTGCCTCGTCATCGATTAAGTACTGGCGAAGTTTCTTCCATGTGAAGATATAGACGCCCATAGAGGCCTTGTTGCTATGTGGTTCAGGTGGTTTCTCCTCGAACTCTTGGATTGTTCCGTCGTCGTTGACAATCATAAGTCCGAAACGAGAGGCTTCACTCCAGTCAACTTCGAGCATTGCTATCGTACATGCTGCATCTTTTTCTTTGTGGTATGCAAGCATATCTGCATAGTCCATTTTATAAATGTGGTCACCAGAGAGAATAGCTACGTATTCAGGATCATACTTATCGATAAAGTTGATGTTCTGGTAAATGGCATTTGCTGTGCCCTTATACCACTCGGTGCCTTCAATCTGCTGATAAGGAGAAAGGATGTGTACACCACCGTTTGCACGGTCGAGATCCCAAGGCTCACCGTTTCCGATGTAGTCGTTGAGCTCAAGAGGCTGATACTGTGTAAGTACGCCTACTGTGTGAATACCGGAGTTTACGCAGTTTGAGAGTGGGAAGTCGATGATTCTATACTTTCCACCAAAAGGTACTGCAGGTTTTGCAATACGTTTTGTAAGTATGCCAAGACGGCTGCCCTGACCACCTGCAAGAAGCATTGCGATACATTCATTTTTTCTTGCCATCTCTATTCTCCTTTATTTCTTTACTCTCTTGAGGAACAAAGCTGAGTTGCCAGCGATGTTAACCTGGAGGCTGTTTTGTTTGTTGTGCATTGGCTCGGCTACTGTTTTTGTTTTTCCAGTTGTTGAGTATCCTGTGCCGCCGAAAGCAGGCTCATCTGTGTTAAACACTACTTCGTAAGTTCCTGCGTCGGCACCGCAGAGGTAGCCTTCGCGATTGACTTTTGTGAAGTTTAAGATGATGTAGAGCTCCTCACCCCTGTCGTTGATTCGTTTGAAGGCGAGAACAGAATTGTTGTTGTCATCTGGAATAATCCATTCAAAGCCTTCCCAACTATAGTCAATCTCCCAAAGTTCGGAGTGCTCTTTATAAAACTTGTTAAGTGCTTTGGTGAAGTTCTGTGTCTTCTTGTGCATATCGTAGTCGAGAAGACCCCAGTCAAGTTCAGCGCCATAATCCCATTCTTTGAATTGGGCAAATTCTGAACCCATAAAGAGAAGTTTCTTACCTGGATGAGCGTACATATATGCAAGCATTGAACGGAGACCTGCAAATTTTTCTTGATACTGCTCAGGATTGTTAGGGTCGCCAGGATGTTTGTTTATAAGTGAGCCTTTTCCGTGTACAACTTCATCGTGTGAGATAGGGAGAATGAAGTTTTCTGAAAAGGCATAGAAGAAGCTGAATGTCAGACAGTCATGATTGTATTTTCTTGATAGACCGTCTAAGTTGAAGTAACGGAGTACGTCGTTCATCCAGCCCATGTTCCATTTGAAATTAAAGCCGAGAGCTTTTTCGTCGACGTCGGTTGGCTTAGTGACATTAGGCCAAGCCGTGCTCTCTTCGGCGATGAGCATTACGTCACCGTGGTCACGGAAGACGTTCTCGCTGAGTTTCTTTAAGAACGCAACCGCTTCGAGATTCTCTACACCACCGTTGATGTTCGGCATCCATTCGCCGTCCTTGCGGTCGTAATTTAAGTAGAGCATCGACGCAACGGCGTCAACACGGATGCCGTCAACGTGATATTTATCGAGCCAGAACATTGCGTTCGAAATCAAGAAACTTTGAACTTCGTTTCTTCCGAAGTCGAATACCTTTGTTCCCCAAGATTTATGTTCTCCCTTTCTTGGGTCGGAGTATTCGTAGCAAGGTTCGCCGTCAAATTCGTAAAGGCCGCACTCATCTTTAGGGAAGTGGGCTGGTACCCAGTCGATAATTACACCTATTCCATTTTTGTGGCAGGTATCGATGAGGTACATGAGATCTTTTGGAGTGCCATAACGTGAGGTAGCTGCATAATAACCACAGACTTGGTAACCCCAAGATCCATCAAAAGGATACTCCGAAAGGGGCATGAATTCGATGTGGGTGTAACCCATATCTTTTACGTAAGGAACGAGTTCATCGGCAAGCTTTCTATATGAGAAAGTATCACCGCTTTCGAACCTACGCCAAGAGCCTGCGTGAACCTCATAGATGTTCACTGGAAGGTCGTAGATACGTGAACTTTCGCGCTTTTTCAGCCATGAGTTGTCATGCCACTTATAGGAGTCGAGATCGTAAAATTTAGTGGCTGTACCAGGTCTAGTTTCCATGTGGTAACCATATGGGTCACTCTTGTAAATCATATGGCCATCAGCTGCTTTGACTGCATATTTATAAATTGTGTATTCTTCAATTTTTTCTGAGATTTCTGTCTCCCAGATGCTGTCGCTGATTTTTTGCATCTGGTTTGCACGTTCGTCCCAGTTATTGAATTCTCCAACAACACTTACTGCCATAGCGTGAGGAGCCCACACCCTAAAAACGACAGTATTTTTGTCGATTCGGTGTGAACCCATGAATTCATATGATTTAGAATTGTTCCCCTGATGGAACAGGTAAACTGGAAAATCTAAATTTTCTCTCTCAAAAGTTTTTGCCATTTGTGAACCTCGAAATTTATCATATAAAAATAAGTCAAAAAGATACATTTAAATATTACCAAAAAAACTGGCATCATTCAATAGTTTTAGCCAAAAAATTTAACCATTTTCTACAAAAAGTTTTTCAAAAAACAAATATCGTTTGTGCAAAATTGTTAAAAAGTTTGACACACTATATATAGTGTGATTTTGTAGTTTTTACCACAAAAAGTTGCGAAGTTTTTGAATAAATATTGAAAAAATGGTTAAATATTGTACAAAAAGTGTTGCATTCCTTTTGTATATAATATATAATGCTCTTGATAGTGGATAAAATTCTGCTCGGAAATCATTTATTTTTCGAAAGTGAGGTTATGGAAATGGACGATAGGAGACGCACCATTTCTTCTGAGGAACAGATGATCGGCGAAGCTCTCATGCGTGTATCCAACACCCTTGAAGCTCAGAGACTCACAAAATCCTTAGATTATCAGGAAAAATTAAGATCACGTTCAAACATTAGATTGATTATTGCTATCATTTGCTTGTTCACAGCTATGATGATGATGATGATCAGTGGCGCACTTCTCTTTGTACTTTGGAGATATGCAGACCCAGTACTCGACGTTGTAATGCCATTCCTTAAGAATGTTATGGCTGACTTCGGTGTTATTTGGGACGGCCTTGTTGAGTCACTCTCATACGTACCAGTTATGGTTGAACAGCTCACAAGACTTCTTGAGCAAGTTATCATTATGCTCGAAGGCATTAACTCAATCGATCTTGCCGGTCTTATGGGTTATCTTTCTAAGATGCTCGGCGGACTTATGACAATGATGGATGACCTTAGAGCAGCTCTTGCTCCAATGATGGATGCTCTTGGCAACATGCTTCAGACTCTTTCACTTGAGGGTATTGATGGTGTTATCGTTGATCTCTTCGGTGAGGACGCAGCAGCTAATATCCAGAGCTTTATGAAGGGCATGATGGATATGCTTGGTGGTGCTGGTAAGACATTTGCTGGTCTTGGTAATGCAATGGGCGCTCTTGGCGATTCTCTTTCTGAGAACGTTAACCAGAGCGACATCGACGCTCTTGTTCAGGCTATGGGCGGTGCTCTTAAAGACGCTGGCGCATCTATCTCTGAAAACCTTAATAAGGAGAACCTTGATAAGCTTATTACTGGTATTGGCGACTTCTCTTCTGGCGCTGGTACAGCTCTCTCAGGTCTTGGTAGTACATTGGCAGGTCTTGCTAACAAGTCACTCATTGAAATTATTAAAGATTTGTTAGGCCTTTAATAAGCAACAATGACTAATCCTTGAGCAGATTAATCACATAAATTGGGCCCACACGCGAGTGTGGGCCTTATATTTTTAATTGTATTTTAAGAAAAATGTGGTAATATGTATAACGTTAAAGGAGGGCTTTTTATGAACCTAGTAAAGAAAACCCTTTGTATTCTATTATGCTTATTGTTTTGCGTAAGCTTCGCAATCCCTGTTTTTGCAGCAAAGGATTCTGATGAAACTAATGAAAAAATAAATAGTTTTATAAATCCAAACGGAAGAGTATTGAGCGTTGCGAAATATGGCAATGTCAGAGTTTATCCAGCAAACTCACTTGAGGGTATTGTAAACTCAATTGACCTCGGTATTGATATTGTAACTTGTAGCGTACAACTTACGAAGGATAATCAGTTTGTACTTCTTTGTTCAAACGATCTTTCAAAGCAGTGCTGTAGTAAGGGAGAGGGTACAGCAGTAGCCGGCAAGGCATCTGATTATACTCTTCAAGACCTGCAGTCAAGTTTCTGCTTGAAGTCGGGATATGGTGGAACTGATGCGCAACCAACAGAGTACGGCGTGGCATCGCTTCTAGATGCAATAGCAGCTGTTGATGGCAAAGCTATGCTTATGATTAACAACGGCTTTAAATATGCTGATGAGATCAATAAGATAGCTCTTGAAAAGAATGCAACAGATGGCATCATTCTCCGTGGTGCAAAGAACATCAATAGTATTAAAGATTTTACGTCAAAGAACGGCACGTCCGCATGCTTTGTTGCGGCGAGTTTCAACGACGACAAGGACAAGGGTGCTTCAAAGAACTTCGTCTCTGACGCTCTTCAAGCTGGCGCTTTTGTCGTTGAGCTTGGTGGAGAGAAATCCCTCTCTACAATCTTTAAAGATTCAACACTCTCTAAATTTGGCAGTAGCGGACGTGCCTTTATAAGCACGACAAAGGAATCTCTCTGCGGTGGCAGGGAAGATAGACAGGCTGCGTGGTCGGATCTCATTGAGCGTGGCTACAGCATCATTGAAACTGATTATCCACGTGAACTTGCTAATTATCTCAAAGAGATTGAAACATATAGAACGGAGCTCACAGCGCTTATTTCAGATGCACAGAGTATTGAGAAGAATCATTACACTAAAGATTCTGTAGAGGTGCTTGAGAGTGCCTTGAAGGAAGCAATAGATGTATCTTCAAAAGGATGTATTGCTCTTGATGAAATAGATACCGCTAGATATCATATTCAGGAGAGCCTCGATGGACTTGTACTTAAGACAGGTGATGAAAAGAATACACTTCCAGCTTGGGCTGTTATTCTTATTATCTTAGGCGCAATTATACTTCTTGTAGCTGGATATGTATTTGGCAAGAAAGCATACTATAATGCTAAGAATAAGAAGCGCAACTTTGAAAAGTTTAAAAAGACTTTCAAGAGTGAAGTGCCAGTCAAAAATGATGAGACACTTCAGACTAATATCGCAGAGGATGAGGAGTCTAATAGAGGCCTCACAGAAGAGGATATAGTTATTGAACCAGAAGTGGAAGATACCCCAGTTGAAGAGACAGGGGCAGAGAGCCTCGTTGAAATGCTCGGAGTGGAGTCTGATAATGCTACGGAAGAAATTCCTGAAGTTGTTTCAAAAGAGCCAGAGACAGAAGAATAAGACAAAATTAAAGAGGTGCCGAAGT
>JAKSQX010000006.1 GCA_024403955.1 Clostridia bacterium | reverse complement strand
GCCATCAGAGTGTGAGATGATGGGAATGAAGCCTCAAGTTCAGTCTCACCTGGAGCTATAATTGGTCTGAAGTTTAATGCCAACTTATCAAAGCCGATATAGAGTGCAAAGATGATAACAAAGATTGCACCAAGTAAATAGATTACTTTATCTACAGCCTTGAATCCCCTACCCTTAATCAACTGATAGAGACCAAAACAAGCAAAAATTGCCACACCGAGTATTGAAAGATATCCAAGATAGTCTGAAATCTTGTAGATTGTCTCATTAAATCCAAATTGCTGCTGGAATGCACCATTGACCTTTGCAAACCCAACGAATGTGCCTGCTGGTCCAATAGCATCTACATCGACCGTAAAAGTTAAGATGCTGAAAATTATAGTTGCTACGAGCAATAATATTGCTGGTAAAAAATCTTTAGCTTTAAGTTTCATTTCGTTTCTTCTTTCTTTAGAATTCCTAAGGATTATATCACTAATTAATCACGTACATCAAGTTCAGCTTTAGCGAGATCAATTGTAACGGTAGTGCCAACACCAACCTCTGATTCGATGCTGATTGTGTGACCTATCTTCTTTAAAACCTCATGGCAGAGGAAAAGGCCAATGCCTGTCGCCTTCTTATCCTCCCTACCGTTGTATCCAGTAAAGCCTCTCTCGAACACACGTGGAAGGTCCTCTTTAGCAATACCCATGCCGGTATCCTTAATCGAGATGGCAGTATCAGAAGATTTGTAGATACTAACTGTTCCACCCTCGCTTGTGTATTTAAGAGAGTTTGAAAGAATCTGCTCAATTGCAAACTGAAGCCACTTATCATCAGTGAGCGCTGAAATATTACACTCATCATACTGGAGAGATATCTTCTTCGCAATAAAAGGCTTTGCATTTTTCCTAACAGCAGCTTTGATTATTGGACCAATCTCCATAGTTCTAACATGGAGGTCACTGGAGTTTGAATCAAGTTTTAAATATGTGAGAACCATATCCACATACTGCTCTATTCTCATAAGTTCAAGTTCGAGTGGAGTGGTATCCTCATCTGAGGTTTGAAGGATAAGGCGCATAGCCTGAATTGGGGTCTTTATTTGATGTGCCCAAATCGTGTAATAATCGACAAGATCTTTGTAGTGAGAGGAGTATTCAAAATCGCTCTCCTGCTTTGCTTGCCACAGTATCTTAAGTAATTCAGTATAATCATTTGTTATTAAACCTGCGGGTTCTGGGAGTTCATCAACACTGACGCTTATCTTAGTTTTTAAGTTTTCAAGCGTATCTGTAAAGGTCTTAAACTTTACAAATCCAACAATTCCAACTACAAGCACTAAAATAGCACAGATCAAAATTGAATAATAAATAGCATCCAAAGGATAATCATAGAGCCAATTTATAGTTATGACGCACAAAGCACAGAGCACCAGCAAAACAATTGTTGGTGCTTTCATTTTAAGATAACCTTTTAATGCTCTCATTTCAGTTTCCCCCACAAGCCTTAGTTGATTATATAACCTACTCCCTTTTTGGTCGTTATGTAATCAACGAGACCAACAGCATCGAGTTTCTTACGGATACGAGTAATATTGACTGAGAGTGTGTTCTCATCAACAAATTCTTCGCTCTCCCAGAGATAAGCCATAATCTCATCCCTTCTAACGATACTTCCTCTTCTCTCCATAAGCATCTGAAGAATTTTATATTCATTCTTGGTCAAATCAACTTCCTTGCCTTCATAAGTGAGACTTTGGTTATTTAGATTCAATACAAGTCCGTTATGTGAGACAAGATGTGTATCGCCGCCGAAGTCATATGTACGGCGAAGCATTGCCTGAACCTTAGCCATAAGTACATTCATATCGAATGGTTTTGCAATAAAGTCATCTGCGCCCATGCTCATAGCCATAACAATATTCATATTGTCAGACGCAGACGAGATAAAGATTACAGGTACCTTTGACACCTTTCTAATCTCACCACACCAGTAGTAGCCATTGAAGAAAGGTAGGGTTATGTCCATAAGTACGAGCTGTGGCTCGAAAGCCACAAACTCGTCCATAATATTTGAAAAGTTATTTACGCAATGCACTTCGCAGCCCCAGGTCTCAAGACCTTTAGTTATACCGGCAGCGATAGCGTCATCATCTTCAACTATGAAAATCTTATACTTTGCACCATCGTGAAAAAGATTAACCTGCATAGGTACCTCCCATAGTTAATTTACTATTTTATAATAAGTCTTTGATGCAAGTATGTTGAGAAGTGTAGTCTTACCTGAACCAGACTCACCCATAATTGCAACGTATTCACCCTCCTCTACAGAGAAGGAAACATCTCTAAGTGCCTCTACATTGTTGACACCTGATTTAGTTGTGTAGATTTTTTGAAGGTTTTTAACCTCTAAAAGTGTCATGTGAAATGACCTCCTTTTCGAATTTACACCTTGAGTATAAAACTCAACTTAAATCGGTGCCATTTATCTATCTTACAAAAGAGAAAGGCAACCTTACAGCTTTGTAAGGTTGCCGGAAATTACGCTGCGCCTATCAGATGATCAAACCAAGGACCAAGTGATATTACCCCGCCAAACACAAGGCAATATAACGCTATAACAAAAGGTTTACACAAGAGAACAGTTAAGATAAAAGTCTTAAAACTCTGTTTTCCAAGTCCACTGAAATATACAAAAATATCATCTGGGAAAAGTGGTGTTAATACAGCTATTGCGTAGAAGATACTGTAGTTCTTCTTGCCTGCAATTCTCTCAACACACTTATTGTAAGCCTTTTCAGAAATAAGTCCCTTTACAAATGCAGGGCCATACGTTTTACCTAACCAGTAACCTATTATTGAACCGATAACATTTCCTACATACATATAAAGGAAACCATACCAAGGGCCAAAAATTACTGCTGTTGCAGCAACAACAATTGGCACTGGAAATACCGGTGCAATTACGAGAATAATACGGATTACCGTAAATGCTAAAGGAGCGAGTGGGCCAAAATTTTGAATAAAAATACCCAAAGACTCAGCGGAGTCGAAATAACCTTTAACTCGGCCAACAATTAAGAGCACAACAAGAGCTACTATGATAATGAGTACTATAGCACTCAATATGTTTTTAAGACGTTTTGCATTTTGCTCTTGAGTTCTACTCATAATTTTTGCCCCATTCGGTCTGCTTCAATTACTCTTATTGCAAGCTGTTCAAGTTCTTCCATGCTTGAAAGCTTTCCTATATCAGCTCTAAACTGTGCGGCACCACGTACGCCCCTGATATACCAAGCAGCGTGTTTGCGTGCCTCTTTCATGCCTATCTCTGTACCTTTGTACTCACAGATCTTTTGAACGTGATTTATCATCACACGCATGATCTCTGACATAGGTGGTTCAGGGATGATACGAAGTTCTGGTGAGAGGTATCCGTTGATCTGTTGGAACACCCAAGGTCTACCCTGTGCGCCACGGCCAACAGCCACAGCGTCACAACCTGTGCGCTCAAGCATCACTGATGCTGTCGGGCCGTCTATAATGTCGCCGTTGCCTATGACAGGGATACTTACAGCCTGCTTTACGGCAGCAATAGCGTCGTAGTTGATACCCGGAGCATACATCTGCTCCTTTGTGCGGCCATGAACTGTAACGGCGGCAACTCCGACATCCTCCATGCGTTTAGCAAATTCAACACAGTTGATGTGATCTTTATCCCAACCTGTGCGGAACTTAACTGTAACAGGGACATCAGTATTGTCGAGCTCGGAGACTACAGCCCTTGCAATATCCTGTGCAAGCACTGGGTCCTTCATGAGACTTGCGCCTCCACCATTACCAGCAATCTTAGGTGCTGGACAGCCCATGTTTATATCTATCCAATTTGGATTAAACTCTAGTGCGTTTCTTGCGGCCTCAGCGAGAATCTTTGGACTGTCACCAAAGATTTGAACCGCTGCTGGTCGTTCTGTGTCTGAGAGCATGAGGAGAGCTTTGCTCTTCCTGTCACCCATGGTGAAGCCCTTTGCGCTGACCATCTCAGATGTCACGCCGGCTGCACCATAGCTCACGCAAAGCTCGCGAAAGGCGCGGTCAGCCACACCGGCCATTGGAGCCAGCAGCGCTTTACCTTCAATTTCAACGTTACCAATATACATTACTTAATACCAAGAAATTCTTTCGCGTTCTTATTTGTTATGTCACACACTTCCTGTGGTGTGAGGCCCTTGATTTCGGCGATTTTCTCTGCCACATAAGAAATGAGGCTTGAGTCGTTGCGCTGCCCTCTAAAAGGTGTAGGGGCCATATAAGGACAATCTGTTTCAAGGAGAATACTCTCCACTGGAACTGCCTCTACAACCTCAACTGCTTTTCTAGCATTCTTAAATGTTACTACACCACCGACGCCGATATAGAAACCGAGTTTAACATACTCCTTCGCCATCTCTACTGAGCCACTGAAGCAGTGAACTACTCCCTTTGGTCTCATCTCTTTGAGAATGTTAAAGGTATCCTCATGCGCGTCGCGGTCATGAACTATAACTGGAAGGTCGAGTTCCTTCGCCATCTCTATCTGTCTTCTAAAGAGGTCAATCTGCTCCTCCCTTGGAGCACCATCATCATAGTGATAGTCGAGACCTATCTCGCCTACTGCAACTGCCTTAGGTTCTGACTTTAGAAGATCCCTAATGACATCCAAATCACCCTTGCGTTCCTCAGCGATATCCTCTGGATGGAAACCCATTGCGCAGTAGATAAAGTCATATTTTTGCGCAAGCTGAAGACTGCGGTACGAGGACATGAGATCCGTACCACAGGTCAAAACATGACTCACGCCTTTATTCTGAAGAAGACCGAGAAGTTCTTCTCGGTCTTCATTAAAGGCTTCGTCATCATAATGTGCATGAGTATCGAAGATGTTTTCCATTATCTAAACTTTGCTCCTGTTTCGAAGTCATCTACAAAGAGTACCTTTGCTCCGCCATCAGCTGTATCAGCAGCAATAATCATACCCTGACTCTCAACACCGCAGAGTGTTGCAGGCTTAAGGTTTGCTACCACTACAACTTTATGACCGATGAGGTCCTCAGGTGTATACCACTTTGCAATACCAGATGCAACTGTACGCTCACCCTCACCATCATCAAGTGTGAGTTTAAGGAGTTTCTTTGCCTTTGGAATTGGCTCACAAGCCTTAACCTCAGCTACGCGAAGTTCAACCTTTGCAAAATCATCAATTGCGATTTCAGGGAGACCAACAACACCAGTCTTAGCATTATTTGCCTTTTCAGCAGCTGCTGCCTTTTCCTGACGCTCGGCAATAACCTTTACCATCTCATCTTTGTCTACACGAGCAAAGAGAGGAGTTGCCTCGCCTACCTTGATACCAGCCTCGAGAACACCGAAGTTCTGGAGTTCATCATAACTGTTGCCGTTCATGTTAGTCTGAGCAAAAATCTTGTCAGATGTATCAGGCATAAATGGCTTAATCATTACTGCAAGATAGCGAATAGCCTCGAGGAGGTTATAAAGTACAGTACCAAGTCTCTCCTTCTGAGCCTCATCTTTTGCAAGAGCCCAAGGAGCCGTCTCATCGATGTACTTATTAGCGCGCTTTGCAATGCCAAGGATAACGTCAAGTGAATCAGCAATACGATAAGTTGTGAGGAGGTCCTCAACCTTAACGACTGCTTCCTTACAAGTTGCCTTAAGTTCATCGTCGAAGTCACCAGGGCAAGTTGGAGCCTGGATAACGCCGTCGAAGTACTTGTTAGTCATAGCAACTGTACGGTTAACAAGGTTACCGATTGTATTAGCAAGATCTGAGTTGTAACGCTCGATCATTGTGTCATATGTGATTGAACCATCATTTGCATATGGCATCTCTGAGAGCAAGTAGTAACGAACTGCGTCTACACCGAAGAGCTCAACGAGATCATCAGCATAGATGATGTTACCCTTTGACTTACTCATCTTGTCCTCACCGAAGAGGAGCCATGGGTGACCAAATACCTGCTTAGGAAGTGGCTCACCGAGTGCCATCAACATGATTGGCCAATAAATGGTATGGAATCTTACAATGTCCTTACCAATGATATGTACGTCAGCTGGCCAGAGCTTCTTATAAAGGTCTGATGAACCATCTGGGTCATATCCAATTGCTGTGATGTAGTTTGAAAGCGCATCAATCCAAACATAGATTACATGTTTGTCATCAAATGTTACTGGGATACCCCACTTGAAGCTTGTACGAGATACGCAGAGGTCCTGAAGACCTGGCTTTATGAAGTTGTTGAGCATCTCTTTTTTACGAGCCTCTGGGTAGATGAAGTTTTCATTGCTCTCGATGTATTCTTCAAGCTGCTTCTGATACTTTGAAAGCTTAAGGAAATAAGCTTCCTCTTTAGCAGGTTTTACCTCACGACCGCAGTCTGGGCACTTACCATCAACGAGCTGTGACTCTGTCCAGAAAGACTCACAAGGTGTGCAGTAGAGACCCTCATACTCACTCTTGTAGATATCACCCTGGTCGTAGAGTTTCTTAAAGATTTTCTGTACAACCTTCTCATGTTCTAAATCAGTTGTACGGATGAACTTGTCGTATGTTGTATTGAGAAGGTCACAGATCTCACGAATCTCTCCAGCTACCTTATCAACATACTCCTTTGGAGATACGTTTGCAGCCTTTGCATATTCTTCAATCTTTTGACCATGTTCATCAGTGCCTGTGAGGAAGAAAACATCGTAGCCCTGCATTCGTTTATACCTCGCAAGTGCGTCGGTCATAACGATTTCATAGGTATTACCTATGTGTGGCTTACGACTAGTGTAAGCTATGGCAGTAGTAATATAGAACTTACCTTTATCAGCCATATTTATTCCTCCTTTAAAAAATTTAAACTGCCAGAAATATCTGGCAGTGTTTTAGCATTATTTTTTCTGCTTAGGTCTCTTATCTGCCCTCTGCTGCGAAGTCTTTCTGTCCGCAACAACTGAAGCCATCTTACCTTTTGCAGCATCAGAAGACTCACCTTCAACGAACTCATCCATGCTAAACTGGATTTCAAGATCACGAAGATACTTCTCACGCTCACTATCTTCGGCCTCTGCGAAAGACTGCCAATGATGCTTGACTTTCTTAAGCTTCTCGTCGTTCTCTATATTTTCATTGCCTTTGAACTCGAGCTTTCCGCGCTCATCCATGTCTTTCACACCACCTTTAAAAGACCATAACACGGGTAGATTTTAACATTTAGCAAACCCATAGTCAAGAATTTACTTTTAATTGGTATGGTAATATAATATTAACTGGTTTTAAAAAATAATATGATATGGAGTTGAATTTATGGCAAAGAACAACAATTATCCAACCATACTTCTCCACGGCTTTATGGGCTTCGGCAAAGGTGATTGGATCCACGACTATCTCCTTCAGTACTGGGGTTTCAAGTTTTTTTGGAACAGAAAGCATAACTTGCTTCCTCGTCTTAAGAAAGCAGGCTATGAGGTTTACAACCCACCACTTGGTCCTTGGAACTCAGCATGGGATCGTTGTTGCATCCTCTATGCTTATCTCCTCGGTGGTCGCGTAGACTACGGTAAGGCTCACTCAGAGAAATTCGGTCATGCGAGATATGGCCGTACATACCCAGGCGTACTCAAGGATTGGGGTAAACCAGGTAACCATGAAAAAATCAACGTTGTTGGTCACAGCCTCGGCGGTTCATTTGTAATCGCATTTTCTGATATGCTTATGAACGGTTCCGAAGAAGAGCGCGCATGCACTCCTGAATCAGAACTCTCTCCACTCTTCAAGGGTGGCCAAGGCGACCTTCTCCACTGCGTAGTAACACTCGCAGGTGTTAACAACGGTACAACAATGGCTTCAAAACTCATGGAAGGTAACGGATATGAGAAAATTATGAAAGCTGTTTGCTACGGTGTTGGTACAATAGGTAGAATGGGTCTTGTTACTCATTTCTGGGATCAGAGACTTGATCAGTGGAACATCACTGCAAATCCTGAAGACAAGCCAAAGTTCCTCCACATTGCAAAGCCTGAGGAATATCGTGATGGTGCTATCGCTTACTCAAAGTGCAAAGAGGACAACGTAGGATGGGAAATGACACTTGAATTCCAGGCAGAGGCAAACAAGAACAGAAAGCCAAATCCTAACACATACTACTTCGCATATGTTGGTGAGGCTTCTGAGCCAAAGTCAAATGGCAACCATAAGCCAATTTGGAACGCTATGAATTTCGTACCTTGGGGTGCTGGCTGGCTCACTGGTTCTGCTTGGACAGATGAGATGGCTAAGGTTTATCCTGAGCATTCTAAGAAGGAAGAATGGCTCTCCAACGATGGTTTCGTAAACGTACTTGGACAGCGTGCTCCTTTCAATGCTCCACAGGAAGAATTCGAAGCAGGCAAGGAACTAAAACCTGGTATCTGGTACAACATGCCAGTCAAACATCAGTGCCACCTCTCATGGAACGGTGCTCACATCCCAGCAGAAGATTTCTTCGCTTATATGGATGACATGTTTGAGCGTTTCGCAACACTCAAGTAAGACAAAAAAAAGAACCGGTAACCGAAAGGTTACCGGTTTTATTTTTTTACTTAAAAAGACCGATGATTACATCAACAAGGCCATATGAAAGTGCTGCAACGATAATACCTGCAATTGCTACACCAACAGCGATTACTTTGAAAGCCTTCTTGTTATCCATGTTGAGAATAGCTGCAACAAGTGAGCCTGTCCAACCACCAGTACCTGGAAGTGGAATTGCAACAAATGCCATGAGACCCCACTCTTCAAATCTAGACTGCTTTTCTTTCATCTCTTGAGCTTTCTTCTCACCGCGATGCTGGATCCAGTTTACAAAGCCTTTGAAGATTTTAAACTTACCGAGCCAATTCAAAAACTTCTTTACAAACATAAGAAGGAAAGGAATTGGGAGCATGTTACCGATGTAACAAACTATCATTGATGGAATAAGTGGAAGGCCTAAGATGTATGCTGCAATAAGTCCTCCACGAAGTTCCAAAATTGGAAGAAGTGAAATGCAAAATACAAGTACGTAATGTCCAAAAGCTCCACCGTCTGTGCCAAAGATATTTACAATGGAATTGGCGAGTGATTCAGCCATAATTTATTCTCCTAATAATTTATTCTACAAGTCCCTTTTCAAGGAGAAAATCACGAGCATCTGTCAAAATCTTTTTATCATTTTCAAACTTGAGACGCTTTAATGCCTGCTCATATGTAAGCCAAGCGTAATCCTCTATCTCTTCCTCCTGAATAGTAGTGTTAGTATCAGAAGTTGTTGCGACATAGATATTAACAGTTTTTTCAACTCGACCTTGAATAAGGTACTCTGAAGTAGTTTTGAAACCAGGAACAATCTCAATATGAAGACCTGATTCCTCAAATACTTCACGAAGAGCTGTGTCCTCGTCGGACTCGCCCTCCTCAACATGTCCCTTAGGGAAGCTCCAGTGAACTGAGCGCTTGTTCTTAATGAGAAGATAGCGATATGAGTCGCCAATCTTTCTAAAAACAATTGCGCCACATGAACGCTCATAGAGGCATGTGATACTGTCTGGCTCAAAGAATTCGAGCGCCTCAGTAATATCATGAATAATAAATCTCTTGCTCTTTGGAGCTACGAGATAATAAGTTTCCCCGTTCTTTTCACAGGTAGCATTAACTCGACCATCAAAAGTGGAAACGGGATGGTTAATGCCCAGGACGAACGCCTTTAACTTCTGTCGTCCTCTTGAGGTAACAAAATCAATTTCACCGTAATTCAGTTTGTAAATAAGACCGTTCTCGTCTGCTGAACCAACCGGAGTTGTTACCTTTACCCTGACAAACTTGCCAAGCATAATATACCCTCCGATAGCGCGTACGCGCTGTAGACAATTTGGCATTATTATACTCTTAAAGGTAATTAGATACAAGAAAAAAGTGGCACATCGTGCCACTTTTTTTATTCTTACTTTTTTCTCTGTTCGAGATACTCAATAAAACCAAGAATTAGAGCCTTTCCTTCCTCATCTAGGAAGTCAATTTTTGAGAGGCGTTCCTTAGCTCTCTTGTAATGGAATTCCATTTTGTCGTGCGCAAATTTGTAGGCGCCAGTTTTATTGAAAATCTCCTGAACAGCCTTTACGCCATCAATATCGATGCCATTGTCACCGTAGTACTTGTTGAGCTCTGAAAGAGCAACTGGGTCATTAGCCTTAACGTAGGCGTAAAGGAAGGTCTGCTTATACTCAGCAACGTCAGCGCCTACATCCTTTCCAAGGTCGGCCCAGTCAGCATAGATGCCAAGCAGGTCATCCTGAATTTGGAATGCGAGACCGGTGTCGAGCATGACGTCGGCAACGGCATCCGTCTGGGCCGAATTTGCGCCAGCAAGGATCATTCCAAGAATAATAGGTCCCATTGTTGTATAGTATGCAGTCTTCAAAGTTGCAAGGTTCTCAATTACCACAAATGGGTCCTGTGGAATCGGACTCTGAACAGGGATTTGATCCTTGTACCTTTCAGAGAATGGTACAACTACGTCCATAATTCCACCCTCAACGGTCTTGATAACCATCTTGTTGTACTCTTTGAGAAGAGTATAGATGTTAGGATTATCCTTATACGCCTCAAGAAGTTTCTCATAAGCGACATAGAGGCCAACATAACCGAGCGCAACTGAGACGCCTGAGACTAAGTCCTTCATGACATCAGGGCTGTCCTCAAGTACCTTCGCATTTGAAATATTAAATTCATTGAAGATTCTAACGTGCGCTGTCTCTTTACCCCTGCGGGTGTTGCCATGATCCAAAAGATCATCATGGATGAGAATTGATGACTGGAATATTTCCAGTGATAGCGCAAGTTGATCTGCGTACTGCACACCATTCTCGCCCTTCATGATGTAGTAACCCATATTGGCGAGTACTCCACGAAGCATCTTGCCTCCGGAGTTTATGTGTGTGAAATACGACATTGACTGTGTAAAGCCCTGTGGAGCTTCCGCGAGCATTGTCTTATTGAAGATATCAATCTTACTGTCAAGTCGAGGGTAGTTTTCATCCAAAAAGGCTTTGAAAGTACTTAATGCTTCCATTAGCCTACCCTTTCTCCTGAAACAGTAATCTTGCCCATCATCGGCATATTCAATTCACCTTTACAGAACATACCTTCAAAAGTCAAAGTACCTTCAATATCACCGAAATTGAGCATTGGTATCTGAGCCTTCACTCTCAGAGTATTACCATTCTCCTCCCTTGTATCAACAAGGTTGATAGCAGGTGTAATACCAAATCCCTGAGCATCAACAGTAAACTCATACTGTCCGTTCTTGTCAGAGATTGTAAGTATTGGGTCTGCCTTTAAAAATGGTACTGAAACATTAAGTTTCCATTTTCCAAGTCCTATCATAGGGGTTACCTCCTTTGGGGGCCGTCAGGTCTAAATGTGTATGTACTAAAACAAACTCATTTGGCTGCTCTCAGGGAGTCCTTTGAGAGCACCGAGTTCTTTAAGTGCTGTAATTACAGCTGAAGAGATTCCAGAGCGATTTTGAAGATCCTCAATTGAGGTGTAGTTTCCGTCACCGTCATCCTTCGCCTGTTCAAGAGCCTTTGCAGCTGCAGCACCAAGTCCCTTGATTGATGTAAATGCGAGTCTAATTTTGCCATCCTCAATCTCATATACAGTTGCCTTTGACTTATAGAGATCAGGTGGTAAGAATTCGATACCACGAGCCTTCATCTCAAGTACAACCTGGAGACACATGACTTCGTTTTCATCCTTCTTATTCATGTCAGGTTTTGCACTTATCGTGGCAATCTTTGCCTTCAATTCCTCTGGCGATGACATAATTGAAGTAGCATCAATATCCTCACCACGTACTGTGAGGAAGGTTGCGTAGTACTCTATTGGTCGATATAGCTTATACCATGCAAGTCTAAGAGCCGCTGAAACATATGCGGCAGCATGAGCTTTAGGGAACATGTACTTAATCTTGTAGCAAGAATCAATATACCAATCTGGTACATTGTGCTCCTTCATTGCCCTTATATGCTCATCAGTGAGAAGTTTTGTAGCTTTACCCTTACGTACAATCTCCATAATTTTGAAAGCCATATCTGGTTCAAGACCATAGTGCATTAGGCCAACCATGATATTATCGCGGGTTCCTATAACCTCAGAAATTGTACATGTACCGTTATGGATAAGTTCCTGTGCATTTCCGAGCCATACATCAGTACCGTGGGACAGACCAGAAATCTGGAGAAGATCCGAGAAATTCTTTGGTTTACACTCCATAAGCATTCCACGCACAAATCCTGTACCCATTTCAGGAATGGAGAGTGTGCCGGTCTCGCAGTCAATATCCTCAGGTGTAATTCCAAGAGGTTCTGGGCTTGTAAAGAGCTCATAAATCTTAGGATCGCAGATATCTACATCCATAACAGGAATACCTGTCATATCCTCAAGATATTTATACATTGTCGGAACATCGTGTCCGAGATTATCAAGTTTCAAAATGGTGTCGTGGAGGAAATGGAAGTCAAAGTGAGTTGTCATCATTCCCTTGTCCGCATCATCTGCAGGGTACTGTACTGCCGTGAAATCATAGACGTCATATGCGTTCGGTACAACAACCATTCCACCAGGGTGCTGACCGGTTGTACGCTTAACACCGGTGCAACCATCAGTGAGCCTCTGAACCTCTGCGGAGTTGGCCATAATGCCCCGCTCCTCAAGATATTTCTTAGCATAACCAAATGCTGTCTTGTCAGCTACAGTTGCAACTGTACCTGCTTTAAACACGTGGTCCTCACCGAAAAGTTCAATTGTGTAACGGTGGGCACGTGACTGATATTCACCTGAAAAGTTGAGGTCGATATCAGGTGACTTGTCACCCTTGAAACCTAGGAAGGTTTCAAATGGGATGTCATGGCCGTCACGTGCCATAGGAGTGCCACACTCTGGGCAATCCTTTGGTGGGAGGTCATATCCTGAACCGACAGAACCATCAAGGAAAAATTCGTTATAACGGCACCTTGGACAACGGTAGTGAGGTGCAAGTGGGTTTACCTCTGAAATACCTGATGCATGTGCAACAAAGCTTGAACCAACTGAACCACGCGAACCAACAAGGTAACCGTTATCCTCTGAGTTTTTAACAAGCTTTTGGGCAATCATATAGAGTACGGCAAAGCCGTTCTTAATGATTGAATTGAGTTCCTTTGAAAGACGCTCGGAAACATACTCTGGAACAGAGTCACCGTAGAGTTCCTTCGCTCTTGCCCAACAGAGGTCCTGAAGTTCCTGTTCAGCGCCATCGATTGATGGTGGGAAGTTTCCAGCTGGTACTGGTCTGATATTCTCAACCATATCAGCAATCTTATTAGGATTCTCGATAACTACACGCTTTGCCATCTCTTCACCGAGATAGTCAAAGTCAGCGAGCATCTCATCAGTTGTCTTAAAGTAAAGTGGAGCCTGCATCTCTGCATCTCTGTATCCCTGACCAGCCATGAGGATTGTTCTGTATTTTGCATCCTCTGGGTCAAGGAAGTGAACGTCACCGGTTGCAACGCAGAGCTTGCCAGCATCAAGTGCTAGGGCTAAGATCTGACGATTGACATCCTCAAGTTCACGGATTGAACCATAACGTGGAGGTACCTGTACCTCCTGCTTAGTGTGCTTATCCTTCTCAAATGTTGGACGAAGTTTAAACTCGTTGTTGCCAAGAGGCTGGATTTCCATATAGTCATAAAAATCGACGAGTTCTTTAATGCGCTCCTCTGGTTCTCCATCCTCTATTGCACGGTAGAGTTCACCAGCCTCACAGGCAGAGCCTATAAGAAGACCCTCACGGTGCTGAACAAGGTCGGATTTAAGAGTGATAGGTCTATGATAGAAATGCTCTGTATGAGCGTGTGAAACAAGTTTATAGAGGTTCTTAAGACCAGTGTTGTTGAGAACCAAAATAATCTGGTGATATGTGTGGGAGTTATGGTCCTTTAGAGACTTAACAATATCATCCCACTCCTTAGGTGCGCCCTCTCTGACATCATCGTAGATATATGACTCGACACCATAGATAACTTTGATACCCTTGGACTGACCGGCCTCAAACGCAGCAGGATATCCCTGAAGAACACCGTGGTCCGTAATAGCTACAGCCTTATGTCCCCAAGCAGCAGCGCGTGCAACAAGTTTACCGGCATCAGTCATACCATCCATCATAGACATGTTACTATGGAGATGAAGTTCAACGCGTTTCTCAGGTGCATCATCAGTGCGAATTATCTTTTTAACGTTTGCAATTGCCTTGGCATCAAGAACATATTCGCGTTTGTAGTTATCATAGATAATGTCACCGAGAATAATAACTGTGATACCGTCCTTAAGTTTATCGCATAAGTTTGCAACGGCAGATGCAGGCTGGAAAAGTTTTACAGGATATGCACCTGTATCATCTTTAATATTGAAGTTAATTATCTTAGAACGCTTATCACGTGTGTCACGGATATCAAGTCCAAAGACATCACCCCATACTGCTACGCGACCGTCATCAAAATGAATATCTGAAATCTTCTTTGGCATCTTTCCAATCTTGTTGCCAAAGATAATCTTTGCAGTTTCAAGATAGAGAGGAATACCTGGTTCAATATGGTGAGGCTTTGCCTCCTCCTCTTCCTCTATTTTCTTCATCTTTTCATCATATGATTTTTTATCTGCTTCACGCTGCATCTCTGCGAGCTTCTCTGCTATATCTACGTGAGGCTCATCTACTGGAGACACAGGCTCAGGCATGCTCAAGTTTACAATCACACTTTCAAGGCCCAATGCAGCTTTTACTGTATCTGAAAAACTTGATATCAATGTGTCCGCTTTCTCAAAACGGGCAGCACAAATAGCAGACAGGCGGAGTTCCCTTGTCTGCTTGTTTATTTTCATATCTGTTATTTCAGCATACTTAAAACTTTCAGGATAATTGTTGTTTAGGAGTGATCCAAAAACATCATTTATCCTTTTCTTTCCAATGTTTGGCATTATAACCTCTCTATTTCAGCGAAGAGCTCATCAATGAGTTGCTCCTCGGGAACCTTCTTAATAATTTCGCCTTTTTTAAAGATGAGGCCACATCCTTTACCGCCGGCAATACCGATATCAGCATTCTTTGCTTCACCTGGTCCGTTAACTGGACAGCCCATAACTGCAACTCTGATTGGCTTGTGAACAGAACGAAGTCTATCCTCTACCTCTTTCGCAATTGAGATTAAATCAATTTGAGTTCTACCACAGGTTGGGCATGAGATGAGTTGGGCCTCGTTATCAATGAGGTCGAGACACATCAAAATATCATGTGCAGCTTTAATCTCTTCAACCGGGTCAGCTGTTAAAGATACACGGATTGTATCACCAATACCATCAGCAAGAAGTGAACCGATACCAACTGAGGATTTGATAAGTCCGTTATAAGCAGTACCCGCCTCAGTTACACCTAGATGAAGTGGATAATCACATTCTTTTGCAACTATTCTATAAGCATTGATTGTGTTACGAACATCTGAAGACTTAATAGAGATGACTGTGTCATAGAAGTCACATTCCTCTAAAATCTTTGCATGGTTTAAGGCACTCTGAGCCATAGCCTCAGGAGTTGGGCCACCATACTTCTTAAGTAGATCCTCCTCAACAGAGCCTGAGTTTACGCCGATACGAATTGGAACACCCTTTGCCTTACAGGCATCCACAACGGCCTCAACATTTTCACGGGCGCCAATGTGACCAGGGTTAATTCTTACTTTATCAATACCTGCATTAATGGATGCAAGTGCAATTTTGTAATCAAAATGAATATCAGCAACAAGAGGAGACTTTACAGCTTCTTTAAGTGCATAGATTAGATCAATATCATCATATGATGACACAGCGATACGAATAATTTGGCATCCTGCAGCCTCAAGTCTCTTCGCCTGCTCAACATTGCCAGGAATATCACTTGATAGTACGTTTAACATTGATTGTATAACTATAGGGGCACCGCCACCGATTTTAATTCCACCTACATCAACTTGACGACAATCGCGTCTTGGTCTTGTAAATTCCATGTGGTACCTCCTTAGAAGAATTTCAAAATATCATTAACTGTGACTACAAGCATTAAACCGAGTAAAAGTGCAAGACCCGCATTGTTGATTGCAGACTCAACTTTCGTAGGCAACTTTTTACCTGTAGTTCCCTCTATGACGATGAGTAAGAAACGTCCACCGTCAAGTGCTGGGAATGGTATCAAATTGAACACGCCAATATTTAGAGCAATTAATGCCATTATTGTTAAGAGGCGTGAGAAATCCATTGTGGATACAGCATCTGTTGTCGTATCAGCAATTATGTCAACTGTACCAATTGGGCCGGAGAGATCATTGAGTTCAAATTGCATGGTCGCAATATCGTAGAGGCTGAGCCATACGATACGGGCAATTGAGAACGAGTCGAGAAAAGCGTACTTAGTTACGCTTTTAAGAGTCGGCTCAATGCCAACTATGGCGAAGTCATAAACAACAGTAGTAATACCCTCAGTTTCTTTTGTATCAAACTTGACAGATTTAACATTTGTGAGTTCACCGTCACGCTTAACAACAAAGTCGATTACGGCATCCTTGTCACGCATCATGAGGTATGAGAGATCATACTCCGTGTAGACCTTGTCATTTCCTATAGCAACAATCTGGTCACCTTTTCTAAGACCACCGGCTTCACTAGCAGCATTATCTGCAAAGCCAACTATTGTCGGTGTGCCTATGAGGTCAGAAGTTGCAAGAATAATAGCCATAATGATAATTCCACATATAATGTTTACCGTTGCGCCGGCGAGTATAATAATGGCTCTCTGCCAACAAGGTTTTGCATTAAACGCATTCTCATCGGGACTCTCTGAATCCTCACCCTCCATAGCGACATATCCACCAATTGGGAAAAGACGAATTGAGTAATCAGTTTCACCCTTATGCTTCTTAAAAATAGCAGGGCCCATACCAATTGAGAACTCATTTATCCTTACTTTAAAGAGACGGGCAAAGGCAAAATGTCCAAGCTCATGCGACATAATAATTACGCCAAAGAAGAGAATAGCTACAAGTATTGGCCAAACCACCGACCAAGCATGTGCGAGCATCTCACCTCACCCCTTTCATAAAGTTTTTGTCTTTTAAAGTTCTTTAACTTTTCTTGATACGAATGTTCTTGCCTCACTGTCGAGTTCAAGAACATCTGTAAGTGTGAAGTCACCATCTCTACCGCAAGCCTCCATAGCCTCACCCACGAGTTCACCTATGTCGAGGAAGCCAATCTTTCCTTTACGGAAGAGAGCATTTGCCTGTTCATTAGCAGAGTTAGCGGCTGCAGGATAAAGACCACCACGACGGATAGCTTCCTTGCAGACTGAGAGGCAGTCAAATGTCTCATAGTCAGGCTCAGCAAATGTGAGTGTACCAAGTGTTGCAAGGTCTAGCTCGTCTGTTGGAGATTCAAATCTCTCAGGATATGTGAGAGCATATTGAATTGGAATTTTCATATCAGGAAGACCGAGCTGTGCAATCACAGCATTATCCATAAACTCAACTGCGCTGTGGATGATACTCTCCCTGTGTACAACAACCTTAATCTGATCAGGTGTTACACCGAAGAGCCAGCAGGCCTCAATAACCTCAAGGCCCTTGTTCATCATTGTTGCTGAATCAATAGTGATCTTTGCACCCATATCCCAGTTAGGATGTTTGAGTGCCTGCTCTGCAGTTACATCACGAAGTTCCTCACGTGTCTTTCCGAAGAAAGGTCCACCTGAGGCTGTGAGTAAGATGCGCTTTAAAGCTCTGTCTTTTGGAGCACCACGAAGGCACTGGAAAATTGCAGAGTGCTCACTGTCAACTGGGTAGATGTTTATACCCTTTTCGCGCGCGGCGTTCATAACGAGCTGACCACCGGCAACGAGAGTTTCCTTGTTGGCAAGGGCGAGGTTCTTACCCTCGTCGATAGCGTCGAGGGTTGGAACGAGGCCAGCCATGCCAACTATTGAGTTGAGCACGGTGTCAGCCGACTCCTCGCGCGCACACTCACAGATGCCACCGATGCCTGAGAGAACCTTGACATCAGTGTCAGAGAGGCGAAGTTTCAAATCACGGGCAGCCTCCTCATCGAGGAGAGCAACCATCTTTGGTTTGAACTCACGAGCCTGCTCCTCAAGTCTATCAGCATTAACTGATGCTGTGAGGGCGGTAATATTTATGTTGTGTTTACGGGCAACCTCTAAGGCCTGAGTGCCAATAGAACCCGTAGAACCGAGAATACAAAGTTTATCTGTCATTTAAGCCACACTCGCTCCATAAAGAGTAATCATTGCGTAGAACATTGGCATAACCATAATTACGCTATCAAAGCGATCCATAATTCCACCATGTCCAGGAATGAGTTTTGAATAGTCCTTAATGTCGTAGTTTCTTTTAATGAGTGATGCAACAAGGTCGCCAAACATTGATGCAATTGACATAAATACAGAGATTAAGCAGAAGAACCAGATTGGCAATGAAAATACCTGTGTTGCAAAGAACTTCTTGTACAGGAAAAGCCAGAGCAAGTTCAAAAGAAGTGCACAGATAACTCCACCAATACATCCCTCCCAAGTCTTCTTAGGAGAGAGGTTTGGTGTAACCTTATGTTTGCCAAAAGCCATACCTGAAAGCTGAGCAAATACATCTGTGAAAAGTGAACCTGCTATAGTAAGCCAAACAAAGAACTTACACTCAATCTTGTCGATAAAGTCAAATGACTTATAGAGATCTGCAATGATTGGTGCCATTGTGAATGCTGTAGGAACAACTATTGATGCATACACAGTTCCAGCAAGATGTTCAAACTTTATGTCAGGATAATTAATTACTGTCATAAGCGCGAGGAAAATCACATAGAGAACGATAACCGCACTGATTGGAACATATGACTGATATACAAGTCCAAGTGACATTGCAAATGAAAAGATTATTGCAACAATTTGAACTGCCTTATTTTTGAGGCCAATACACCTAGTGAGCTCAAAGCATGCAGCTGCAGCCAAGAGTGCAAAGAATATATCAAAAAAGATTGTTTCAATTAGGAAATACCATGTTCCAATAAGAACGATGGCAATTACAATTCCAGATAATACCCTCTGTTTCATAATGATCTCCTCTAGACGCCACCAAAGCGTCTATTTCTTTTTGCATAATCCATGATGGCCGCATCCAAATCATCAGTTGTGAAATCAGGCCAAAGTACGTCAGCAAAGTAGAGTTCTGAGTATGCTGACTGCCAAGTTAGGAAGTTAGAGAGTCTAAGCTCACCACTTGGTCTAATAATCAAATCTGGGTCTGGCATGCCAGCAGTATAGAGACCTGCTGAGATGTCGTCCTCAGTAATATTTGAGGCTTTGAGTTCGCCCTTCTCAACCTTCTCTGCAATCTGTTTTACAGAACGGAGAATCTCCTGCCTACCACCGTAGTTCAGTGCTATGTTGATTATGGTGGTATCAGGTGAGATGGCGTCAAGCTGAGTTGCACCAACAAGTTTTTGAAGTTCCTTTGGAATGGCACTAGTATCACCGAGGAAGCGAAGAATAAGCCCGCTCTTCTGGCGGTCAAACTTAATCTCATCAGCCTCAACTAAATACTCCTTAAAGAGCTTCATCAAAGCCGCAACCTCAGTTGGTGGGCGGCGCCAATTCTCTGTAGAAAAAGCATAGAAAGTCACGACCTCAATTCCGATGTCGTGACAGTAGTCACTTATCTTTCTGAAAACTTTTGCGCCCTCAACATGACCGTACGTACGTGGGAGCCCACGCTCCTTTGCCCAGCGGCCATTGCCATCCATAATTATGCCAATATGCTTCGGCATAAATTCTTTAGGTGGTAAATTACTCATACACTCACCCCAAAACTCATACTAAATGGAAAAGGGACGACTAGGCGCCCCTCTTTCACCTAAACTATACAGACATTACTTCTTTCTCTTTTGCTGAAGCAATCTCATCAATCTCTTTAATCTTTTTATCAGTAGCTTTCTGGATTTTCTCCTCGCCATCCTTCTGGTCATCCTCTGTGATAACGTTATCCTTTTTAAGCTTCTTAATGTCCTCCATTCCGTCACGGCGGATATTACGAACAGCTACTTTAGCTTCCTCAGCACGCTTTGAGATATCCTTTGCAATCTCCTTACGTCTGTCCTCTGTGAGGGCTGGGAACATAAGACGAATAACGTTACCGTCATTCTGTGGATTGATACCTATATCAGAAGCCTGAATTGCCTTTTCAATTGGCTGAATCATCTGCTTGTCCCAAGGCTGGATAACAAGGATACGAGCTTCTGCGATTGAAATAGCAGCTACCTGCTGGATTGGTGTTGGAACACCATAATAGTCGATCATGATCTTATCAAGAACGCCTGAGTTTGCACGACCTGCACGAATTGCAGCGTAATCATGTGTCAAAGAATTAATGGCCTTCTCCATTCTTTCTTCTGTCTTAGCGATAATAGCATCCATATTTTTCACCTCTATTTAAATTTTGAATTACTTACTCTTTACAAGTGTACCGATATTTTCACCATTTACAGCACGAACGATGTTCTGTGGGTCTGTAAGGTTGAATACGAAGATGTCAATGCCGTTATCACGGCACATTGATGCAGCAGATGCATCCATAACTGTGAGTCCCTTGCTCAAAAGGTCTGACTGAGAGAGCTCATCAAATTTTACAGCATCAGGATATTTGTTAGGGTCTTTGTCATATACACCGTCAACATTAGTTGCCTTAAAAATAACTTCTGCCTCAATCTCTGCAGCTCTAAGTGATGCAGTAGTGTCGGTTGAGAAGAATGGGCTTCCTGTTCCACCACCAAAGATAGTGACATAACCATCTGTTAGGTCTTTTCTTGCCTCATGAGAGTCAAAGAACTTTGCAAGTGGAGCCATGTTTACTGAGGTGTAAACCTTTGTCTTGCAACCAAGTTGTTCAAGTGTATCAGCAAAAGCAATTGAGTTCATTACTGTGCCAAGCATACCAATTGAGTCTGCACGAACTCTGTCCATCGAGCCACTTGAACGGCCACGCCAGAAGTTGCCTCCGCCGATAACGATACCAACCTCACAGCCAGCATCAGAGATCTGCTTAACTGCCTTTGCGATGTCAGTGATAACGTCAAAGTCAAATCCGTGGCCTGCCTCACCAGCAAGAACTTCACCTGAAAGCTTTAAAAGAATACGTTTAAATTTAGGTGCCATAATAAAAACCTCTTTAATAAAGTATCTACAAAAATATACAAGTAATATTTTACCTTAAATGCCTAGAGGTGTAAAGACAAGATTGAATTTAAGCGTGTAAAATGGTATCTTAAAAATATAGAAATTTTGTACAAATGGAAGTGATGACTTTGTACACGAAGAAGACTCGTACTGTCGCCACTCTTCTTGCATTAATAATGTCCCTTATGCTTCTGACATCCTGCGGAGATAAGAAGAAAGAAAAGGACAAAGTCGATGTCAAAGCCCCCGCAGTCACACAGACTGATCAAAAGGAGCAAAAAGACACAAAGACAAAAAAAGAAGAGAAAGATTCCGAAGATTCAAAAGACTCAGAGGAATCAAAAGACAAAAAAGAAACAAAGGATACTGCCAAAGATAATTCTTCAAAAGGCAGCGATAAAAATCAGAACACAATAATCAACAACGGCAGTGGTTCCCCTGCTGTAAGGGCACCTGATTCAAGTGTCAAACAGATCAACGACCCTAAAGGTGTAACACCGGATGCCGGTCTTGCAACACCGACTGTTTCATCAAATGCATCAGATGCTAGCGACCTTGCAAACGTAGATCCAGCGCAGGCTGCAAGCAGCACCTATGACACTGCAATCTCAGTTTCAAAAGTTGATTCCTCCACTGTGGAGACAGAGGAATATCCTTACCTCACAAACGACAAATTTGAGAGTCATATCCACTCGGTTTGGTCCCAGTTTAAGACCCTCGACAAGGTAAAGATTAAAGTCGGAGACATAAATGAATATCTAAACTATGTCTGCCTTCCTTTAAAAGGTTCCTTTTATGAAATAAACTGTAACGGATATCAAGTTCGTTACGCAATCGATCCAACAAACACCTACGCATATATGGATGTAAACTGGAGTTACTACATCAACGCGGACCAGTACAACTCCTGCAAGAGCAGAGCTGCTTCCATTATCTCAGGTGTAAACAGTTCCTACAGTGATACATTATCCCGCATCCGTGCGGTTCACGATTATATCTGTGCACACAACACATATATAATGAATGTTGATGGCGCATACAACTGCCTTATCAACGGCCAATCCGACTGTGACGGTTACACGGCTGCATTCCAAATTTGTATGGAGACTATGGGTATTCCTTGTCGCGCCTTTGCGACAAGCAACCATATCTTCAATCTCATTCAGCTCAACAGCAAGTGGTACGCAATCGACGTAACATGGGATGATCAGGATTCCTGTGGTATTGTTTTTGCAACCTACTTTTTACTCGGCAAAGGCGCCTATAGCAACTACCCTGTTTTGAACAACATGCTCGCTGATTCAAACTTTGGTTGCAGTAGAGTCGGAACTATTGCAAGCGAAGCAGTGCTCCGTTCCAGCTTCAACATTCCAAGCACTGCAACCAATCTCAAAATGGGTGGTGCAGTTTCAATCAAAGGTCAAAACTTCACAGATTCATTGACATATTCAGACGGCGGTTACAACTACACAATCGGATTTACATTCACGAACTGTAACTCATAAGAAAAAAATAAGAGCGGTGAGTTTCGCCGCTCTTATTTTGTTTTGATTAATAGTAAGAAAGACTTGAGTTATCCATCATAGAAATCTCACCATTATCGTCCAAAGTTACTGTCTTATATACGTAATCATCAAATTCATTGGTTACATACTCTAAAGCGCTACTTTGATAGTCCTTTGTAAAGCTGAAGAAGCACGTACCTACGGTAACTACATAACCTTCACCGTTGCTATTTTCCTCTACTGTAAAGTTACTTGCCTTTACTCCAACGTTCTGCATGTTGTAAATTGCCTGTTGAGCATTGTTCTTAGAGTCGAAAAGTAACGTAGTTTCGATGTTTATGAAGAGTTTGCCATCCTTGCTCATGTAAGACTTGTGAGAACCAAAGAGCAAATTCAAGCTCTCAAAGCCAGTGCTCGAAATTCCAGCATTTAACATATCTTTATCTGATGAATCAATCTCTGGAACCTCACCTGAAACGATCTCTTCATCGTATTTATATGTGAGTTTTCCATTCTCTGCATCAGCAGAATATTTGTGGAGTGCACCATCTTTCCAATAATATGCCGAACTGATATAGTAGTGATTTCCATCTACGCAATATGTAAAACTCTCACCGTCTTTTGAAACAGTCACAAATATCTTTTCTGCACCACCACTAAAATCCGAACTCACATTTTCATAACTAACTGTAAAATCATAACCCAAAGAATCGTCATCATTATCAATTCTTACCTGGGAACCAACTCCCTCATCCCAGAAGGATGCGTATATTGGACTACCTGATTTTGAAGTGGTGTGATACTCCCAAACATTCTCACCATATCCGTTATAAACAACGTAGATAAGCTCTTCGTTACGGAAATAGTAGTCTATTGAAGTGGAATCTTCTTCATTTGTTTCAGTCTCAACTTCAAGGCCATCGATATTGCTCATTTCCATGTTGAGATCAATAACACTTACCTCATCAAGAATATTTCCAATGGCTGTAATCGAGTCGAATTTAGCTTTTAAGTCCCTGTCGCCTATATATTTGAGTGGTCCAGCTACAGTTTGGTCAATATTTTTGGGGTTAGTACAGCCAGCTGCACAAAGAATCAATGCGAGAACCATAACCAAACTTAGAAGTACACTCAAATACTGTTTCATAAGCCTTTTCTCCTTATAAAATATATATGAAAAATATTAATTACATTATTATATAGATATTAAAAATCCATCGTTATTCTAACACAAAAAAATTGGCTTACAACTAGTAAAGCCAACTTGTAAACACTTGTATCTAATTTGTTACCATTCCACAACATATAGTGTAATTAATTAATTATTCGTAACAATGCATAAAAAAAGAGCGCTGCATTTGCAGCGCTCAATTTTATGTTAACTCAAGAGATTATTCGTTAATCTTTGTAACAACGCCTGAGCCTACTGTACGGCCGCCTTCACGGATAGCGAAACGGAGACCTTCTTCAATAGCGATAGGAGTGATGAGTTCAACATCCATCTCTACGTTATCACCAGGCATGCACATCTCTGTGCCAGCTGGAAGACTGATAACACCAGTAACGTCAGTTGTTCTGAAATAGAACTGTGGTCTGTAGTTGTTGAAGAATGGAGTATGACGTCCGCCTTCTTCTTTGCTTAATACGTAAACCTGACCAGAGAACTTTGTGTGTGGGTGGATTGAACCTGGCTGAGCGATAACCTGTCCACGCTCGATGCCTGTACGCTCGATACCACGAAGAAGACAACCGATGTTGTCACCAGCCTCAGCGTAGTCGAGGATCTTTCTGAACATCTCGATACCTGTGCAAACTGTCTTTTTCTTCTCTTCTGTAAGACCAACGATTTCGATCTCTTCGCCTGTCTTAAGCTGTCCACGCTCTACTCTACCTGTAGCAACTGTACCACGACCTGTGATTGTGAATACGTCCTCTACTGGCATAAGGAATGGCATATCAGCCTTACGGTCAGGTGTAGGAATGTATGAATCTACTGCATCCATGAGTTCCCAGATGCAAGCGAGTTCTGGAGCGTTGATGTCGTCACCAGCATACTCAAGAGCCTTAAGAGCAGAACCCTTGATTACTGGACACTCATCGTCAAATTCATACTCAGCAAGAGTTTCACGAATTTCCATCTCAACGAGTTCAAGGAGCTCAGGGTCATCAACCTGGTCAACCTTGTTCATGAATACGATGATTGCTGGAACGCCAACCTGGCGAGCAAGGAGAAGGTGCTCCTTAGTCTGAGCCATAGGACCATCTGTTGATGCGATAACGATGATAGCACCGTCCATCTGAGCAGCACCAGTGATCATGTTCTTAATGTAGTCAGCATGGCCTGGGCAGTCAACGTGAGCATAGTGACGTGCGTCTGTCTCGTACTCAACGTGAGCTGTGTTGATTGTGATACCACGTTCTCTCTCTTCTGGAGCCTTATCGATAGCTGCATAGTCTTCAAACTTTGCGTAACCCTTCATTGAAAGAGCCTTTGTGATAGCTGCTGTAAGAGTTGTCTTACCGTGGTCAACGTGACCAATTGTACCGATGTTTACATGTGGCTTTGATCGGTTAAAATGTTCTTTTGCCATGGGGATTTTCCTCCTTTTATTTCATACATGAATAAAATTCTTTAATATTCTAACAAAATAATACTTTTAAATCAAGCATTATTAACTTCTACTAGTCCTTCTTAGAACGATCAGTCATAATCTGTTCTGCGATTGACTTAGGAACCTCAGTGTAGTGTGAAGGCTCCATAACGTATGAAGCACGACCCTGTGTCTTTGAACGAAGGTCTGTAGCATAACCAAACATGTTAGCAAGTGGAACGAATGCATTGATCATTGTAGCACCGTTTCTTGGTTCCATGCCCTTCATGAGACCGCGACGTGAGTTGATGTCACCAATAACATCACCAACGTAATCGTCAGGTGTTGTAACAGCAACCTTCATCATAGGTTCCATAAGTACTGGAGCTGCTTTCTTCATAGCGTTCTTAAATGCCATAGATCCGCAGATCTTGAATGCCATTTCAGATGAGTCTACCTCGTGGTAAGAACCATCATAAAGTGTTACCTTAACGTCCTCAACGTTGTAGCCAGCAAGTACACCAGAGAGCATTGCGCCCTTGATACCCTGTTCTGCTGCTGGGATATACTCCTTAGGAACAGAACCGCCGACAATAGCGTTTACGAACTCGTAACCCTTCTCTGGGTTAGGCTCAATCTTAATCTTGATATGAGCGTACTGACCAGAACCACCAGACTGTCTCTTGTACTTGCAGTCCTCTTCTGCTTCTGCAGTAATTGTCTCACGGTAAGCAACCTGTGGCTTACCAACGTTAGCCTCAATCTTGAACTCACGGAGAAGTCTATCTACGATAATCTCAAGGTGAAGCTCACCCATACCAGCGATAATTGTCTGACCTGTCTCTTCATCAGTGTAGCACTTGAATGTTGGGTCTTCCTCAGCAAGCTTCGCAAGAGCAATACCCATCTTTTCCTGACCAGCTTTAGTCTTAGGCTCAATTGCTACGCGGATAACAGGATCAGGGAAGTTCATTGACTCAAGGATGATTGGGTGTTTAGGATCACAGAGTGTATCACCTGTTGTTGTATTCTTAACACCAACACAAGCAGCGATGTCACCAGCGTAAACTGTGTCAAGGTCCTGTCTGTGGTTTGCGTGCATCTGAAGAATACGTCCCATACGCTCGCTCTTATCCTTAACTGAGTTAAGAACTGTAGCACCAGCATCAACTGTACCAGAATATACACGGAAGAAGCAGAGCTTACCAACAAATGGATCTGTAGCAATCTTGAATGCAAGAGCTGCAAATGGCTCACTGTCGGAAGAATGTCTCTCTTCTTCGTTGTCGTTCTTAGGGTTAATGCCCTTAATAGCGGCAACGTCTGTTGGAGCTGGCATATAATCAACAATAGCATCGAGAAGTGGCTGAACGCCCTTATTTCTATAAGATGTACCACAGCAAATTGGTACCATCTCATTAGCGATTGTTGCTGTGCGAATAGCGTTTTTAATCTCAGGGATTGTAAGCTCTTCGCCATCTAAGTACTTCATCATAAGTTCTTCGTCAACAGTAGCAACTGCTTCGAGGAGCTCATCATGATACTTGTTAGCAAGTTCTACCATATCAGCTGGGATATCCTCATCACGAACATCCTTACCCATATCATCGTAGTAGATTTCTGCACGCATGTTAACAAGGTCAACGATGCCTCTGAAAGTCTGCTCAACTCCGATTGGAAGCTGAATTGGAACTGCGTTGCACTTGAAACGATCCTTGATCATGTCAAGTACGTTATAGAAGTCAGCACCCATGATATCCATCTTATTAACATAGATCATTCTAGGTACTTGATACTCATCGGCCTGGCGCCATACTGTCTCTGACTGAGGCTCAACGCCGCCCTTTGCACAGAGAACTGTTACAGAACCGTCAAGTACACGAAGTGAACGCTGTACTTCAACTGTAAAGTCTACGTGACCCGGAGTGTCGATGATGTTAATTCTGTGTTCTTTCCAGAAACATGTGGTAGCAGCAGATGTGATTGTAATACCACGTTCCTGCTCCTGAGCCATCCAGTCCATGGTTGCGCCACCGTCATGAGTTTCACCCATCTTGTGGTTAACACCAGTGTAGTAAAGAATACGCTCTGTTGTCGTAGTTTTACCAGCATCGATGTGAGCCATGATACCGATGTTTCTAGTCATTTCTAACGATACCTGTCTAGGCATTATTTACCTCCCATTAAATGCAAACAATGCGCAGATTAATATCTGAAATGTGCAAAAGCCTTGTTTGCTTCTGCCATTCTGTGCATTTCTTCTTTTCTCTTGAATGCTCCACCTGATTCGTTGATAGCATCAAGAATTTCGTTTGCAAGTCTCTCCTTCATTGTTCTCTCTGAACGCTGACGTGAGAAAAGAGTAATCCAACGAAGACCTAATGTCTGTCTTCTCTCTGGACGTACCTCAATTGGTACCTGGTAAGTAGCACCACCAATACGGCGAGCCTTTACCTCAAGCAATGGCATTACGTTCTCCATTGCTTCTTCGAAAACCTCAAGTGGTTCTCTTCCTGTCTTTTCCTTGATGATATCAAAAGCGTCGTAGACAATTCTCTGAGCTACACCCTTCTTACCATCAAGCATAACATTGTTTATTAAACGTGTTACGAGTTTTGAATTGTAAAGCGGATCTGGCAAAACATCACGTTTTGCAATCTGGCCTCTTCTTGGCACTTCGCTTCCCTCCTTCATATTAATGATATCTTAGGTACTCGAGTGACAAATATCTCGTGGCGCCAATGAAAGAGGACTTAATCTATATATAAGTCTCTTACATTGGTTGCTATTAAGCAGCCTGCAAGAAGTTTCTGTCGTTAATCTCGTGTGTTGGTTTAGGCTTTCTTAGCCTTTGGTCTTTTAGCACCGTACTTTGAACGAGCCTGCATTCTGTCAGTAACGCCCTGAGTATCGAGTGTACCACGGATAATGTGATAACGTACACCAGGAAGGTCCTTAACACGGCCGCCTCTAATGAGTACAACACTATGTTCCTGAAGGTTGTGGCCTACACCTGGGATATAAGCTGAAACTTCGATACCATTAGTAAGACGAACTCTGGCAATCTTACGAAGAGCTGAGTTAGGCTTCTTAGGTGTTGCAGTTTTAACAGCTGTACATACGCCTCTCTTCTGTGGAGAATTGTTATCAGTCATAACATTCTTCTTAGAGTTGAGACCCTTACCAAGTGCTGGAGCACCTGACTTCTTAACAGATGTCTGTCTACCCTGACGAACAAGTTGGTTAAATGTTGGCAATCTTTTCACCTCCAATAATAATATAACCTATTTATATTATAGAAAAATATGCGTAGGCAAGATAGTATTTTACCCTATTGGCAAGTCGATGTCAATAGGGTAAATTTACTTATTTTATGTAGTTTTAAAGACTAAATATTAGTCCTCAGTTTCCTCATCACTGAGGTCCTCATCATCGATATCGAGGAAGAGATCAGGAGAGATAGTATTGAACTCTCCGCCAACCTTCTTTGGCTCAACATCGCTGTAGCACTTCATACCTGTACCAGATGGGAGAAGTTTACCAATGATAACGTTCTCCTTAAGACCCTGGAGAGTATCAACTTTGCCCTTAATAGCGGCATCTGTAAGTACTCTTGTTGTCTCCTGGAATGAAGCAGCTGAGAGGAATGAATCAGTTGCAAGAGAAGCCTTTGTGATACCGAGAAGCATTGGCTCGTAAGTTGGAAGAGCAGGCTCTCTGCCCTCTGCCTTAGCGAGTTTCTTGATTCTTCTGTATTCAGCATAGAACTCTGACTTGTCGATTACTGTACCTGAGAGAAGCTCAGATTCGCCGACCTCGTCAACCTTAACTTTCTTCATCATCTGACGGATGATAACCTCGATGTGCTTATCGTTGATATCAACACCCTGAGTACGGTAAGCAGACTGAACTTCACGAATGAGATAATCGTAAACTGCGTCTACTCCCATGATGTCAAGGAGGTCATGTGGGTTGAGTGAACCCTCTGTCAAGGCTTCGCCCTTTGCAATCTCTGCACCATCCTGAATTCTCTGGCGGAGACGGAGACCATAAGGGATGAGATACTGCTTCTCAATGCCTTCTTCAGCATTTGTAACTACAACATACTTACTCTTCTTAATCTCCTGAATTGAAGCAATACCAGCGATTTCAGAGAGGATAGCAAGTGTCTTTGGCTTACGTGCTTCGAAGAGCTCTTCTACTCTTGGAAGACCCTGTGTGATATCTGCTGCAGATGCAACACCACCGGTATGGAAAGTACGCATTGTAAGCTGTGTACCAGGCTCACCGATTGACTGAGCAGCGATAATACCAATTGCCTCACCAACTGTTACAGGACCACCTGTAGCAAGGTTACGGCCGTAGCAGTGCATACATACACCATGCTGTGACTGACAAGTGAGAAGTGAGCGAATCATGATTTCAGCACGCTCGCCTTCCTTTGTGTGTGCCTTAACATAATCAGCAACACGCTGAGCATCATCCTTACGCATCATCTTTGATGCTGACTGGATGAGTTCACCTGACTTCTCATCAACGAGATCATCAAGGAGATAACGACCATCAAGACGCTCTGAAAGTTCCTCGATTACACGACCATCAGCGTAGATATCGTATACAAGGATACCATCGTGGCATCCGCAGTCCTCTTCACGAACAATGATTTCCTGTGATACGTCTACAAGACGACGTGTAAGGTAACCAGAGTCAGCTGTACGAAGAGCTGTATCTGCAAGGCCCTTACGAGCACCACGAGAAGAAATGAAGTATTCGAGAATGTTAAGACCTTCACGGTAGTTAGCACGAATAGGAATTTCGATTGTTTTACCAGATGTATTTGCAATAAGACCACGCATACCAGCGAGCTGGTTAAGCTGTGAGTCAGAACCACGGGCACCAGAATCAATCATCATGAAGATTGGGTTGTACTTACCGAGGTTGTCCTTAAGACCAGCAGATACGTCCTTTGTACAACGGTCCCAAGCACCAAGTTTAAGTCTAGATGCCTCAGAAGCTGAGAGCATACCACGCTGATAGAGCTTATCGATCTGGTCGATATGAGCCTCAGTTGATGCGATACTCTCCTTCTTAGATTCAGGAATCTTAGCATCTGAAACTGCAACTGTAATACCTGAAAGAGTTGAGTATTTATAACCCTGAGCCTTGATTGCATCAAGAACTACAGATGTTTCGGCAGTGCCGTGGATTTCGATACAACGTTCAATGATTTTACCAAGTGACTTCTTAGTGATAAGCATGTCACATTCGAGAAGGAATTCATTGCCAGGTACTGTTCTATCAACAAAACCAAGATCCTGTGGGATTGGTGCGTTGAAGATAATCTTACCAAGAGTTGTATCTACGAGAGCTGACTTCTCTTCACCGTCGATGACCTTAGTCATACGAACCTTAATCTTAGAGTGAAGTGTGATAGCACCCTCATCAAAGGCCATCTGAGCCTCATCAACATCACGGAATACCTTACCTTCGCCGATTTCGCCGTCCTTGTCGAGTGTCAAGTAGTATGAACCAAGAACCATATCCTGTGTAGGAACAGTTACAGGACGACCATCTGAAGGCTTGAGTAAGTTATTAGCTGCAAGCATGAGGAAACGAGCCTCAGCCTGTGCTTCAGCAGAAAGTGGTACGTGGACAGCCATCTGGTCACCGTCGAAGTCGGCGTTGAATGCTGTACAAGCAAGTGGATGAAGCTTAATAGCACGTCCATCTACAAGCACAGGCTCAAATGCCTGAATACCAAGTCTGTGAAGTGTAGGAGCACGGTTGAGCATTACTGGGTGGTCCTTAATTACCACTTCAAGTGCATCCCAAACCTCGTCCTTTGAACGCTCAACCATCTTACGAGCTGACTTGATGTTACCAGCAACGCCAGTCTCAACAAGACGCTTCATTACGAATGGTTTAAAGAGCTCAAGTGCCATCTCCTTAGGAAGACCACACTGATACATTTTAAGTTCTGGACCTACAACGATAACAGAACGTCCTGAGTAGTCAACACGCTTACCAAGAAGGTTCTGACGGAAACGACCCTGCTTACCCTTGAGCATGTCAGAGAGTGACTTGAGCGGTCTGTTGTTAGGACCTGTTACTGGACGGCCACGACGACCGTTGTCGATAAGTGCGTCAACAGCTTCCTGGAGCATACGCTTCTCATTACGGATAATAATGTCAGGAGCGCCGAGCTCAAGAAGTCTCTTAAGACGGTTGTTACGGTTGATAACTCTTCTGTAGAGGTCGTTTAAGTCTGATGTAGCAAAACGGCCACCGTCGAGCTGAACCATAGGTCTGATGTCTGGTGGAATTACAGGAATTACATCGAGGATCATCCACTCAGGCTTATTACCTGAATTGTTGAATGCGTCAACAACTTCAAGTCTCTTGAGAAGTCTTGCCTTCTTCTGTCCAGAAGCATTCTTGAGTTCCTCACGGAGTTGCTCTGCAAGTGCTGGAACATCGATTTCAGCAAGGAGTTTCTTAATGGATTCTGCACCCATTCCTGCCTCGAACTCGTCCTCGTACTTCTCTCTCATGTCCTCATATTCTTTCTCAGAAAGAACCTGATACTTTTCAAGTGGAGTAGCACCTGGATCTGTTACGATGTAGAGTGCGAAATAAAGAACTTTTTCAAGATTTCTTGGGCTGATATCAAGCATGAGACCCATTCTTGAAGGGATACCCTTGAAATACCAGATGTGTGATACAGGAGCTGCAAGTTCAACGTGACCCATACGCTCACGACGAACCTTTGCCTTAGTGATTTCAACACCGCAGCGCTCGCAAACTTTGCCCTTATAACGGATTCTCTTATACTTTCCGCAGTAGCACTCCCAGTCCTTTGTAGGACCAAAGATACGCTCGCAGTAGAGACCGTCACGCTCTGGCTTTAAAGTTCTGTAGTTGATTGTTTCTGGCTTTTTAACTTCGCCATATGACCAAGCTCTGATAGCTTCAGGAGAAGCGAGGCCAATTTTAATAGATTCAAATTCAATTTCATTTGTTGCAATTGGTTGAATATCTGTCATTGTAACTCACCCTCCTTAGTCCATATCTTCTTCTGTGCCAATGCCCATGTCGAAATCTGTTGGACCTTCAAGGTCGTCGAGATCATTTGAGAACTCAGCTTCTTCGTCGAATTCCTCTTCAACTACTTCGCCGTTCTCATCGAGTGTTGTAGCGAAACCTTCTGCGCCTTCAGCGTCATTTACAATCTGCTGTGAGAAGTTCTCGTTTTCAACAAGGCGGAAATTGACATCATCTGTATCGAAGTTCTGCTTGAGGTCAATTTCGTTTTCGTCCTTATCAAGAACCTTAACGTCAAGACCAAGTGCCTGGAGTTCCTTAATGAGAACCTTGAATGATTCTGGAACGCCTGACTTAGGTACTGACTGACCCTTAACAATAGCTTCGTATGTCTTTACACGACCAACAATGTCGTCTGACTTAATTGTAAGAATTTCCTGAAGTGTATAAGCAGCGCCATAAGCTTCAAGAGCCCAAACTTCCATCTCACCGAAACGCTGGCCACCGAACTGTGCTTTACCACCGAGTGGCTGCTGAGTAACGAGTGAGTAAGGACCTGTTGAACGAGCATGAATCTTATCGTCAACGAGGTGATGGAGTTTGAGGTAGTACATAACACCAACAGTTACAGGGTTGTCGAATGGCTTACCTGTACGGCCATCGATGAGCTGTGTCTTACCAAATCTATGCTCATAAGCAGCATCAATAATTGCATGCTCTTCTTCAGTCTTTGTATTTGCCTTAACGAACTCTACGAGATCTTCAAGAACATAACCCTTCTTCTGGTTCATGTCCTCGTATTTAACTACGAGTTCGCGAATTTTATCTGTGCCGTCTTCAAGGAGCTTAGACTCTGTGAGGAAGTACTGAACATCCTCCTCATGAGCACCGTCGAATACAGGTGTCATGATCTTCCAGCCCTTACGACGAGCAGCCATACCAATGTTAACTTCAAGTACCTGACCGATGTTCATACGAGAAGGAACACCGAGAGGGTTAAGAACAATATCAAGTGGAGTACCGTCTGGAAGGAATGGCATATCTTCCTGTGGAAGGATTCTAGATACAACACCCTTGTTACCATGACGACCAGCCATCTTATCGCCGACCTGAATCTTTCTCTTCTGAGCGATATAGCAGCGAACTACTTTGTTAACGCCTGGTGAAAGTTCATCAGAGTTCTCTCTTGTGAATACTTCAACGTTAACAACGATACCGTACTCACCGTGAGGAACACGGAGAGAAGTATCACGTACTTCACGAGCCTTTTCACCGAAGATTGCACGGAGGAGTCTCTCCTCTGCTGTGAGCTCTGTCTCACCCTTTGGAGTTACCTTACCAACAAGGATGTCGCCAGAGTGAACCTCAGCACCAATACGGATAACACCAAACTCGTCGAGGTCAGCAAGTGCATCGTCACCAACGTTTGGAATATCACGTGTAATCTCTTCTGGGCCAAGCTTTGTATCACGAGCTTCGAGTTCATACTCTTCAATATGAATAGATGTATAAACGTCGTCGCGTACGATCTTTTCGTTGAGGAGAACAGCATCCTCGTAGTTGTAACCTTCCCAAGTCATGAAGCCGATGAGGGCATTCTTACCGAGAGAGATTTCACCGTGGTCAGTTGCAGGTCCATCAGCAATAACTTCTTTAGCTGCAACCTTCTGTCCAAGTGAAACGATTGGGCGCTGGTTTACACATGTACCCTGGTTAGAGCGCATGAACTTGATAAGCTCATATGTGTCGATAGCACCTTTTTCTGTCTCAATTTCAATTGTTGTTGCATCAACGTGGATAACCTTACCAGCATTCTTAGCAAGTACTACTACGCCTGAGTCAACAGCTGCCTTATGCTCCATACCAGTACCAACGAATGGTGCTGCAGTCTTCATAAGTGGAACTGCCTGACGCTGCATGTTAGAACCCATGAGTGCACGGTTTGCGTCATCATTCTCAAGGAATGGGATCATAGCTGTAGCCACAGATACGAGCATTCTTGGAGATACGTCCATAAAGTCAGGGATTGACTTATCAACCTCGTCGAAACCATCACGATAACGGATTGTTACCTTATCACGAAGGAAGTGACCCTTCTCATCGAGAGGTTCATTAGCCTGAGCTACTCTGTACTCATCCTCTTCGTCAGCTGTCATATAAACAACTTCGTCAAGAACAACGCCTGTCTTCTTATCTACTCTACGGAAAGGAGCCTCGATAAAGCCGTACTTGTTGATACGAGCAAATGTTGCGAGATAAGAGATAAGTCCGATGTTAGGACCTTCTGGAGTCTCGATAGGACACATACGACCATAGTGGCTGTAGTGTACGTCACGAACTTCGAATCCTGCACGGTCACGTGAAAGACCACCAGGACCAAGAGCAGAGAGACGACGCTTGTGAGTAAGTTCAGCAAGTGGGTTTGTCTGATCCATGAACTGTGAAAGTGGAGAAGAACCGAAGAACTCCTTAACAGCAGCAACAACAGGTCTGATGTTGATGAGTGCCTGTGGAGTAGCCTTTTCTGGTTCCTGAGCCTGGAGAGACATACGCTCTCTTACAACTCTCTCCATACGAGTAAAGCCAATTCTAAACTGATTCTGAAGTAATTCGCCAACTGAACGGATACGACGGTTACCAAGATGGTCAATGTCATCAATAGTACCAACATTAGCTGCAAGGCAGTTCATGTAGTTAATTGATGCATAGATATCGTCGATAATGATGTGGTTAGGAATAAGGTCGTTAGCACGTTCCTTAAGAGCCTCGAGTACATCAGCCTTCTTAGGCTTCTTTGATGCGCCGAGGATTTCCATAAGTACGCTGTAGCGAACCTTCTCGTTGATAGAGATTTCTTCAAGTTCATCTGCTGTGATCTTAAGACCAGCAACGTATGGAAGGATATCAACCATGCCGTTTGATACAACCTTGATCTCTTTACCATCAACGTCGAGTGTTACGTGCATGATGCCAGCCTGCTCAATCTCGTAAGCCTTTTCAGCTGTTACGATTTCGCCTGCATCTGCAAGTACTTCGCCTGTTGCTTCATTAATAACTGGAGCATAGAGCTTGTTGCCAATAAGACGCTGAGAGATAGCGAGCTTCTTATTGTACTTGTAACGGCCTACACGAGAGAGGTCATAACGGTGTGCGTCAAAGAACAAACCGTCGAGATGAGCCTGTGCAGTTTCGAGCGTTGGTGGCTCGCCTGGACGAAGCTTCTTGTATACTTCAAGGAGTGCCTCTTCAGCATTCTTTGTAGTATCCTTTTCAAGTGTTGCCATAATTCTTTCGTCAGCGCCGAAGAAATCGAGGATTTCCTGGTTTGAGCTAAGACCCAATGCGCGGATGAAAGTTGTAATGTAAAGTTTTCTATTCTTGTCGATACGAACATAGAAGAGATCGTTCTGATCTGATTCGTACTCAAGCCATGCACCACGATTAGGAATAACAGTAGAAGTGTAGAGTTCCTTACCTGTCTTATCGTGTGTCATGTCAAAATATACGCCTGGGGAACGTACGAGCTGAGAAACGATAGCACGCTCTGCACCGTTAATTACGAATGTACCGCTCTCTGTCATAAGAGGGAAGTCACCCATATAAACGTCAGACTCTTTTACTTCGCCTGTCTCCTTGTTGTAAAGGCGAGCCTTTACACGAAGAGGAGCTGCATAAGTTGCGTCTCTTTCCTTGCACTCTTTAACTGTGTACTTTGGAGTCTCGTCCATTTTGTAATCAACGAACTCAAGTACTAAGTTGCCAGTGTAGTCAGTAATTTCTGAGATGTCTCTGAAGACCTCTTTTAAACCTACGTCAAGGAACCACTGGTAAGAATTCTTCTGCACTTCAATGAGGTTTGGCATCTCCATAACTTCATTGATCTTTGCGAAGTTCATTCTCTTGGTATTGCCGAGGCTGGTCTCTTTAACACTTACCATAGACTTTAATCACTCCGTTCAAGATTTTTTACTTGTTAGAATTGGCATAATTTCGTTAAAATGCGCCTTATATATACGCGCGTATTAAAGAAAAAATAAAACAAGTGGCGAAATTATACACTCCAAAAAAGGCTAAGTCAACAACTTTTTTTAAAGTTATCAATACACCGAGCCGGGCGTATCGAAAATTAGCCTCTTTTTCTCCCTTCCCCATTTTCAAGTATTTGTTGACTACTCTCCTTCCCTTTGTTACAATATCTCTGCTAAAAAATCAAAAGGAGTAAATTCTAATGGAAAGAACATATATTATGCTCAAGCCTGACTGCGTTAAGCGCGGCCTTATGGGTGAAGTTATCAACCGCATCGAGAAGAAGGGTTTCAAAATCACAAACATGAAGATGATGAACCTTGACGAGGCAATTCTCAGAGAGCACTATGCTCACATTGCTGACAAGCCATTCTTCCCTGGTATCCTTGAATACATGACATCTGGCCCAGTAGTTGCTATGATCGTTGAGGGTGAAAACGCTGTACTCGGTATGAGAACACTCATGGGTGCTACAAAGTATGAAGATGCTCTTGCTGGCACAATCCGTGGCGACTACGCTACATCAACAGGCAACAACATCATCCACGGTTCTGACTCAGTTGAGAACGGTGAGATTGAGATCAAGAGATTTTTTGGTCCTAACGCTTAATCAAACAAAAGAGAAAGGCAGCCAATTATGGCTGCCTTAATTTTTTTGCTTAGTACTCTAAAACCTTATGTTCAAAGGATATGTCGCCTGTCTTGTCGTCAATTGTGATTATACCAAATTGACCTTTTAGTACGGCGCCAGGGTTGAAGAGATGGACGCCGTCGCGGTCCTCATAAATGGCCTTGTGAGTGTGTCCGAAAAGGACCACGTCACGGCCCTGTTTACGAGCATCCTCGCAGAGGGCGTCAACACCGAGGCGTGCCTTAACACTGGAGGCGGAGCCGTTTACGGTATAACCGTGTGTACAGTAAAACTTGTGGCCTCCGATGTTGTCAAAGCTTGTGACAGGCTCGCTCGTGAAAATGTCGCAGTTGCCCCTCACCTTAATAATTTGAAGAGTCTTAAGGTGACGCATGTCTGCGACCTCGCGAGCCGCCTCATCCACATCGGAGACACCGTCTCCAAGGTGAATAATCACATCTGAATCTGCATTTTCATAGATTATGTCAAAGATATACTGGTACTTACCATGTGAATCCGACAATACTAGAATTTTCAATTATAATGCCTCCCAGCGCTTAACGCCTTCTGTACTAATCCATCTGTTTGTGAGAGAACCAGCGATAACGAACAATACGAACATTACCATAACGAAGTTCTCTGGAGCATCAAGAATCTTTCTAAATACATAGTAGTAGAGAGCTGCTACAGCAACTGCAAGTGCCCATCCACCAAACATGAGAATAAGGATTGGCATACTCTGTTTTACAGGTACAGACTCATCTTTCCACTCAAGGTTTGGCATCAAGAGGTTGAGCATAAGCCCCATAGATCCTATAAACATAGCATACACAACTGACGTAAGTACAACCATTATAGATGTATCAAATGAAACCTCAAAGGCATAGCAACAAACAGCAGAAGCAATTGCTACTGAAGGAACCGCTAACATATTCTGGAACTTCTTCTTAGCCATTAAGATATCTATTGTGTTTACTGGGAGTGACTTGAGCACCCAAATATACTTTCCTTCAAGTGAAACTGAAGGTGCAGTAATAAGGATAGTTGCAGAGAGTGTCATCATAAATACAACTATTATCAATGGAATATAGCTCATGATAGAAAGCTTAGGAATCTGGGCGTCAATAGTTGTAAGCGCTTTCATAACAGTATCGCTCTTAATTAAAACAGCAACTGCAAAGATAGGTGCCACCAAAACACCGAGGCCAGAGTTGAGCATATATACCGCACTCTTTGTGAAACGCTTTGCCTCTTTTGCAACGAGAGCCTTCTGAACACTTCTAGTCTTAATTGACTTCTCAGCTACATACTCAACCTTAGCTTCTCCCCTGTTGGTCGTCATGATCTTCAAATATCTTCTAGCGAGGATAAAGAAAACAATGAGGAAGAAAACAATTGCTATTGCAGCGAAGAGAAGAAGTGCCTTAACATCACCCACAAAAGCATTACCGAGGAGATATACAATCTTTGCCTTACCCTTGAGGTTAGCGGCAAAAATTTCACCGTTTGCCGCGATATATGAGAGGTATTTATTAATTCTAAAATAGAAGTAATAATATCCGCCCATAAGGACAAGAGTAATTATTACAGTCATATATGACTTGCCCTGAAGTCTATATGAGAGAAGTGCAATTACATATCCAAGTATGCAGACAAGTGCTGAACTTACGATATTCAATACTATGAACATCAAAAGCGTGCAAACAACTGATGCAGCTGTCTGATGCACGTGAGTGTAGTAATAAATGATTGTTGGAACATAGAAGATACAGCTAAATATCATGCTGAGGATAAATGTCACAAATACCTTAGCCGAGAGAATAGAGTTTGTCTTAATCGGCATTGAAAGTAAGAGATCATTATCCTTAGCTTTATAGATACTTGCATATGTGTTGAACACACTACCAAAGACACCGAGAGCCAGTGAAATAAGGCCCATAAGTGTGAAATAGTACCAATCAAGGCCAATCATAAAGAATGTATCGCCGAAGAGATCAGCCATTCCAAATCCGGCCATAAACAAACTGAAAGCTACACAAAGCCAAAGGAAAATAAAGCCAACGAGCTTACCACCGGTTTGCTTTTTACCAGTCTTTCTATCTCTTACATAGAATGTACCTATCTCTAAAAGTTGTTTCTTGAGGATGAGCTTAAACATTTGCGTCAACTCCCTCATCTACAAGTTCGAGGAATACCTCCTCAAGTGATTCATCACCCTTAACCTCATCCATTGTGCCACACTTGATGAGCTTACCGCCCTTGATAATAGCTACTTTATCACAGAGCTTTTCAGCGACATCAAGTACGTGTGTTGAAAAGAAGATGGCACCACCATCAGCACAGATTTCATGCATATATTCCTTCAAGATATGAGATGCCTTAGGATCAAGACCTACGAAAGGCTCGTCCATCAAAATGAGCTTTGGATTATGAATAAGTGCAGAGATAATAGCAAGTTTCTGCTTCATACCATGTGAGTACGCACCAATCATCTCAGCGAGGTTGTCCTCAATCTCAAATGCTGAAGCATACTTATGGATTCTCTCCTCCCTATCCTTCTGTGAGACCTCATAGACATCAGCTACGAAGTTCAAGTACTGAATACCAGTCATGAAGTCATAGAGGTCTGGGTTATCAGGAATATAGGCGAAAATCTTCTTACATTCGAGTGGCTGTTCCTTAATTGATTTACCATCGATGTAGATTTCGCCCTCTTCAAACTGAAGAATACCTACAATTGATTTTAATGTTGTTGTCTTACCTGCACCATTGTGGCCGATAAAGCCATAGACTTCACCCGCATTAATGGTCAAAGTTAAACCATCTACAGCGCGCTTGTCGCCGTAAATCTTAGTTAAATTCTTTATTTCAAGCATGGGTGTCTCCTAACTCTATTTCTAGTGGTGCATCAATCTGCTGCCCCACGTATTTACCATCTTTTTTGCGCTGCTTGACGCACTCGTTCAGAAGATATTCAATCTGTCCGTTGACAGATCTAAAATCATCTTCTGCCCACGCGGCAAGCGCGTTATATAGCTGTGGCGACAGGCGAAGTGGCACCTGTTTTTTCTCGTCAGCCATAGTAACCTACCATCCTATTTCTAAGTTTCCCAAAACTATTAATAAAGGCTACCAGAGTTGACGATTGGCTGTGCATCCTTATTGCCGCAGAGAACAACGAGAAGGTTAGAAACCATTGCAGCCTTGCGCTCTTCATCGAGCTTAACTGTACCGTTCTGATCAAGTCTGTCGAGAGCCATTTCAACCATACCTACAGCACCATCAACGATCATCTTACGAGCGTCAATAATAGCAGAAGCCTGCTGACGCTGAAGCATTACTGCTGCGATTTCTGGAGCATATGCAAGATATGTGATACGAGCTTCTACGATTTCAATACCAGCCTCATCAACCTTGGATTGAATCTCTTCCTTAATACGATTTGCAACGATGTCAGAAGAACCACGAAGTGAGCCCTCATCAGCAACGCCGTCACCTGTTGTATCAACACCAGGTGCTACGTCGTATGGATAAATACGAACTACATTACGAAGTGCTGAATCGCACTGAAGTGATAAGTATTCTTTATAGTTATCTACGTTAAATACAGCCTTTGCTGTATCTGTTACTCTCCACATAACAGCTATACCAATCTCAACAGGATTGCCAAGGCAATCGTTGATCTTTTGACGGCTGTTGTTGAGTGTCATAATTTTAAGAGAAATTTTCTTTGATGATTTCTCATATGCTGCGGCAGTTGTGCCTGTTGCAGCAGCAGTAAGGATTGAAGCGGCGCTTGTATCAACATCACCGCTCTGGTTGAGTTTTGTTGTTGCTGCTGGATTGAATGATCCGCAGAATGGGTTTACAAAGTAAAAACCATCTTCCTTAATTGTGCCCTTGTACTTACCAAAAAGTGTAAGCACCAATGCTTCCTGTGGCTTTAAAACCTTGAGGCCAAGGAAAAGAATCCAGCCAAATGCTAAATAAATTATTGAAAATACCATAAGAATACCAGACGCTGGACCATCAAGGAAAGCAGGACTTATTACGCCGATTATTGCCAAAGCGTAAAATACCATGATGAGTAACAAAGCGAGCATGCCGTTCTTTTTAGTTGTATAGATTTTTTCTTCCATAAAAGTCAACCTCCTTCAGTTGATATCAAAATGATATCACGATAATTTCATTTTGTCAACAGACATAAAAATACCCCAGTTCAGTACCGATCCGAACTGGGGTATTCTACTTAATTATTTTATATCCTTTTTTGCAAGCTTCTGAGCAAGGAAACCGCTAATTCCGAAAGCGATAGCTGCAAGAAGTGTAAACCAAGCAAGAATAGGAATATGTGTAATGAATAATACTACTACAGCAATAAGACAAATTACTGCAAATACATAGTTAAAAATTGCGAAATCTTTCATTATTATATACCCCTTTCCTATTAAATAATTCCAAGTGGAATAAGAATTGCAAGTGCAAGAGCAACCTGTCCCCAAATAGCACCGAGGAAGATCTTCTTAGCCTTACCCTGAAGGTCGTGGCCGAGTACTGCAGCTACAAAGAAAGGAATGTATACTGTGATGCATACTGGAAGTGCACCCCAGAATGGCCATACCCACTGGAATGAAGGTGTACCAGCAAGGAAGATTTCGAAGAGTGAGAAACCGATAGCCATAGTCATAACATAAACTATACGGTTGTTAATTCCCAAAATCTTGGCATTCTTGTCCTCTGGCATTACATCGATTGTAAAGCCGGCTGTTGAGAACATCATTGAAAGTTCCCAAGCAACACCAATGAGAAGAATGAATGTTGTACTTGACTGTGTTACATGCCACATACCATAGCCATAGATATGACAGAATACAGCGTTTGCGATTTCGCAAAGCCAGTGAATACCATAAAGACCGAGAGCTGCGCCGATAGAATCCCAATCCTTGCTCTTAATCTTTGGTACATAAGCGCACATTACAAAAGCTAAAAGGGCAATAAATGTCCAATTAAAATTGCATGTGCAACGCACGTGCTGTAAAGCCTCATCAACAATAGCACGAGCTGCTTCAGTGTTTGGTCCCCAAAGCATAATTATTTCCTCCTAAATTTAATATTTGAACAAAATGTTCATTTATCCAATAAAATAATATACCATTACATAAACGATGTCAAATAAAAATGCGCTCCAAGCAATCTTGGAGCGCATCATTTTATTTATTTAGAATACCATCAAATATGATAGTTGACATTGTTGACATTTGTGAACTGGCATCAGTTACCAACCCATTATCTTCAACAAAAGCGCTAATTACAAAGTATTTATAAAAGTTAAAAAGAAGTTGCGCTGCTTCCTTTGAATTAACATTTCTAAATTCGCCTTGCTTTATACCCTTATCAATTATCTTTTTAATAAAATCAATTGCCCAAGAGTTGAGTTCCTCAATTGGATCAACCGTTGGGAACATTGGGAAAAGACTTGGATCATTTTGAAGCAGCGTCTGAATCGTCTTATTATATGCAATGTAATCAACGGCAGACTTAAATGCAACGCCCAATTCCTCCGTTGCACTTTCAATACCACTTGTTGCTTGCCTTACCGAATCCTGCCACTGATCGATACCATAGGTTACACTCTCTATATAGAGGTCCTGCTTGCTGTTTGCGTATGAATAAATATTACTATTTGTCATGCCAAGAGCAGACGCAACATCCTCCAAGGTTGTTTTCTTATAGCCATACTTTGCAAAAAGTGAGAGGGCTGTTGTGTATATAAGTTCGTTATCGAGCTTTTTGCGCATATTACTTCCTACCCTTCTTCTCTTCGCGCTCACGAATAACAAAACGTGTAGGTGTACCTTCAAGGCCAAAGACCTCACGAATTTGGTTATCAAGGTAGCGCTGATAACTGTAGTGGAACAAATCCTTTGAATTTACGAAGCAAACAAACGTAGGTGGGCGTGTTGAGGCCTGTGTCATATAGTAAATCTTGAGACGTCTACCCTTATCTGTAGGTGGCTGAACACGCGCTGTTGCAGCTGCCAAAACGTCGTTGAGTTTGCCTGTTGAGATACGCATTGCGTTCTGATCATCAACGAACTTGATGAGCTCAAAGAGCTGTGGAAGACGCTGGCCAGTCTTTGCAGAGATGAAGATAATTGGAGCATAAGACATGAACGAGAAGTCATTCATGAGTTTCTTACGCTCTTTCTGCATTGTCTCGCCGTCTTTCTCAACAGCGTCCCATTTATTTACAGCGATAATGCAAGCTTTTCCAAGCTCATGTGCAATACCAGCAACCTTAGAATCCTGTTCTGTAAATCCCTCTGTAGCATCAATCATGATAACGCATACGTTGGCACGTTCTACTGACATACGAGCACGGATAACACTGTATTTTTCAATAGCGTCATCAACCTTTGACTTGCGGCGAAGACCAGCCGTATCAATGAAGACAAACTTGCCGAACTCGTTCTCGACAAGAGTGTCTGTAGCATCTCTTGTCGTGCCGGCAATGTCCGAAACAATCGCACGGTTTTCGCCGCAAATAGCATTGACAAGTGATGATTTACCAACATTAGGTTTTCCTATAACTGCGACCTTTATGGTGTCATCCTCATAGTCCTCACCTGCATCTTCAGGGAGATATTCAAGGACTGCATCAAGGAGGTCACCAGTACCACGACCATGGCTTGCAGATACTGCAATTGGGTCTCCAAGGCCTAAGTTATAAAACTCATAAAAGTCCGGTGGAAGTTCGCCAGTCGTATCACATTTATTTACGCAGAGCACAATTGGCTTACTGCTCTTTTGGAGCATTGTTGCGACCTCCTGGTCTGTTGCAACAACGCCATCACGGATATCAGTAACCATAACGATTACATCTGCCGAATCAATCGCAAGCTGCGCCTGGCGACGCATCTGAGAGAGAATAATGTCATCAGAATATGGTTCAATACCACCTGTATCAACAAGAAGCATATTATGTCCAAGCCACTCGCAGTCGCCGTAGATACGGTCTCTTGTTACACCCGGAGTGTCATCAACAATAGAGAGTCTCTTGCCAATAAGTTTATTAAAAAGTGTAGACTTACCAACGTTTGGTCTACCAACAATTGCTACTACTGGTCTAGACATATTTACGCCTCCTTTGCTTTAGAAATAATAGTTTTAGTGAATTCATATCCATCATTATCGATGATACAAACTGGAACGCCAAGTTCGCGTTCAATATCCTCAACTGTGACGTCGTCAAGGAGAACCGTCTCTCCACTTCTTAAGAGAACTTTTGGCAATAAAAGAATCGAACCAAGGTCTTTACCTTTTAATTGTCTAATAATATCTTCGCCTGTCAAAAGGCCTGTAACAGTAACATTATGACCAAAGAAGACATTTTCAATACCATATACATTTACTTGAAGTTTTCTTCCAAAAAGAGTCTCAATTGCACATGACATGCTTCTAATAAAACTCTCGGCAGCCTTTCCCGTTACAAGCGAGAAAATTACTTTATTCTCAAGAAATACAGGAGCCTCCTCAGAGAGAGCATCATAGACATCTGTCTCAAAAAGTCTCAAAAGACCTACGCCATTATCGAGTTGTGGATAGCCATCGTAGTAGTCCTCTTCTGGAATTGGAAGTTCTGCAGTCAAATAAAATTCATCCGCCGCATAGCAGAATCTCTTTCCAGTTTCAGCCTTGAACCTTTCAGAAAGATTATCAATAGTTTCGATAACCTTCTTCGCTTTATAGCGTGTATAAGGTTCAAGTTCATAAAGACCTTCGCGATGTTTTGTAAGCCCTACAGGTACACAAGCTACACTCTGTACAGAAGGATAGAGCTTATAGAGTTCATTTATAGAATAGACAAGTTCATCGCCATCATTAATCCCCGGGCAAAGAACAAGTTGGGTGTTTATGCTTATTCCAGCCTCTGCAAGTTTATATAAATAGCGAAGGCTATCACCTGCAAAGCGATTATTCATCATCATACAACGAAGCTTAGGATTCATTGTATGAACAGAAACGTTTACTGGACTGATGTGCATCTCGATAATGCGGTCAATATCCTCATCAGAGAGATTTGTCAAAGTGATGTAGTTACCGTAGAAGAAAGACATACGAGAATCATCGTCTTTGAAATAAAGGCTGTCTCTCATGCCCTTTGGAAGCTGGTCAATAAAGCAGAAGATACACTTATTGTTACATGAGTGCTGCTTATCTATGAGATATGTCTCAAACTCGATTCCAAGGTCATCATACTCATCATCTTTTTCAATCTTTGTGAGTTTAATCTGACCTTCAGGTGTCTTAAAAGCAACTTTCAAAGTATCTTCCATCATATAGAATCGATAGTCAAGAACATCAACAATCTCATGACCATTGATCTTAAGAAGTGCACAACCCGGATATATGCCATGCTTCTCTGCATAAGAGCCCGGTTCTACACTCATTACTGTTGCTGACATGTGTCTTTCCTCCTTCCTTAAAACGACTAAAAGGTGGGGAAGGTTCCCCTTCTCCACCTTAATCTCAAGAAATTTTGATTAGTCCTTTACGATTACCTGTTTGCCGTTGTAATAACCACATTCTGGGCAAACTCTGTGTGGTCTTTTGTATTCACCGCACTGTGGGCACTTTACGAGTTCTGGAGCGTTCATCTTCCATACGTTTGAACGTCTCTTGTCACGACGAGCCTTAGAAACTCTTCTAGCTGGTACTGCCATTGGGTAAACCCTCCTATCAAAATATAAAAAATTACAAGTTAAAAATTATTCGTCCTCGAGCAAAGATTGAAGCGCTGCAAGGCGTGGGTCAATCTCTTTCTTACAGCCACAAGGACCATCATTCAAGTTCTTTCCGCACTGAGGACAGATTCCCTTACAGTCTTCACTACAGAGGAACTTATTTGGTAAGTAAAGAAGAACATCTTCAGTCGCCAGTCCTTCCAAGTCGAAACGCATGGTTGGCACGAGAGTAAACTCGTCGTTTTGTTCGTCGTTCAACTCGGTCACAAAAGTATGTTCCATTGGAATGGTAAATTCTTTAGTTACCTCTTTTGCGCAGCGATCACAGTTTCCGGAATATAAAACTGTAACAGAAGCAGAGAGTGAAACGATGTCCGTATCATTCTTAATCACTCCACCTATTACACAAGGTGAGATCATTGGCTTCGCGTCTGAAATTTCAACATTGCTCAAATCGAGAGTGTGATTGATTTGAATTTCTGAACTTGCTCCTTTGAACAGAGGTTCAAGATTTATCTCAAACATAAAGTCACCGCCTTTGCGCGTACAATGAATTATATAACTTAATATATATAAAGTCAACAAAAATTTAGGGCGGTTGGCAAGTGCCTTCCGCCCCTAATAAATCTACGATTTTTAAGCCTTCTGACAGAAGTCGAAAATCTCTTTTGGAAGTTCCTCTTCATCAGCTGAAACTGTGAATGTGAACTTAGTATCTGTTGCCTCAGCAAGTGCTGCAACTTTTTTGAAGAATACTACGAAATCGTCACCGATTTCTCCACCGATTTTAAGTGTGCCATCAGCAAGGATATCTGTGATATCAGCGTCACCTGCGCACATACCAGCGAGGAAACCATAATAAGCATCATAACCAGTGATCTTATATTCATCAGCAGAAACAAGACGTACGGTGTACTTAACGTCGTTAGAGAGTTTGCTGCCCTTCTCAATACAGATAACGTTGCCGTTTGATGCTTCGCGTGCAGCGTTTACTGCGTCAATGAGTTTCTTTGTTTTTCCTGAGCCTTTATGGCCGATAATAAGTGATACCATGTGTATCTACCTCCTAAAAATATATTTAAATTAGAGAATTTACGAAATTATTTAAGTCTAGTTTCAAGGGCAGCTTTTTCACCCTCATAGCCTGGTTTGCCGAGAAGAGCAAACATATTCTTCTTGTAGCTTTCAACGCCTGGCTGGTTGAATGGATTAACTCCAAGAATATAACCAGAAATTGCGCATGCTTTTTCGAAGAAGTAAATCATATAGCCAAGTTCGTATTCGTTCATAGCATCAGCTTCAAGAACAATGTTTGGAACTCCGCCGTCGTTATGAGCAAGTACTGTACCTTCAAATGCTTTTCTATTTACGAAAGACATTCCACGACCAGCGAGGAAGTTAAGTCCATCAACGTTTGCAGCATCCTCTTTGATAATGTACTCACGTGTAGGATTCTTGAAAGTAACAACTGTTTCAAAGAGAAGTCTCTGACCATCCTGAATGTACTGGCCAAGGCTGTGAAGGTCGGTTGAGAAGATAGCAGATGCTGGGAAAATACCCTTTCCATCTTTACCCTCTGACTCGCCATAAAGCTGTTTAAACCATTCATTCATCATGGTGTATGAAGGCTCATAAGAAACCATCATTTCAACTGTCTTACCCTTACGAGCAAGTACGTTACGAATAGCAGCATACTTGTAGCAATCATTCTTATTGATGTCTGTGTCACAGAAAGCTTCACGGGCATCCTGAGCACCCTTCATAAGTGCATCAATATCAATACCAGCAACAGCGATTGGAAGAAGACCAACAGCTGTAAGAACTGAATAACGACCACCAACATCATCAGGAACTACAAATGTCTCATAGCCAACTTCATCAGCAAGGGCTTTAAGGGTTCCACGAGCTTTGTCTGTTGTAACAAAGATGTGGTCCTTTGCTCCCTCTTCACCGTACTTTGCAATAGCAAGTTCACGGAATACACGGAAGGCAATAGCTGGTTCAGTTGTAGTACCAGATTTAGAGATAACGTTTACTGAGAAATCCTTGCCATCGATAAGGTCCATAATCTCATTGAGAGTTGTGGAACTTATAGTGTTACCAGAGAAAATAATCTGTGGTGTGTCCTTTGCAAGGAGGTTGTAATTTTGTGATTTACAAAATTCAATGGCCGCACGAGCACCAAGATATGAACCACCGATACCGATAACAACAAGTACCTGGGAGTTCTTCTTGATTTTGTCTGCAGCCACTTTAATGCGAGCAAACTCTTCCTTGTCGTAATTAACAGGGAGATCTACCCAACCTATAAAATCATTTCCAGGGCCCTTGCCTTCATGCAAGAGTTCATGCGCAGCTGTAACCTCAGCCTGCATTCCCTGGATATCGTCATTTGATATGAAATTTGTAAGATAACTATCAATTAACTTAAGAGGCAACTTAAAGACTCCTTTAAACAAATCTACTACTTATATTCTAAACTAAAATATAAGTATTTGCAAGGAATAGGGCTCCCCTTAAGTGTAGAATTTAGCAACAAAAATTCTACATATTTTCCAAAAGCTCAACACGTAAATTGTGCTGACGCTCAGCGAGTACAGATTTAATGTCGCTCAACATAAACCCAAGTCTATAGAGCGAGGTTATAACTTTATCACACTGTTTTTCATCGAGGAGGTCTGCACTTCTAAACTTTGTATCCAAAAGATAGTTGATTGACTCAACAGGATCAATCTCAGCCTCTTCAATAATTAAACTTGTAATGTTCCTGTCTATGCCTTTTGCAGACAAAGCAGCACGTAACCCAGCAGGGCTCACGTGCTTTTTTCTAATAAGTTCGTCAGCGTAGATACGGGCAAAATGCTCATCATCAAGCAAACCGTTTTCGGAAAGTTTTTCCAAAACGAGCTTTGCTTGATCCTTTTTGTCCAAGCCGAATTTGACGACGAGCTTATCAAGTATTTCTTTTTGTGAGTGGTCACGAAGTTCAAGGAGATCAAGTGCACGTTCATACATCTTTTCGAAGTTGATGGTGTCACAAAACTCTGACCACTCCTCCTCACTTATCTCAGAATTATCTGAAAACGGGGAATCATACCAAACGCGTTCAGTAGTAGTGATGGTATATTCCCCGTCTATTGATAAATGAATCTTATTACCTTTACCGTGCTTAGCAGTTAAAAGCATTTTAGTCATCCACCGTAATATCAAGTTTTGCCTTTGCCGATGCTGCTGAAGTTGGTGCTGCAGGAACAGGTTCCTCAGCTGGAGCTTCAGCTGGTGCGTTTACAGGAGTGTCATGCATCTGACCACCCTTGTAGGAAGCCTTCATCTGATTTGAAAGTTCAGCAATGTGGTCCTGGACCTGCTTCTCAATTTCAGCCATGAAGTCAGGATTCTGGAGAAGGTATTCTTTTACGTTTTCTCTACCCTGTCCAAGACGCTGGTCACCATAAGAGAACCAAGCACCGGACTTATGAATAATGTCAAGAGATACTGCTGCGTCGAGGATTTCTCCCTCCTTGGCAATACCGCGACCATAGATGATGTCAAACTCTGCCTCTTTGAAAGGAGGAGCTACCTTATTCTTAACGATACGAGCACGTGTACGAGAGCCTACGAACTCGTTTCCAGGAGCTTTAAGTTGTTCAATCTTACGTACATCAATACGCATAGATGCGTAGAATTTAAGAGCACGACCACCAGTTGTTACTTCTGGGTTACCGTACATTACACCAACCTTTTCACGGAGCTGGTTGATGAAGATAATAATACAATTTGACTTTGATACTGCACCGGCAAGTTTACGGAGTGCCTGAGACATAAGACGAGCGTGGAGACCAACATGTGAGTCACCCATTTCGCCTTCGATTTCTGCGCGAGGAACAAGGGCTGCAACTGAGTCAACAACCAAAATATCAATGGCACCTGAGCGAACAAGAGACTCTGCAATTTCAAGAGCCTGCTCACCATTATCTGGCTGTGCAACAAGGAGAGAATCAACATCTACACCAAGGTTTGCTGCGTAAACAGGATCAAGTGCATGTTCAGCATCGATGAAAGCTGCTTCGCCACCTGCTTTTTGAGCTTCAGCTACAGCGTGGAGAGCAAGAGTTGTTTTACCTGATGACTCAGGACCGTAGATCTCAATGATACGGCCTCTTGGGAGACCACCTATACCAGTTGCTACGTCAAGAGTAAAAGAACCAGTTGAAATAGCTTCAACGTTCAAATTAGCATTCTGACCGAGGCGCATGATAGCACCTTTACCGTACTGTCTTTCAATTTGAGCAATCGCAGTTTCAAGAGCCTTATTCTTATCTGCCATAATATAATCCTCCGTAAACAAAAAGGGCTGTCGAACATTCGCATACAAATGTTCGGTTTGGTTACATTATATACTCGATTTTTCAGAAAAGCAACCGTTTTTTCTTAAATAACTACGAACGGTCCCATTTTTAGGACCAGTGGTATTTCTAACAAAAAAGAGATAGCCAGAGGCTATCTCTTTTTGGCAGCGGAATAGGTCGCAGTCCAAGTCTTCCTGCGGACGACTTGGGCGTTGCGATATATGGAAGAGGGCTTTAGACCTCGACCACCCTTTGAACTTCGAACCCAAGGTTCGAATCCCTTCTGACAAAAAAGAAAGAGATAGCCAGAGGCTATCTCTTTTTTTGGCAGCGGAATAGGGATTCGAACCCCAAATAACTGAGTCA
>JAKSQX010000052.1 GCA_024403955.1 Clostridia bacterium | reverse complement strand
CTAACCCTGAGAGGTATTGAATAATAAATTCTATCCCTGAGAAGTATTGAGTAATTCTTTCCTATCCCTATTTCCTGTTGAATGTGGTAATTGATTTAATTCTTCAATCATTTCCAGGGTTTGCGGTGCAAAATTAGTTGCTCCTTTTTGGATCTGCAAGTTTTTGAGATGATTTTCTCTATATGAGATCCACTTTTTCTCTATTTTGCCTTTGAAAGAGGCAGCTTCCTTAGGAGTCATGTTATTAAGACTCATGTGTGGGCGCTCATTGTTATAGAAGTCAATGGCTTTCTTAACAGCCAGTCTTACTTCTTCTACAGATTTGAATTTTATATCTCTTAGCAGTTCATTTTTTATGGTGTTGTTTTGTCTTTCAGCCACAGCATTGTCCTTCGGATCGCCACACTCTGTCATACTGATTTTGATACCAGCTTCAATCAGTACTGAAGTATATGCTGCACTTACGTACTGCACTCCTCTGTCGGAGTGGTGTATGAGCTCAACATCATCTTCCCCAACGAGTTGTTCCAAAGCCATCATAAGGCATTCAATGCTGCACCAAGCCTCCATGCTCTCGCCTACGTACCATCCGATTATCTCTTTGGTATGGTAGTCGGTAATCATTGAGAGATAGCAGAACTCATACTCGTATTCGCTTATCCATATAGGTATGTATGTAATGTCAGTCACCCACAACTGATTCTTTCTCTCGGTTATAAGTTCCTTTACGAGATTAGGATATGTAGGTAGTCCATGTGTTGAATCCGTCGTCTTTGGCTTCTTGCGTCTAAGTCTGACATACAGGTTGTTACGGGCTATAATCGCCTCCATCTTGTCACGTCCAACCATATACTTGTAGTCCCTGCCAAACTGCTTTTGATACATTATATGGAGTTTCTCGCCACCTATACCAGGGTCGAGTGCCCTGACTTCTTTTATGTACTGCAGGACTACCTCCTCACGCATGCGTTCTTTGATGAGGGTGTCCTTGTGCTGATAGTAAGCCTGCCAGCTTTTGCCAAACAGCCGGCAGAGAAGGCCCATGGTCTGACCTTTGACCTTCTCTGCGGCAAGCTCTTTTACTGTTTGGCACCAGATTTTTTTCTGATTGGAATGTTGAAGGTCTTTTCGGCCTGGTCAATCATCACATCCTTGGCGTGATTCATCCATTCGGCCATCTTCAGAGCTTCAGCCAAACGCTTGTTCTCCTGTCTCAGGCGCTCAAGTTCCTGCTCGGGAGTCTCTGATGGATTTGTTACTTTCTTTGGCATAGACGTCGGAATAGGAGTGATTGGTACTGTCTCTTTCTTATAAGACGTTTTACCATCCGCAAAGTTACGAATCCAACGATAAATTGTAATGCGATTAACACCATATTTCACACTTAACACATTGACTGGGACCTTATGCCTTAAATGAGCCTCCAGTATGATACGTCTTTGCTCATTAGTGAAAGCTCGTCTGCTTCCTCTAATCTCCAATGCCAATTCTTCAAGTTGGGCTAACTCTTGGTCTTTGATGTCTTCCATCTTTTAAGTTGATTTTTATTCAACTTATTTTAGGGAAGGACA
>JAKSQX010000051.1 GCA_024403955.1 Clostridia bacterium | reverse complement strand
GGCGATAGTCGAATGACTATCGCCCTTTTTAATAATGAGTTGAAAACTAATTCTAAGCTTTGTTTTCCCCCTCTCTGTTCGGTTGGGAGGATTAACCTCTCATACCGTTAAGAGTCTTAACAACCATGTAAACGCTGAACAATGCTGCTACATAAACTGCGCTTGTCATTACCATAAATGTTGTCATAATGTGTTTCCTTTCTTTAATTTTAAAATGTTATCCTTTATATAAATACTAATACTCGTTTTCAACATTTCAGAACTCTTTGGAAGAGATTCTTTCTTGTTTGTAGGTCTTCAGAACTTGTTGTTTCTGATTTCCGAGTGCAAAGGTATAACAAATTGTGTGGGCACACAAATATTTTTCTCACTTTATGACAAAAAGTGGCAAATAACAAATATATGTCAAGAAAACACTTATTTTTGCCTTTTCTTGCTTTAAATCAGCCAAAACGGGCTAAAATCAGCTAAAATAGCTTACAAATTGACACATGTCATGTAAAATACCCCCTAAATTCTGTCTAATACAGTTTTTAAGAGATTTTCCATCGTGTTTTTGTATGTTGTGTTCATTTCCTTGTCATGACGGTTTGCAATAACCATACAACAGGTAGTTGCCTTATGTCCGAGCATAGCCGACATACCAGCAACAGCAGAAGACTCCATCTCAAAGTTGCATATCTTCAATGTCTCACCTGTTTCCGGACAAGTATAGTTGAAAGCCTCCACCTTTTTGTTTTGTTCTGGATCTTGTATCTTAAGGCGAATCTGTCTTCCTTGTGGTCCATAGAAACCGCCACAAGCTGCAGTAATGCCTCGATGCATGTCATCTCCACCAATTCGTCGGCTCAGCTCATCATCTGCTACGGCAACGTATGGAGCTCCTTTCTTCTCCGACCAATTCATATGCTCACGAAAAGCTGCCTCAAGTTTAAGGTCGCAAACCTTATCACGATCTGCATAATAGTTGAGCAATCCATCAAAGCCTATGCTCTTTACAGATATAATAGGTGTACCAATTGGAGTATCTGGTTGCAAACCGCCACAAGTGCCTATACGCACAATCTCAAGAGTGCGATGCTGTGGATTATCCTCACGGGTAGAGTAGTTGATGTTGGCGAGCGAGTCAAGTTCGGTAAGCACAATGTCAATATTATCACATCCAATGCCTGTTGACTGCACGGTAATGCGCTTACCGTTGTAAGTTCCAGTTATAGTGTGAAACTCTCTATTGGAAACCTCATTCTCTATCTTATCGAAGAAATTACCAACCATGGTAACTCTTTCAGGGTCACCTACGAGGATTACTTTATCTGCCAAAAACTCTGGTTTGAGGTGAAGATGGAAACAACTGCCATCCTCATTGATTATTAGTTCTGAAGGAGCGTACATATTTTTTAGTTGTTTAGTGTTAGGTATATTAGTTAAAAGTGAAGAGTTAAGAGTGAAGAATTTAAGTTAGATACTGTACGTCAAGTTTGCAATAGATGATGATTGATGATTACTAACTCAAATTCTTCACTCTTCGTTCTTCACTATTCACTTAGAAATCGCTTGTATCTCTGTATTCCTTATCTGCTTTTCGGTGAAGTTGAGCTTCTGACGCTCGTTGAACACCTCTACCTCCATCTGCGCGATGTTAGCAGCAAGGTTTTTGTTGCCGTTGTGATAGTTTTCACGTAAGGTGCTGAGCTGCTTTTCCCTTGCCTCCACGTTAGCCTTCATGGTGAGATAGGTAGGGAACTGATTCTGATTCACGCTGCTGCGGAAGTCTGAAAGCTTATGATAAACCAGATTGGCATTGATGATGAAGTCAAAGTCATTGGCAGTCTTTGTGCCATTAGACTTGCGGGCTTCTGAAAGACGACTCTGAGCTGATGCGAGTAGGGTAGCATCCATCTGCGAATCCTTGATTGATCTCAAACGAGCCAAACGGTCAAGTTCTGCCTCTGGAGTATTCTCTATGTCATACGTCTCACGCGTTTCTGTTGGCTGGAAGATATAAACACATGTCTTTCCCTCTGGCTGACGACGGTTTGACACCATATAACCAAGATCGTTAAACTCATCTATAATATAATAGGTCTCATCACCGAATGAGTTGAAAGGCAGACCGAGGCTCTGTGGCTTATAGAAAGAATGACTGT
>JAKSQX010000050.1 GCA_024403955.1 Clostridia bacterium | reverse complement strand
CATCCATTGCAGGATGCTGACCGATTTGATTTCGTCTATAGTCATAATCATTATACTATTTATGCACACGCAACATGCACGTACACATGCGCGTGTGCGATTAAATTTATATATACCCCTTAAACTCGCTAAACTTAAACTTGTTTCTGGAGTGCCGGTTATTCTTCATCAGAGGTGAGATCTTCATCATTGTCTTCATCATCCTCATCGTCAGATGTGAAGTTTGATGAGAAGTTCTCTGGATGGTACTCATAGCCATTCTTGCCTTTGACAATAATCTTCTTGGAGGAAAGTGCTTTAAGTAAGTCCTTCGCACCATTGTTTCCTCTTTTGTAACCAGCTGAAGAATATCCTTCAATTAAGAGAGATACCATGTCGGTGTAACGCTCAGGCTTATGCTGCTCGAAGATTTTCTGGAGCACGTTTGTATGAACATCTTCATCAAGTGCTGTAAGTGGTTTGTCTTTTGGTTTAATGACCGTAACCTGGAATCCTGTTTCAAGAACAGGGAGAGCATTGTCATCAATATGAAAGGCAAAAGTAGTAAACTCCTTGGCACGCATATGCATTGGTTTGACCTCGCTTATGTTCTTGTCCTGACGGTTCTTGCTTATGACCAGAACGGTTTCAGCTTTGTTTTCCAACTCTGTACCGATGTGACCACGAGTGTTACTGTCATTCTTGTTCTGATGAAGAACAGTATGAATGTGAAGGTCGTAAAAACTTGTCCAAGCCATGAGAATTGTCATAACGTCTGTTGCTTCTTTGCCGTTATTGATGTCATACATAAGATCTCTGAGTCCGTCAATGATGACGAGACCAACACCTTCATACTTTCTTAGGGCATAATCTACAAGGGCTATGCGGAGAGTAGGGGTGTATTCGCGCAATCCCCAGAACTTCAAACGTGGATCATCTGCTTCAAGGGAAAGACCAGAGAGCTTATAGATACGCTCAATCACATTGTGACAATGGTATCTGCTTTGTTCTGTATCGAAATACAGGATGTTGCGCTTACCTTCAGGAAGACTGGCTCTGTAGTTCAGCACAGTTGTGTTATTGACAGCAGCAGCAACCATTGCAGAGATATTGAAGGTCTTCTTGCTCTTTGCCTTACCTGTAGATGCAGAGAAATTACCAAAGGTTGCAATGGTACAATCATCGACCCACAATATCTGAGGTGGTACTTCGATTTTATCGGAAGCTTTTATCTCGCCTTTGTCAAGATACGCATCAAGTTCATCATCTGTGAATTTGTCCTTGTTGAGCATACTTACCTCAAGCGATTGTAATTGTGCTAACTGCTCTTCCTTTACTTCGGCTTTATTTACTTTTTTTGCCATCTTTCTTCTTGTTTTTCTTCTTAAAGATGTCCAGAACTGATATTTCGCATTTGTCAAGGAGCTCAACAAGGCGAGAGTCTGGCAGGTTCACGCCATCAACGCTGTTCTTTTTGGGTGGTCTCTTCATTGTTTTCGGAGTCGTTAAGTTCTGACTCTAAAGATTCTTCACTTTCGTCGGACATTATTACATGGTGCGTCTTGATCCACTTGATAATCTCCTTCTTTTCAAAATAGACCATCTTGCCTCGTGGCTTGTAGTGAGGGATCCTTGCACTGCATGTCAGTTTGTAAAGAAGACTTTGTGAAATGTCAAGGTACTGACATACCTCTTTGGAAGTAAGCATCTCTTTTGAGGAATAAAGAGCTTCCTCAATGTTTTTCAAACGCTCGTCGATAGCATTTGGTTCTATCACCTTCATGTCTCTGACTTGCATTTCAAGGAGGTCAATGCGCTTTTCCAGGATAGCAACATCTATCTTTTTCTTTGCCATAGATATGTACTTTTGATGTTAGACAATAGGGGTGCTGCCCCCGATTCTGAACCGATTCGGCGGCAAAGGTAGCCCCTAAAATTCACAATCAATCTAAGCACGGCATGATGAGATTTTTTATCATGCCTATTATCATGCTACCTTGGCTTCAGTTGATTGTTTTACCTTCCTTTTACATACTTTCTTTCAATTTTTGGGTTAAACTTTTACACGGACTCTTCAACGTATCTTCTCCCAAATTGTAATCCGACAGATAACTGCTTATCATGTGTGCGGTGAGAGGCTTTCCTGTCGAAGAAGACACTATGAGCTTGTTGTCTGCTAATATTTTCTGCCAGGCATGAGGTAGGAATCCTTCGTTGCGAAGTGAATCGAAGAACTTCGTGATACGACGGTTAACCTGAGGCTTCAATGGCTTCTTCAACGTACAATCAAACAGTGCTCTGACATCGAACTCAGTGACATGGTCAACTAACAGTCCAATATTATCATCATTAAGGAAATCCGTAATGAGGCTAATCTGTCTGTCATTGAAGTGCGCAAGAACTTTTGCCTTCCTGACGATGGGTTCACATTGGTTGAACTCTCGGTTCATTCGGGCATAGTCATCCTCCTCGAAAGAGTCTTTGGAGAAATAAGATTCGACGAGGTCACGTCGATTCTCCAAAAGATCTTTGAGTTCGAAGACGTTCATGAAGTGAAGCCTGGCTTCGGCTTCATTCAGACAAAATGCAGGAAGATGATAGGAAAAGAATCTCTCCACATAACGATGGTAAGAGTACTCACCATGGAGGATTTCTGACTGGTACTGCTCGTAGGCAGCACGATAGAGTTGCCAGAGCTCGTTCTCGGGCAACTTCTTCTCAAATTTCTTGTTACAGTTTGGACAGCCTGTACACAAAAAGAGAGAGCACGGAGTTTTGTTTTAACCGCTTCATGTTCTTTTCGTGTTAAAATTAATACTGTTAGAAATTTACGATTATGTATGCTTGATATTCAATTTCATTTTCTTGGATATTTGGGTGCAAATTTATCTATAAGTAGTCCCAAATTATGGGACAAGCTCACAAAAAAAGTAATTATAGCAAAATAACCCATGCAGATTTCTATCCACATGGGTTAAAGATGTACTAAAGAGAGTATAATTTCTGTTCTCGCCTATGATTATTTGCGCCTGGTTC
>JAKSQX010000005.1 GCA_024403955.1 Clostridia bacterium | reverse complement strand
GCTTCCTCAGTTTTCTTTGTAGGAATCTTTTCTTTCTTCTCTGCAGGTGCAGCCTTCTCTTCCTTCTTAGGCTCTGCCTTTGGAGCTGGCTGCATTGCAAAGTACTTATCAAAGCTCTCTACCTGATTATTCTGAGTGTAATATTCAAAAGCATAGTTGAGCTCTTCAGGAGTCAATGTAGACATTGTCTTCTTAGGAGCATCAGGGAACTTTTCATTAAGAACCTCAACAAGCTCTTTACTTGGTTTATCAAAGTCTTTTGCGACTTCATTTAACTTAATCTTTATCTCCATTAAACGTTTCCTCCGCATATCTCAATAATCTTTTTCGCAAAGCCGATATCATCAATCGTAAATACTGCCGCTCTTATGCCTGCTGCAGCGTAAAGGTCATCTTTGGTCACTGGAATCTCAATGAGTTCAATATCCCTGCCTTCATACTTTGTCGTGCGGTCAAACTCTTCTTTTAGTCTGTCCGATGCATCACTGCACAAGAAGCATGCTTTTGCTTTGCCTTTTTGTATACTCGTGAAAGCCGCGTCGTGTCCTGGCGACAATTTGCCAGCTCTTCGCGCGAGACCGAGCATATTGAAGAACTTCTCATCCATTAAGCTCCGCCTCCAGTTTTGAGTACACATCATCGGGAATCTGCATCTTGAACTCGCGCTCGAAACGACGCGCTTTCTTTGCCTTCTCGAAGCACTCCGTGGACTTACAGATATAAGCACCACGTCCTGGAGCCTTACCGCTAAGGTCTAAAGCAATATTTTCATCTTTACTTTTAACTACCCTAACAAGGTCTGTCTTTGGTTTCATTTCCATACAACCAAGACAACGTCTCTCAGGTACTTTCTTAGGCATCAGATTCACCTTCCATTAAAATTAAGCCTCTTCTGGGCCCTCGTAGAAACCGCTTTCTGGATTAATGTCAATTTTCCAGCCAGTAAGTTTAGCTGCAAGTCTTGCGTTCTGACCCTTGTTACCAATAGCGAGTGAAAGCTGTGTATCAGGAACGATTACCTTGCATGATTTTTCCTCGAGTGAGAGGATGTCAACACGAACAACATCTGCAGGTGCTAAAGCTGCACCAACGAAGAGTGCTGGGTCCTCTGAATAAGGAACGATATCAATCTTCTCACCACAGAGAAGGTCAACAACCTTTGCTACACGTGCGCCACGTGGGCCAATGCAGGCACCAACTGCGTCAACGTTTTCGTCTGCGCTGTAAACTGCAATCTTTGTACGTGAACCAGCCTCACGTGATACTTCCTTAATTTCAACAGTACCATCAGTAATCTCTGGAACCTCTGTCTCAAAGAGTTTACGAACAAGACCTGGATGTGTACGAGAGATCATAGCCTTAGGGCCCTTCTCTGTCTCACGTACATCAACAATAAATACCTTGATGAGGTCGCCATCTGAGAGCTCCTCACCAGGGATCTGCTCTGAGTGTGGAAGGAGTGCTTCAGCCTTACCGATTTCAAGTGTTGCATTACCAGTCTTTGGATCAACAGTTAAAACCTTAGCTGTAACAATCTCCTGATTGTGGCTTTGGAATTCCTGCATTGTCTGTCCACGCTCTGCATCACGGATACCCTGACGGATAACGTGTTTTGCAGTCTGAGCAGCAATACGGCCAAAGTCCTTAGTATCGAGTGGGATTTCAATGATGTCGCCAGCCTTAGCATTCTTCTTATACTGATGAGCTGCCTCAACAAGAATGTCCTCGTCCTCGTCAACTATCTCTTCTACTACGTTCTTTCTAAGATAAACATTGAGTTCCTGCTTATCTGGATTGATGTCACAGAAAACTATGTCTTTACCGTTGTACATACGTCTTACAGATACAACAAGTGCATTCTGAATCTTCTCATAGAGAAATTCAGCTGGGATACCTTTTTCCTTTGCCATCATTTCAACGGCCAAAAAGAATTCTTCATTCATTTTTCTATATTCCACCTTTCGATTATTTACATGTCAAAGTCGTCTGCTTTTACAAACGAAGCTTCTTTTTTATTAAAAACAATAGACTTACCATCACTTGATTCAAAAGTGATGTTGCCCTTGTCATAATCCTTAAGGATTCCCTTAAACTCACGTACACCATCAACAGGTCTGATGAGTTTAACCATTACCTTTTCGCCAACATAAGCTGCGAAATGTTCATCTGTCTTGAGTGTTCTCTCAACACCAGGTGATGAGACCTCAAGGCAATAGCTACAATCAATTGGATCTGCAGCATCGAGTGGACAATCAACAGCGTGTGATAAATCAACACAGTCGTCAATTCCTACTCCGCCCTCTTTATCGATGTAGATTCTAAGATAGTGGTCTGCACCCTCTTTTACGAATTCAACATCCCAAATACTAAGGCCTAATTCTTTTGCATAAGGTTCAACAATTTCTCTAACTGTTGTTTCAACTTTACCAGCCATAAAAACCTCCTTACAAAATCAAGAGAGCGGCTCGTTTGAGCCACTCTCAACAATAAACTTATTAACTTAACATAACGCATTCTAACACTTATATAATGTAATGTCAATATAATTTATTATTAATAAGCGTTACCCCACATTACCATATGCTTTGCTGGCTTACCGCAGCAGACACACTTATCATCGAGATTCTCCTGGTTGAATGGGATGCAGCGTGAACCTACGCCAGTCTCCTCTTTAACCTTGTCCTCACAAGCTTCGTCGCCACACCACATGGCCATTACAAGACCGTCGCCATTTTCAGCGAGTGCAGCTTTAATCTCATCAATGCTTGTGCACTTGTATGTCTTCTTATCGCGGTTAGCAATAGCCTTCTCCCAAAGACCATCACGAACTTCCTGAAGCTTCTGTGAGATAGCATCAGGAAGGTTATCAAGTGATACTACTGTCTTCTCTCTATTATGACGAGTTACAAGTACACACTGATTAGCTTCGATGTCACGTGGACCAATTTCAAGACGAACTGGAACACCCTTCATCTCATACTCTGAGTACTTCCAACCTGGGCTGTTTTCGGAATCGTCAAGCTTAACTCTGAAGCTCTTTGAGAGCTGAGCCTTAAGCTCATTAGCCTTTTCGAGAACGCCTTCCTTATGCTGTGCAACAGGGATAATAACTACCTGAATCGGAGCAACAGCTGGTGGAAGAACAAGACCGTTGTCATCACCATGAGTCATGATAATTGCACCGATTGTACGAGTGGTGAGACCCCAAGATGTCTCATGAACATATTCAAGTTTGTTTTCCTTTGACTGGAACTGAATACCAAAAGCCTTTGCAAAGCCGTCACCGAAGTAGTGGCTTGTTGCTGCTTGAAGTGCTTTACCGTCGTGCATAAGTGCCTCGATACAATATGTCGACTCGGCACCTGCGAACTTATCAGACTCGGTCTTCTGTCCACGTACTACTGGGATTGCGAGATCCTTCTCATAGAAGTCAGCGTAGATGTTGAGCATCTGCTCTGTCTCTGCAATAGCCTCCTCAGCTGTAGCATGAACTGTGTGACCCTCCTGCCAGAGGAACTCACGTGAACGAAGGAATGGACGAGTTGTCTTTTCCCAACGTACTACTGATACCCACTGATTATATAGCTTTGGAAGGTCTCTATGTGAATGAACAATATTTGCAAAGTGTTCGCAGAAGAGTGTCTCAGATGTAGGTCTAACGCAGAGGCGCTCCTCAAGGAGATCGTTACCACCATGAGTTACCCAAGCAACTTCTGGTGCAAAACCTTCTACGTGATCCTTCTCCTTCTGAAGAAGACTCTCTGGGATGAACATTGGCATGCAAACATTCTCATGTCCTGTCTCTTTGAAATATCCGTCGAGAATTCTCTGGATATTCTCCCAAATAGCGTAACCGTATGGACGAATAACCATACAGCCCTTTACGCTTGTATACTCAACAAGTTCTGCCTTCTTGCAGATGTCTGTATACCACTTGGCAAAGTCCACATCCATAGATGTGATATCTTCAACCATCTTTTTCTGATCTGCCATTATAATTCTCCTTAAAAAAAGCCCACGTCACAAGAACGTGGGCGATGAATCTGCAATTTAGATGTTAGCTTCAATGAATTTAACTGCGTCGCCGATTGTTCTCATATTCTCAATAGCTTCATCGGGAACTTCAATTTCAAACTCATCTTCGATAGACATAACGAGATCAACAACATCAAGGCTGTCAGCGCCAAGATCCTCAATAAGAGCTGAGTCGATTGTAATGTCGTCTTCGTTAAGATCAAGCTGTTCAGCGATAAGTGCTCTAATCTTTTCAAATACCATAAATGTATTCCCCCTAAAGCCGTGATGGCTCCAAATTTAGTACGTTTACTATGTTATTTATTTTTAATACTTTTGTCAACCATAAAAATAAATAAAAAAAACGCCGTCATTTGACGGCGTTTTCAAGGATTATTTCTTATTTCTTCTTAGGATCTGGAACTACCTTTGCAAGAGCAGCGATGAGATACTTGTAACCAGCATCGATGATCTTTGCAGGAATAGGATCGATAAGGCCAAGATACCAAGTGTTCTTGCACTTGTAGTTAACCTTAGGATTCTTAGAGTTAATAGCCTCAAGAACTGTATCTGTAAGGTAATGCATCTCGTTTGGATGAGCCATAGCTACTGTCATCATTGGCTTCATAACCTTAAGTACATCTCTGTAGTACTCTGTCTTATCAAGAATCTTCTGATAACCATCTGTAGCCTGACCGTGCATGCCTGTCTTGAATGAACCTGGCTGAATCTTAATTACCTTGATACCAAGGAAGTTAAGCTCACGACGAAGGCCAATTGTATAAGCCTCAACAGCATACTTAGAAATAGCGTATGGTGAGTTGAATGGCTGTGGCTGCTCCCAACCACACTCTGATGAGAAGTTGATGATTCTACCCTTGCAAGCATTTACAAGTGGGAACATAGCCTTGTTAACACGAACCATACCAAGAAGGTTAACGTTAACGATCTTCTCAACTACTGCTGCTGGGTCACCCTCGATGAGTGAGTCCATTGTGTGGATACCTGCGCAGTTTACAACTACGTCAAGGTGATCTGTGTACTTTTTAATTTCCTCAGCTGCAGCGAAGCACTCTTCCTGTGAAGAGATGTTGCAGTGAATTGGAATAACGTTCTCTGAGCAACGAGCGATAAGGTCATCACAAGGAGTTCTGTTGTAACCAGCAAAAATTGTCCAACCACCTTGCTTGTCAAGTGCCTCTACGCAAGCACCTGAAATACCGCCTGCTGCGCCTGTAAATAATGCGTATTTCATTTAAAGGTCCCCCTTAATATTTTTTGCAGGTTAATTATACACTCCTGTTTGTACATTATCAACAATAAGTACAAATAAAATCACAAATGACGTAGCTACGGCGTTTTTAAATATTATCTCAAAAATATTTGAACATGTAAAAGTTTATGTCTTTACAGCTCGCGACTTTTTAACAAGAATTTTTCAAAGCTGTGGAAAAATTCATTTTTTATTCCAAATTAGAAAAATACAATTGTTAAAAAGTAAAGAGTTTTACTTGCATTAAACATTTTATTTAACATTTTTTCTAATTTAGAAAAAATATCTAAACTTTCTAACAAAAGCGAGCAAAATAATAATTGTATTGTTTTTTCATACTATCAGCTGACTAATTAAAAAGAAAAGACCCGCTCATCATAATTGAGCGGGTCTTATTTTATGCTTTATTCAACATTCTTTTTAAGAGTATCAAGGCAAGCATGAAGTTCAGCTGGAACTGTATTACCGAGAGAAGCATAGAACTCTTCGATTCCCTTTGCTTCCTCCTGCCAGAGTGACTTATCAACTGAGAGCATTGCTTTGAGTGAGTCAAGTGTAACTTCGTCCTCAAGGCCTTCAATGTTGATGTCCTCAGGCTTTGGCATGAAACCGATTTCGGTTTCAACAGCGTCAACTTCGCCATCACAACGTTTGATAATCCATTCAAGTACGCGAAGGTTGTCGCCAAAGCCTGGCCACATAAAGTGACCTTCATCGTCCTTGCGGAACCAGTTTACGTTGAAGATCTTTGGAGCCTTATCTGGGTCAAGTGTCTTACCGATGTCGAGCCAATGCTGGAAGTATGTTCCGCAATCATAGCCGATGAATGGTCTCATAGCCATTGGGTCACGACGAACAACACCTACAGCACCTGTAGCTGCTGCAGTTGTCTCAGATGAGAGAACTGAACCGATAAATACACCGTGGTTCCAGTCACGTGACTGGTAAACGAGTGGAGCAAGTTTTGCACGACGTCCACCAAAGATGAAAGCAGAAATAGGAACACCCTGTGGGTTTTCAAACTCTGGTGAAAGGCATGGGCAATTTACAGCTGGAGCAGTAAATCTTGAGTTAGGGTTAGCCCCTGGACGGTCAGTATCAACTGCACCATTCCAGTGAACACCAGTCCAATCGTCTGCATTTGTTGGTGGGTTCTTATCAAGGCCCTCCCACCAAACTGTGTTGTTATCAAGATTGTGGCATACATTTGTGAAGATTGTGCCACGCTTTGTTGTTGCAAGAGCATTAGGGTTTGACTTGTCGTTTGTACCTGGAGCTACACCGAAGAAACCATTCTCCGGGTTAATAGCATAGAGTCGACCGTCTGCTCCCTTGCGGATCCAAGAGATATCGTCGCCGACTGTCCATACTTTGTAGCCAGCCTTCTTGTATCCCTCTGGAGGAATCATCATTGCGAGGTTTGTCTTACCACAAGCTGATGGGAATGCAGCACAGATATACTTTGTCTCGCCCTTAGGATTCTCAAGACCTAAGATGAGCATATGCTCTGCCTGCCAACCTTCCATCATTGCCTGATATGAAGCAATACGGAGAGCAAAGCACTTCTTACCAAGAAGTACGTTTCCACCGTAACCAGAGTTTACTGAGTAAATTGCGTTGTCCTGTGGGAACTGGCAGATATATCTCTTCTCCTCATCGATGTCGCACTTACAGTGAGTACCACGTACCCAGTCATTTGAGTCACCGAGTACCTCAAGTACTTTTGTGCCAACACGAGTCATAATTGCCATGTTAGAAACAACGTAGATTGAGTCAGTGATTTCAATACCTATCTTAGCAAGTGGAGAACCGATAGGTCCCATTGAATAAGGAATAATGTACATTGTACGTCCCTTGTAACTACCACGAGCGATATCGTCGAGCATCTTATATGTCTCTGTTGGGTCCATCCAGTTGTTGAGAGGACCTGCCTCTTCCTTTGTAGGTGTACAGATAAATGTACGAGCTTCAACACGAGCAACATCGTTTACTGCCGTTCTGTGAAGATAGCATTCTGGAAGAAGTTCCTGATTGAGTTTGATGAGTTCGCCTGTCTTACAAGCTTCTTCCTTAAGTTCATCAAGCTGTGACTTTTCTCCTGTAATCCAAACAATATTATCTGGCTGGAGAAGAGCGATACGCTCATCAAGCCAAGCATTGAGTGTTGGATTATTTGATAATCTTTCCATTTTGCAAGTCTCCTTAATGAAAATATAATTATGTCCAATAATATGGGCACTATTTTATTACATTTGAAAAAGATTTACAAGTTTAATAAAAGTAAAATTTCATTTTCACGCAATATTCAACCAACTTTCTCTATTAATAACAAATATGTTTGCTGAAAGGTATGTTTTGTTGTATAATTTTGCAAGGTGATAAAAATGAAACTTTCATTAGTTGTACCTTGCTACAACGAGGCCGGCAACGTACGCCCCCTCTTTGATAAGGTGAACGAAGAATTTGAAAATAAAATAAGCGACTACGAGTTTATCTTCGTTAACGATGGCTCAAAAGACGAGACAATGTCAGAACTTGAAAGGATTTCAAGTTCAACCGACATCCCTGTCACCATCGTTAACTTCTCTCGAAACTTCGGCAAAGAGGCAGCAATTTTTGCCGGCCTCAAAGAAGTTTCAGGAGATATGATTACACTCATCGATGCTGATCTCCAACAGGACCCAGCATATGTAGTTAAGATGGTCGAGTATTTGGATGAGAACCCTGAGTACGACTGCGTTGCAGCATATCAGGAGGAACGCCATGAAGGCGCGTTCATCCGCTTCTGCAAACGCCGCTTCTACCACCTCATCAACAAGATGTCAGACACAGAATTCGTTGATGGAGCATCTGACTTTAGAACATTTAGGGCAAATATGAAGAATGCCATTTTAGAGATGAGTGAGTACCACCGTTTCTCAAAAGGTATCTTCTCATGGGTAGGTTTCAACACCTATTATATGCCTTATGATGCTGATGCTCGTCTCTCTGGCGCATCAAAGTGGTCATTCTGGGAACTCTGTAAGTATGCGATTGACGGCATTGTTGCTTTCACAACAGTTCCACTTAAGATCTCCACTTACACAGGTTTCTTTACAGCACTTGCAGCTTTGATTTACATCATCGTTGTAATCATTGAGAAGCTCGCCTTCGGAATAGCCGTTCCAGGTTACGCGACTATCGTCGTCCTAATCCTCTTCCTCGGCGGCCTACAACTTTTAGCCCTTGGAATCAACGGTGAGTACTTAAGTAAAACCTATATTCAAAGTAAACACAGACCAATTTACATAACCAAAGAAGTAAAAAGTAACGCAAAAAAGGATGCCTAAACGGCATCCTTTAATTTTTCTCCTATTCGAAAACGTTTCGTATAGCTTCGGCGCGTTTAGCATCGCGTATTCCCCTATCAAGACTTTGACCATATGCAACATTTAATGTTGCTGGTTGCATTGTAAAGATGAGTTCGTTGAGTTTTTCACAAGGAACTTCAACCTCACCTGTTGCCACACCAACTTTGATAATGGCCATAGATTCCATAAATTCACCAAAGCTAATTACACGCGCATTTTTGAGTGTTCCAAATGAGCGCCAGAAGATGTCTTGGAACTTTAGGCTATTCATGAGGTCTTTACGGAAAGCTCTCTCCTGTTCAACAATCGAGAGCGAAATTGACTTCAAGTTATCAATAGCAGCTTGCTCTGAAATTCCCAGTGTTACTTGGTTTGAGAGTTGGAAGAGACTACCAACTGGGTTGTCTGCTTCACCGTACGCACCTGAGAGCACAAGGCCAAGCTTTGATACCATACTTGCAAGTTTAGGAATCTGTCCACGCATTGAGAGAGCTGGAAGTTGAAGTGTTACTGATGCTCTCATTGCAGTACCAATATTTGTTGGGCACTGAGTGAGATATCCAAGTTTTTTATCAAAAGCAAACTCAAGATCCTCATCGAGGAGGGTATCAAGAGTATTTGAAAGTTCATATGCCTTCTCAAGTTCGAGACCTGGAAGAAGAGACTGAATCTTAAGATGATCCTCCTCACAGACCATTATGCTAAGTGACTGGTCCTCTGTTGTAACGAGGGTGCGTCCTTCAGCATAGCTTACGAACTCTGGAGTGACAAGATTCTGCTCAGCGAGTGAAATCTGTAAATCCCTACCAACCTCGTTCATAGGCGTAGATACGAACTTCCCAGGAAGTTTCTTATCTAAAATCTCATCGATTTTATCTGCGATTTCATATTTTTCTTCAGAATTTAACTTTATTGTAAAGTTGTATCCCTTTACATTACGTGCTATTGCAACCTTAGTGCTAATAATTACATCGTTTTCAGCGCCTTGAAGTTCATACCACTTAGCCATTATTAGCACCTCCTTCGAGAGCCTTTATCTCATCGCGGAGTTTAGCTGCAAGTTCAAAATTCTGAACCTTAACAGCCTCATCGAGCTCAGCTTTGAGCTTTGCTACTGTATCCTCAAGTTTAGGCGAAACAGTTGATTCAATCTGATATGCGCCAGATTTTCCAACATGTGTTGCTCTACCATGAATTCTTGAGAGTGAAGGTTTAAGTTTTTCGTAGAATACACTATAACAGTCCGCACAGCCCATCATGCCAGTACGAACTACCTCCTCAAAACTTGTTCCACAAGTTGGACAGCGCTCACTCTGATCAAGACTTGGAAGTGCGCGAGTGAACTCTGGGAAGAAGTTCTGAAGCATATTACTTATGTTGAATCCGAAGCCGGAGAACATGTTTGCATAACCAAGATGCTCTGCACAGTTGTAGCAGAGATGAATCTCCATGGCTTCGCCATTAATTATTCGCTTAATATGTGTTGTAGCTTCAGCGTTACCGCAGTTTTGACAAAGCACGGAAATCGCCTCCTTTGACCATTTTATTATAATTTGATATGTCAGTTTTGTCAAAAAAAAGTCAAAGTTAATGCCCATTTTATGAACATTTTTTATTGAAAAAGAAATACAAATAGAGTAATATATTTTGGTATTGTGCGTACATATTTTAATATGTAATAAAATAAAGTAGTTAGGAGTGGTATTGTGACTGGTAAGAACCAAAAGATTCTCACTGTTGTCATCGTTATCGTCCTAGCTATTTCTGCTGTTTTAGTGACACTTGCACTGAAAAACAAAAGGGCACTTGAAACCCCTGCCACCAACAATACCATTGGCATGGGCACAGTCGTTGTTGAATCTTTCTACAATGTTGACAGCGAGGCTTCAAAAGCCGCTATCAGTGAATCAACAAAGATTATCAACGACCTCGACAACAACCGTCTCTCATGGAGAAAAGAGGGCTCAGATATCTGGAATCTCAACAAAGAGCATTCCACATATGTCGACTTCACAACTTTCAATTGCATCAGTACATGCTTTGATATCTCCTCAAAATGTGACGGAGCTTTCGACATCACAGTTGGTGAGCTTTCAGGTCTTTGGAACATCGGCACTAAGGAAGCTCGCGTGCCAAGCGACGAAGAGATCGATGCCGCTCTTCCAACAATAAACTTCAAGCGCATCTCACTTCTTCCAGACAGCAAGGGCTCATATCTTGTTGAGATTGGCGAAGATCAGAAAATTGATCTCGGTGCCGTTGGTAAAGGTCTTGCCTGTGACAAGATTAGAGACTACCTCGAAACAACTGACATCTACGGTGGAACAGTTTCAGTTGGTGGATCAATCCTTGTATATGGTAAAAACCCAACAGCTAAAGACAACTCTTGGAACATCGCTGTACGCGACCCATTTGGTTCCGAGTCAGACTATATGGCAGTAATCAACTGCAAGCCTTGTTGCATCTCAACTTCAGGTGACTACGAAAAGACACTCATAGAAAACGGCAAAGTATATCACCACATCTTGGACCCTAAGACAGGTTATCCAGCAAAGTCAAATGTGACAGGTGTAACAATCGTCTGTGACTCAGGTGTTGTTTCTGACGCTTTATCAACAGCTTGCTTCATCTTAGGCTACAGTGACAAATCACTTGAACTTCTCAAAGAGTACAACGCTGAAGCCATCTTTATTACAAAGACCAAAGAGGTCTATATCACAGATGGTCTCAAAGATTCTGTCACAATAGTAAATGAGGATTTTCACTCTGTAACACCAACTGAGGTGGCAGAATGAATCTTAAGTTCTTAAAGAAGAGCGATATCATACTCATCGTTCTCCTTCTTGTCACTTGTGTTGCTCTCCTCCTCCCAAAATATCTTGGGAACAAGGACAACAAACTTACTGCAGTTATTATGCGTGACGGTGTTGTAATCGAATCTGTCGATTTAAGCACAGTCACCGAGAGTTACGAGTATGACCTTGGATGCTCTCCAAAGGCCATCATCACTATTTGTCCAGACTGCGTCTACTACTCATATGCCGAGTGTCACGACAAACTCTGTATGAATACTGGTAAGCTCAAAAAAGCTGGAGATACAGCTGCTTGTCTTCCTTCAAAGACACTCGTTGTGATTGAAGGTGAAAAGGACAAAGACGCACCAGACGCCATAACTTATTAAAGGAGTAATGACATGGGAAAGACCAACATAAACAAAAAGACTTCCCGTGTTGCACTTCTCGGCGTGCTCGGTGCTGAAGCACTTGCACTCTCTTTCCTTGAAAACTTCATTCCAGCAGTTCCAGGACTTCCTCCTGGAGCAAAGCCTGGTTTTTCAAATATTGTTACCATGTTTACCGCAAGCACAATGGGCCTCTGGTCCGCGCTCGGTATCACATTGATTAAGAGCATCTTCGCCTTTATCACCAGAGGCCTCACAGCTGGCCTTATGAGTGGCGCCGGCGGATTACTCTCAACGATTATCATGGTACTTCTTCTCAAGTGGAAGAAGAATCCTTTTGGCATTATGGGCATCTCTGTTGCGTCCGCCGTGGCGCACAACATAGGCCAGCTCATAGTTGCCTGTATCCTTTCGGGCACTCCGGCCCTTATTTGGGGCTATGGCCCGCTCCTACTTCTCTTCGCTGTTGTCACAGGCGCAGTCACGGGCGCGATTCTTAAAATCGTCCTCCCTGCTCTCGAAAAACAGAAGAAAGCACTCGGGGTTTCCTAACGGTAATAATGCGGCAAATCCGCTTATTATAAACTTATTATTCTATGGTAGCCGCCTTAGTCAAGCGGCACAAATCCAATGAGGAGTTGAATGAATGGCAGACAAAATTGAAGGCGTTCTTCAGCCGGTCATGAAGGGTCACGGTGGCATTCATGTGTCTCATAACAAGAACACATCAAAATGCGAAATCGTTCGTATCCCTACACCTGCTAAAGTAGTTCTTCCTATGCAGCAGCATATTGGTGCTCCTTGCACACCAACTGTAGCTGTCGGTGATGAGGTCAAAGTTGGCCAGGTTATCGGTGACTCAGATGCGTTTGTAAGCACACCTATCCACGCTACTGTATCAGGTAAGGTTACAGCAATTGGTCCGGTTAAAGTAGCCAACGGCTCAATGGTACAAGCAGTTACCATTGAATCAGACGGAGAAATGGCCCTCTATGAAGGCATCAAGGCTCCAGAAATTAACTCAAAGGATGACTTCCTTAAAGCAGTTAGAGCTTCTGGTCTTGTAGGTCTCGGTGGTGCTGGTTTCCCAACACATGTTAAGCTCGCATTCAAAGAGGATTCTGGTGTTGATACACTTATCATCAACGCTGCAGAGTGCGAACCTTTCATCACAGTTGACCACAGAGAGTGTATTGATAACTCTTGGGATGTTCTTTCTGGTGTTTACACTATCAAAGAGATCCTCGGCTTCAAGAACGTTTATATCGCAATTGAAGATAACAAGAGTGATGCTTTCACAGAGCTCATGAAGGTTGCAGCTGATGAAGCTGACTGGGACGACAGCGTTAAACTCGTTATGCTCCCTTCACAGTACCCACAGGGTGCTGAAAAAGTTCTCATCCAGTCAGTAACTGGTCGTCAGGTACCTCCAGGAAAACTTCCTTCAGACGTAGGCGTTGTTGTAATGAACGTACAGTCTATCTCTTTCCTTGGCCGTTACCTCAAGACAGGTAAACCATTGGTTTCTCGTTCACTTACAGTTGATGGTTCTGCAATTGCTGAACCAAAGAACATCCGTGTACCAATCGGTACATTGATTTCAGACATCATTGATTTCTGCGGTGGCTTCAAAGGCACACCTTATAAAGTAATCAGCGGTGGTCCTATGATGGGTATGTCTATTTACGACATCAATGTTCCACTTCTTAAGAACAACAATGCTGTTCTCGCATTCTCTGCTGACACAGTTAAGGTTAAGCAGACTCGCGCTTGTATCCGTTGTGGTCGTTGCGTAGAAGCTTGCCCAATGAGCCTCATGCCAACTAAGATCGAGACACGCGCTCATCTTAAGGATGCAGAAGGCTGTGCCGCAGCTGGTGCTATGACATGTATGGAATGTGGTTCATGTGCTTATGCTTGTCCATCAGGCAGACCACTTGTTCAGTACATGCGTCTCGCTAAAGCAGTTATTAGAGAGGAGAGTGCTAAATAATGGAACTTAATAACAAGCTTACCGTTTCAGCATCCCCTCATGTTAAGTCTGCTGAAACAACCACAGGCATTATGCTCGATGTTATCATCGCATTAATCCCTGCTGGTATCGCATCAATTTTCGTATTCGGCATCCGTGCACTTCTTATCATCGCTGTATCAGTTGCAGCTTGTGTACTTGCTGAATTCCTTTCACGTAAAGCAATGAAGCGTGACCAGACAATCGGCGACCTTTCTGCTGTTGTTACAGGTCTTCTCCTTGCTTACAACCTTCCAGCTACTTTACCAATCTGGGAAGTAGTTCTCGGTGCAGTAATTGCTATCGTAGTAGTTAAGCAGATGTTCGGTGGTATCGGCCAGAACTTCGTTAACCCTGCACTCCTTGCTCGTATCGTTCTCGTTTCAGCTTTCCCTGCTCGTATGTCTGCAGGTGCTATGGCTGGCACAAACGTAGTAGGCTGGGATGTAGATGCTGCTACAGGCGCTACACCAATGGGTATGATCAGTCTTGCAGATGGTATCAAAGATGGTGCTCCATCAATCATGCAGTTATTCGTTGGTACAACTTCTGGTTGTATCGGTGAAGTATCAGCTATGGCACTCATCCTTGGTGGTATCTACCTCATCATCCGTAAGGTAATCTCCCCTATCATTCCTGTTGCTTATATTGGCACAGTTGCAATTATCACTCTCATCGCTTTTGGCGATGTAAACGCTATGCTCTATGAGATTCTTGGCGGCGGTCTTATGATCGGTGCAATCTTTATGGCTACAGACTACACAACAAGTCCTATCACAAATAAGGGTAAGTGGATCTACGCTATCTGCGCTGGTCTTCTCACTTGCCTCATCAGACTCTTTGGTAGTCTTCCAGAAGGTGTTTCATTCTCAATCATCATCATGAACATCTTCACTCCACTTATTGAGAATGCTACAAAGCCAACTATCTTCGGCACAGTTAAAGAGAAAAAAGAGAAGAAGGAGGCAGATGCATCATGAAAAAAATGAATGCTAAAGACATTTTAGTCCCAACAATCTCCCTCTTCGTTATTTGCCTTGTTGCTACAGTTCTTCTTGCTCTCGTAAACAACGTTACTAAGGATAAGATTGCTGCAGTAACAGCCGCTAATGCTGAGGCTGCTCGTCAGTCAGTTCTTCAGGACGCTAAAGAGTTCAAAGAAGTTGACAAGGACAACGATGGCACAATAGATTACTATGAAGGTCTCGACGCTTCTGGTGCTGTTGTAGGTTATGTATTTGACTGTTCAGGCGATGCTAAGGGTTACGGCGGAGACGTTTCAGTAACAGTTGGTATTTCAGCCGATGGAACAATCACAGGTATCCAGCCAGATGACGTTTCAAACGAAACTCCAGGTCTTGGACAGAATTCTAATAAGGATTCTTGGAAGGCTCAGTTCGTTGGTGAATCTGGTAACCTCACAGTTGTAAAGAGCGACAAAGCTGCTCAGGAAAATACATCTGATGGTAAGATTAATGCTATTACAAGTGCAACAATCACATCAAAGGCAGTTACTGCTTCTGTAAATGTTGCTCTTGATATGTTTGAAGAGATTGGAGGCGCTAAATAATGGCTGAAAAGAAAACTTTAGGCCAGGAATTCTCTAAGGGCCTCATCAAGGAGAACCCAGTTCTCCGTCTCGTACTCGGTACTTGCCCTACTCTTGCTGTTTCAACATCAATTGAAAACGCTATCGGTATGGGTATTGCCGCTACAATCGTTCTTATCTGCTCAAATATTGTTATTTCAGCACTTAGAAAGGTTATTCCAAATAAGGTACGTATCCCTTGCTACATCGTAGTTATCGCTGCATTCGTAACAATCGTTCAGTTATTTGTTAAGGCTTTTGCACCAGATCTCGATGCTTCACTCGGTATCTACCTTCCACTTATCGTTGTTAACTGTATCATCCTTGGCCGTGCAGAAGGTTTCGCTAACAAGAACGGCGTTCTTGCTTCAGCAATCGACGGTGTCGGCATGGGCGTAGGTTTCACAATTGCACTCACACTTATGGCTGCTATTCGTGAATTCTTCGGTACAGGTAACTTAACACTCAAGGTTTTAGGCTATGGTACAACTCTTACCAACATCTTCCATCTTGGTGAAAAAGATGTACTTACAGCTATCGGCCTTGAACCAATTCTTATCTTCATCCTCGCTCCTGGTGGATTCTTCACATTTGGTCTTCTCATGGCTTGCGCTAACAAAGTTGCTGAGTCAAAGGGTAAGCCAAAGGCTGAACTCAAGGGATGCGAAGCATGTCCAATGGCTGCTACATGCGCCATGAAAGCTGACGGAAAGGAGTGTGCTGAATAATGTATATTACAGGTCTTGTTTCTATACTTCTTGCAGCAATCACAACCAACAACTTTATTCTTTCTAAGTTCCTTGGTATTTGTCCTTTCCTTGGTGTTTCTAAGAAGACAAATACTGCTATCGGTATGTCCGCTGCAGTTATTTTCGTAATGTTGCTTGCTACTGCTGCAACATTCCCACTTAACAAGCTTCTCATTGCTAAGGATATGGCATATCTTATGACTATTGTTCAGATCCTTGTAATCGCTGGTCTTGTACAGTTCGTTGAGATCGTTCTCAAGAGATACATCCCTAGCCTCTATCAGGCTCTCGGTGTTTACCTTCCACTTATCACAACAAACTGCGCAGTACTCGGTGTTGTACAGCTCAACGTTCAGAACAACTATGACTTCCTTCAGTCAATGTTCAACTCACTCGGTGGTGGACTTGGCTTTATGGTAGCTATGATCATGTTCTCAGGCGTTCGTGAGAGACTTGAAGGAAATGACTATCCTAAATTCTGGGAAGGTCTTCCAATTACACTTGTTGCCGCTGCCATCACAGCTTGTTCATTCCTCGGATTTACAGGTCTTGTTGAAGGCATCTTTGGTGCATAAGAAAGGTAGGGAAATTAAATGAATCCAATTATTTTGGCTGTAATTATCGTTTCCGCTACTGGCCTTGTGCTCGGTCTCATCCTTGCTATTGCCTCAATCATTATGGCAGTTCCAGTTGATGAGAAAGCGGAAGCAATTCAGGAAGTACTCGCTGGTGCTAACTGTGGTGCCTGCGGTTACTCAGGTTGCGCTGGCTACGCTGCAGCTCTTTCAAAGGGCGAAACAACAGAGTGCACACTCTGCTCACCAGGTGGCCCTGACTGCGCAGCAGCAGTTGCAGAGATCTTGGGTCTCGCAGCTGGCGAAATGAAGCCTATGACAGCAGTTGTTAAGTGTCATGGTACACCTGACAAGTGCGACAACGCTATGAACTATGTTGGTGATTTAAGCTGCAAGACAGCTTCCCAGCTCTTCGGCGGTCCTAAGGCTTGTAACTATGGTTGTCTCGGTCTCGGCGACTGCGTTAAGGCTTGTCCTTACGACGCTCTCAGCATCGTAGACGGAATAGCTAAAGTTGATCCACTCGCATGTAAAGCTTGTAAGATGTGTATCAAGACATGTCCTAAGGGCATTATTGAACTCGTTCCTCTCTTTGAACTCAAGACAGTTAACTTCTGCATGAACAAAGATAAGGGTAACATGACAAGCAAACAGTGCTCTGTTGGCTGTATCGGTTGTATGAAGTGCGTTAAGGCTTGCGAATTTGACGCAATCCACGTTGAAGACAACAAAGCAGCAGTTGACTACGACAAGTGCACTGGCTGTGGTAAATGTGTTGAAGGCTGTCCTAAGCACTGCCTTGAACTCGTTACACTTGGTTGCGAGAAATAAGCAACAATTCATTCAACAAATACGCCCTCCAGGTTTTCCTGGAGGGCCTTTGTTTTATCTATTATTCACTTTTCTTTCGTTGTTCTTTATATTCTTTTAGTAGTTTCTTCTCTCTCTCATCTTTAGAAGCTCCGAGTCCGAGTCCCATACACATTCCTACACCTAGTTTAATCTCTTAGATTTAATAGAAACTTTAGCCATATCTATACCTCCAAATTGTACATTAGTATTATAACATATTTCATCAAAAATCAAGAGATTGTTAAAAATATGAACAATTTTCGTGCATATCGCTTTATCAAATACAAAAAGATTGTTAAGTTGTTGTCAATGTTATTGACAAAGCCCTATGCTACTATTATAATAGCCTTTGTAATTTTAATGGTGCTAGGCACCGGAGGTAAAACAAATGGCTAGAGTTTATAACTTCTCAGCAGGCCCATCAATGCTCCCTGAGTCTGTGCTTAATCGTGCAGCAGATGAGATGCTCGACTATGAGGGCACAGGCGAATCTGTAATGGAGATGAGCCACAGAAGTAAAGAATATGATGCAATCATCAAGGGTGCAGAGGCACTCCTTCGCGAACTTATGGAGATCCCTAACAACTATAAGGTACTCTTCCTTCAGGGTGGTGCTTCAACACAGTTCGCTGCTATCCCAATGAATTTCATGAACGGCTCAGGTAAAGCTGACTACGTAGTATCTGGTCAGTGGTCAAACAAGGCTATGAAGGAAGCTCAGAAGTACGGCGACGTAAAAGTAGTTGCTTCTTCAAAAGAGCAAAACTTCTCATGCGTTCCTGATGTAGATCCTAAAGAGCTCAGACCTGACGCTGATTATGTATATGTATGTCTCAACGAGACAGTACACGGCAACCTTATGAGAAAGCTTCCAGAGTGTGGCAACGTTCCACTTATCGCCGACATCTCTTCATGCTTCCTCTCAGAGCCACTCGACATCACCAAGTTTGGTATGGTCTATGGCGGCGCTCAGAAGAACGTTGCCCCTGCAGGTCTCACAATCTGCATTATCCGTGAGGACCTTCTCGGTAATGCACGTGACATCACACCATCTATGCTCGACTATGCTTTAATGGCAGAAAATGATTCTCTCTACAACACACCACCTTGCTACAACATCTACATCTGCAAGCTCGTTCTTGAGTGGATTAAGAAACTCGGTGGCCTTGAGGCTATGAAGAGACGCAACGAAGCAAAGGCCAAGCTCCTCTATGACTTCCTTGACGAGTCAGAGATGTTCAAGGGCACAGTAGTTGCAAAGGACCGTTCACTCATGAACGTTCCATTCGTAACTGACTCTGACGAGCTCAACGCTGAGTTCATCAAGGCTTGCACGGAGAACGGCTTCATCAACATCAAGGGCCACCGCTCAGTTGGCGGTATGCGTGCATCAATCTACAACGCTATGCCTGTAGAGGGTGTTGAAGCTCTCGTTGAATTTATGAAACAGTTTGAGCAAGAGCATAAAGTATGTGAATAAGAGGTATTTCTAATGTATAAGATTTTAACTTTAAATAAGATTTCTCCTTACGGCCTCGACAACTTCGACCGCAAGACATATACATACGGCACAGAGATGGAAGATCCTGATGCTATCATGGTCCGTTCCGCTGCTATGCACGATATGGAATTCTCTGAGAACACAGTTGCTATCGCACGCTGTGGCGCAGGTACAAATAACATACCTTGCGACAAGTGTGCTGAGCAGGGTATTGTTGTTTTCAACACGCCTGGTGCTAACGCTAACGCAGTTAAAGAGCTCGTTATCTGTGGTCTCTTCCTCTCCTCTCGTAAGATTGTTTCAGCAATCAACTTTGCTAAGGACTTAAAGGACACAGCAGATGCTGACGTAGCAAAGCAGGCCGAAAAAGGCAAGGGCGCTTTTGCCGGTCCTGAAATCAAGGGCAAAAAGCTCGGCGTTATCGGCCTCGGAGCTATCGGCGTTCAGGTTGCAAACGCAGCTAAGAACCTCGGCATGGACGTTTATGGTTACGACCCATACCTCTCAGTTGACGCCGCTTGGAACCTCTCACACTCAATTCACCACGCTAAGTCAATTCAGGAAGTATTTGCAACATGTGACTACATCACAGTTCATGTTCCACTTAATAATGAGACCCGCGACCTCATCAACGACTCTTCAATCGCCGGTATGAAGGATGGCGTTCGTATCTTAAACTTTGCACGTGGCGAGCTCGTCAACACAGAGGACATCATCGAGGCACTCGGTACAGGTAAAGTATCTGCTTATGTAACAGACTTTATCTCTGAGGACATCTTAAATGTCCCTGGTGTTATCGCTCTTCCTCACCTCGGTGCCTCAACTCCAGAGTCAGAGGACAACTGTGCTAGAATGGCTGCTCTCGAGCTCATTGACTATCTTGAAAATGGTAACATCAAGAACTCAGTTAATCTCCCTAATTCATTTATGGAGAGAAATGCAGCATACAGAGTTTGTATTCTTCACAAGAACATTCCTAACATGCTCAACCAAATTACAACACCTTTCACTGACTCAAATATCAACATCGTTGATCTCTCAAACCGTTCAAAGGGCGACTACGCATACACAATGGTTGATATTGACGAGTATGTTCATACAGAACTTGTTGAAAAGCTCAAGTCAATTGAAGGCGTAATTAGAATTAGAGTTTTAAAGTAAAAGACAAAATAGAAGCTCAGAGGTTGTTTTCCTCTGGGCTTTTTATTTTTCTATTAGCATTTGTTCGTACTCTGCATATATTTCATAGATTGCTTCCCAAGTTATCAATTTCATTTTTATATTATTCCAAAATAGTTGACTTTTCAACTGTTAGTGATATAATTTAGTTGAAAATTCAACTGTTGAATTTTCAATTATCCCTAGGTGGTGAACATATGGAATTCAACAAATTCACCTTATTATTCCGTTGCGGTAGAGACTACGGACGTCTTGTAACAAAGGATTTGGGAGTTAACGACACAGAGTACACAATCTGCTCTTTCCTCAACTTCTATCCTAACGCACCACAGGACATGATTTCAAAGTCCTATATGCTCGACAAGACAACTGTTGCGAAGGCTCTCGTATCTCTTGAGACAAAAGGTCTCATAACTAGAGAGGTAAACCCAAACAACAGAAGGCAGAACCTTATCAATCTCACAGACGCTGGACGCGACCTTATTAAGGATGCAGTCAACGTATACGATGATTGGGTAAACAAGGTCTCCTCTGCCCTCTCAGCGGACGAGCAAAAACAGTTTGAAGCTCTGCTTGATAAAATGCTCGATGAGGCAATGTCCCTCAAAGAAGAGGCTTCCAAATAACGAGAAAATAATTTTTGAAAAAGAGGTAATAAAAATGAGTTCATTCAAAGATTTGAGAGTAGTAGATAACTTCTACCAGACATCTCTCTTCTTCCCAATGCCAACAGTATGTATTACTACTATGAATCCAGATGGTAGCCTTAACGTAGGTTCATACTCACTTGTATTCCCTTACTATGTTGCAGGTAGAGATTACTACGCTATGGTACTTAACTGCAGAAACAACAGCAACACATGCCAGAACCTTCTTCGCACAAAGAAACTCGCACTCAACTTCATCACTGATGAGCCAAAGACATTCAAAGAAGCTGTACGTCTTGGCTTCCCTGGTCCTTCATCAGATAAGATGCCTGACTTCAAGTGGCCTGTAGAAAAAGGTCTCGCTGGTCCAGAAGATCCTGATCGTCCTCCAGTACTCACAGATGCTTTCCAGGTAATCGAGTGTACATGGGATGACTCTCTTGAAGACGGTGGCAAATGGAAGCCAGGTCAGATGGACGGTTATGAGGGTCCATTCAACAACTTCAACGGTATTACATCACCTCTCGGTGCTACATTCGTACTTAAGATCGACAAGATCCTCATGAAGGAGAAGTATTATAACGCTATCGTTAACGGTGTTAAAGCTTCAGACTTCCCACCAGTACCAGTTGATTACGGTTATCGTGATTCTAAGAACTTCTGGTATACAAAGTTCCCTAAGATCACAAAGCCACACGCTGAGCCAATTCCAGCTTCTAAGGAAGTTGACCTTGCATCTATCCGTTATGCAGCTGACCGTTGCGACGACAAGATTAGATTCACAGATGAGGCTCTTATGATGCTCAACAAGGTTCCACGTCCATTCCTTAAGACAGCTCTCATGGGTTGTGTTAACTGGGCAAAGGAAAACGGTGTTGAACTCATCACTGAAGAAAACATGAAGGAAATCAATGACAAGCGTGCTTCAGAGAAGAAAAAGAAATAATTAAACAAAGCAAAAAGCCGAGAGGAAACCCTCTCGGCTTTGTTATTTATAAAGTTTGTGCGAGCGCCACAAGCAATGGCAATGTTATAAGTGAGAGCAGTGTCGTCACCGACATCAGTTGGGCGCCGAGTTCAGCATCCTTGTCATAGAGCGTTGCGAACATGGCCGTATTTGCCGCTGTAGGCGCCGATGCAGCGATTGTTGATACAACCATAACAACCGGGTCGACTTTTGCAAAGTGCATAATAACAAGCATCACGCCAGGAATTAAAAGTAATCTATAAAATGCAATTAAATACTGTTTCCTGTTTGAGACAATCTTCTTAACACTCAAATTACCGAGATAATAACCAATTACAATCATTGGAAGTGGCGTATTTAAATCTGCCATATATCCAATTGTTGTACTTATAACTAATGGGAATCTAAATCCTGTTACAAGAAGAAGTATTCCAATCACGGCACCTATAAGACCAGGATTTGTAAATAAGGCCTTTGCCTTGATATTTGCCTTGTCTCCACTCATAAGCCAGACACCATAAGTCCAGACTATGAGGTTAAATATTGCAATAAAAGCTGTACCGTAGAAGGTACCAATATCACCGAGTACCGCATGTTCTAAAGGAAGCGCCATAAAGCCACAGTTGCCAAAGATAGAAGCATACCTATATACGCGTTCTATGTCTTTGTCTTTATCCTTTATACAGAGATGCGCAAATGCAATTGAAAAACCGAAAGTGAAAAATGCTATTACGGCAGCAACAATGAGCCCTGAAATAAGTGAAGGATCAACATCACGTGAGAAAGAATCGATGATTACACATGGAGTTACAAAGAAAAGTACAATATTTGTAATACTCTTAACTGCTTTTGCATCAAGCCAATGAATCTTATTACATATAAATCCAAGTGCCATAAGACAGCAGAGCACAAGTACCTGTTGACTAACAATCAAGAAATTCTGTAGCATTTTTTCACCTCCCTACAGCAAGATATCTTATCACAATGCATACTTGCAAACAAGTGTAACTTCTTTTATAATAATAGCGCTCATATATTAAAAACATTGTATTATACTATTCCCAGGGAGGGTTACCAAATGAAACAAAGCAAACGTTTATCCGCTCTCATCATAACTCTTGTTATGATGCTCACACTCACCGGCTGTTCACTTGACATGGACTTCATGAAGCTCGGATGGGACGGTGTCGTAAAAGGCGAAGTAATCTGGGAAAACCCAAAGCGTAATCAGGATAAGATTGCCGAGGAGACAAAACCAGAAGAAGAGACAACTGAGCCTGAGGACGAAGAAGAAACTGAAGTTGTTACTGAAGTAAACGAAAAAGGTGAAACAGTAACAAAAACAGTTAAGAAGTCTTCGAACGGGACATCTGCTCCTGCTTCAAATGGTACAGCTACTAATCAGCAGAGTGGCAGCACAGCTGGTAAAACAAATAGCAACGCCGGTGGACAGACTGCTCCAACAAACAATAGTGGTAACAGCAATACTCCAGCAGCTCCAACAACTGCTGATATTGTAAACACATATAAAACAGCTGCCAACAAAATCAAATCAAACACTTCAGGTGTTACATGCACAAGAACACGCGAGAAGTATGTCGAACTCGGTGGCAATATCTCAGGTCTTTCAGCTGGTATCGTTAAGAGCGCCTTCTCTGAAAAAGATGATACCAAAGCTAAAGTTGTTACAGGTTCAAGCATCAAGAACGACTTCATCGTTGAGAAGCAGTCATATGTTTGCAACCTCACAGAAGCTGATGTCAAGTCAGCAACAATGACAAAATCAGGCGACAACACAATTATTGTTATCAAAGTAAAAGATGATACTGACCAGGCTCAGAATTATTCAAACAAGGCTGTTTCAGCAACAGCAGTTTCTGATCTTGCAGTTCCACTTTCAGTAGGTAAACTCAAATATATGGCTTGCAAAGACGTATATATCGAAGCAACAATTAATGCAGCTGGACAGCTCATTAACCTCCACTCATATATGCCAGCTTACTTCTATGCTACAGATGAGTACTTCGCAGTAGCACTTGAACAGTGGTGGACAATCTCTTACTCATAAAATAAATCAATCGAGGTATGTTTATGAAAACAGCTAGAAGAATCTTAGCACTTCTCTTTGCGCTTTTGATGATCTTCTCCCTTAGTGCTTGTGGTGATGACGACGACGATGTCGTTCTCACAACAAAGAAGAAAACCACTACTACAACATCTGCAGACTCAGGTATTGATATCTGGTCATATCTCAACGGTGATATTGAAGGTGATGACACAGCAGAGGCAGGTACAATCGCTTATAGTGGTAGTTATTCAGGTGGTGGCGTATCAGCATATGAAGATACACCTATCTCATTTGCTGGTGGCTCATCAGTAATCTCTTCTTCAAACGCCACAACAAATAAGAGTGGTTATCCTGTAATTAAATGGGCAGCTGTTTCAGGTGCTATAAAATACAACATCTACCGTAGCACAAATAAATCAAGTGGCTATACATACCTTGATTCTACAACAGAGACTTCTTACACTGATAAGGCGGCAATATCTGGCACACAGTATTACTACCAGGTTAAGGCTGTAAAGAAGGCTCCAGCCACAACAAAGACTCAGACTCCTACAGTCACAAAGAAACCAACTACAGACCCTGTAACTGTACCTTCAGTTACAAAGAGAGACATGACAGGCGCTCCAGCAAATGGAACTGTAGCTGATTCAACAAATATCAGTAGCATCGTTGCTCTTTACAATGCCTCTGCAAACCAGGTTAAGTCAAAGGCTACATCTGTAACACTTCAATCAAGAACAATTAAATACCTCGAATCCCCATCTTCTGAAGTACAGACAATCCTTGCAATCGCCGGTGTAAAAGAGGGTACAAGCAACAACCCTCACGCATATGTTGGTCACGATAAAGTTATAGCTGAATTCCCTATTGAAAATAGCGAAACTTCAAGCACACTTACAGCTGGTATGGTTCAGTCAGCAACATCCACATATGCTGATGGTTACTACACACTTACAATCACTCTTAAGCCAGACCCAGAGGGCACCCTCAACTACTCAAAGACATGTACAGATGTCATCGACATCAGTGGGTGGTACACAGGCGCTTACTCAACAACAAAGGGTGTTGTAATCCAGGCTAGAGTTTCATACAATGGCTACCTCGACTATGTTACACACTATGTTCCAACATACATCTACGTTAACAACACAGGTGATGGCGATAATGCAGTCACAGTTAACACAGTAGTTGGTATCTCAATCCAGGAATTCTGGTCAGTAAACTACTAATCATAAACATACATAATAAAAGACCCTTTAGGTTAATTCCTAAAGGGTCTTATTTTTATGATTCGCCAGCCTAAGTTGGATCCGTTTGGTCTGTTAGTTCATCTGTTGAAGGATTATCTGATGGCTCTGTATTTCCTGAGTCTCCACCCTCTGAAGGCTCCGTATTAGTAGGTTCAGCCGAATTTGTAGTTACAGGCTCCTCTGGCGAGGCAGGAGCAGTTGTCGCAGGAGGCGCCGTGGTCTCCTCTGGAGCCTCTGTAGTAGTTGTACGGTCATATTCCTCCCAGAGAACATACCATGTCTCTGTGGCGCCGTCAGACTTCTCCTTAACCTTAGGCTTTGTAGTTGGAACTCTATGATCTGCTGTTGCGAGTTCATTCATCATCTTTGCATACGCTCTAGCGTTAGCAACACTATTCTTAAATAGGTTAAGTCCATATACAGCAATAAGTCCAACCAGTATGAACAATACTACATAGCGCCATTGGAAAGCCACCGGGCCTTTTTGAGGTTCAACCTTTGCTGGCTCCTCAATAGGCTCTTCAACTATTGGCTTTGGCTCTTCTACAACTTTCTCTTCCTTTGGCTTCGTCTCCTTCTTATGAGCAGGTTTCTTAGCCTCTGATGTTTTCTTTTTAGTGGTTGTAGTCTTCTTTGTAGTAGAAGTCTTTTTTTCTGCAGGTTTTTTCTCTTTTACAGGTTCTCGAGCCTTTGGTTCTTCCTTCTTAGTAGTTGTCTTCTTAGTTGTAGTTTTTTTCTCAGCAGGTTTCTTATCTTCAGAAGCTTTTTTAGTAGTTTTCTTTGGCTTGTCTTCTTTTGCTGGTTCATCTACCTTTTTTGTAGTTTTTTTGGTAGTTGTTTTCTTTTCAGCAGGTTTCTTTTCCTCTACCTTCTTCTTAGTAGTTTTCTTCGTAGTTGTGGACTTTTTGGAGGTTTTTGGCTCGGCTTTTTCTGCTTGCTTTTCTACCTTTTTAGTGGTCTTCTTGGCAGGTTTTTTATCTTCTGTCAAGGTGTTTGACTTTACAGGTTCTTCTTTTTTAGCAGTTTTGGTTGTTTTTTTAGCTGCATCCTCAGTCTTTTTAGTAGCCATATTCCTCCTCCTTTCCTTTATACTACGTTATTTGTCACTTATGATACTTACCACCAGATGAGATTTGGAAAGCCCTATAAATCTGTTCCAAAAGCATAATTCTGGCAAGCTGATGTGGAAATGTCATCTCTGACATTGAAAGTTTCATATTCGCTCTCTTTTTAACCTCATCTGAGAGACCAAATGATCCGCCAATTATGAAAGTGATATTGCTATTTCCGTTAAGGGCAATATCCTGAATCTCTTTTGAAAGAGCTGGTGATGAACGCTGTTTACCTTCTATACACATCGCATATACGAAGGCATCTTTTTGAATCTTATCAAGGATTGCCTTTCCCTCTTTTTCGAGGCCCTGTTTGATTTGGGCGTCAGATGGATTATCTGGCAAAGAATATTCATCGAGTTCAATTATATTTAGTTTACAAAAGGCAGTCAACCTTTTGGAGTATTCTGCGCTGGCATCACGGAGATATTTCTCTTTGAGCTTTCCAATACAAATAATATTAATGTTTAGCATCTTACACCTCCAAGAAAGTTGGCTCATGCCTCTTTGCAACTTCTAAAGTGTAGTCCTGACCTAATACCGCTCCCTCTTGGAACAGCCTTGATACATGTGTTTGATATGCAAGCTCAGGGACATTGTTCTCCTCGCTCAAGTGACCAAGTATTATGTGCTCTGTACCACTATCGATAAGTCTTACTGATGCCTCAGCCGAAATATCATTTGAAAGATGGCCAAACGGGCCTAAGATACGTCTCTTTAAATAATATGGGTATGGCCCAGCACTGAGCATATTGGTGTCATGGTTTGATTCAAGAAGAATTGCCTTTGAACCAAGTATACCATCAAGAGTCTCATCAGTGATGAGACCAGTATCTGTAACTACAGAGAATTTATCGAGATTAGGAAGAAGAACGCTATAGCACTGGGGAGCGACAGTATCGTGTGAAGTCTTATGTGCCTCAATATGAAAATCACCAATATCAGCGTAGTCACTGATCACGTATACCGGGAAGTCTCCATCCAAGTTTCCTGTATTGTCGAGATACTCAAGTGTTTTCTCGTTAGCATATACAGGAATCTTATATGTCTTTGCGAAAACTCTAAGTGCACCAATATGGTCGCTGTGTTCATGCGTGATAAAAAGCGCCTTAACAGCGGAGGGCTCAATACCCGCGTTGTTAAAAGCTATCACCAAATTTTTGCAGTTTTTTCCAGCGTCGATAAGGACGCCTTCATGCTCGTTTCCGATAAAAGTGGCATTGCCTGAACTACCGGAAAAGAGTGAACACAACTTGTACATATTTTCTCCTAAAAAATATGGGGTGCATTATGCACCCCATTTATTTTCATAATTAGCCTGCAGTACGAACTTCTTTTGAAGGTTCATCTTCAAATGTTACACGCTCAATATCAGCACCGATTGCCTTAAACTTTTCAACAACGTTCTCATAACCACGGTCAATATAAACGATGCTTTCAATCTCGGTTCTGCCCTTTGCGATGAGGCCTGCGATAATCATTGCAGCACCTGCACGAAGGTCGTCTGCTTTAACTGGTGAACCATTGATGTGATCAACACCTGTGATAACTGCTACCTTACCGTTAACTTCGATTTCAGCGCCCATACGAACAAGTTGATCTACATACTTGAAACGGTTATCCCAAACGCCCTCAGAGATAATGCTTGTACCCTGTGCACAGCAGAGAGCTACTGCGAACTGTGGCTGCATGTCTGTAGGGAAACCTGGGTGTGGCATAGTCTTGATGTTGCACTTTGAAAGGTTACCATCAGATACAACTCTAATTGAGTCATCATATTCTTCAACTTCTGCGCCAGCTTCGATGAGCTTTGCAGAGATAGATTCCAAATGTTTAGGAACTACGTTTTTAATAAGCACGTCGCCGCCTGCTGCAGCAACAGCTGTCATATATGTTCCTGCCTCGATCTGGTCAGGAATAATTGAGTAGTCACAACCATGAAGGAATGTAACACCACGGATTTTAATAACGTCAGTACCTGCACCACGGATGTCAGCACCCATAGAGTTAAGGAAGTTCGCAAGGTCAACGATGTGTGGTTCTTTTGCAGCATTCTCAATAACTGTGAGGCCACGTGCCTTAACTGCAGCGAGCATAACGTTTACTGTAGCACCAACGGATACAACGTCCATGTAGATGGAGTTACCTGTGAGCTGATCAGCAGTTGTGTTAACTATGGCATTTTCCTCCATAGTAACTGTTGCACCGAGTGCTTCAAAGCCCTTAAGATGCTGGTCGATAGGACGAACACCACCGAAGTTACAACCACCTGGCATAGCAACTCTTGCTGAGTTACAACGACCAAGAAGTGCACCGATGAGATAATAGGATGCACGAAGGTGACGTGTAAGTTCATAAGGAACTGTGAATGATGTTACTGAACGAGTATCTATTTCATAAGTGCTTTCGTTAATGAGCTTAACTTTGGCACCCATATTCTTGAGTATCTTTAGCATGACGGTAACGTCGCTGATGTTAGGGATATTTTCTATACGACAAATACCCTGTGCGAGTAATGTGGCTGGAAGAATTGCTACAGCAGAGTTCTTCGCGCCGCTTATATTAACTTCACCGTTAAGCTTGTTGCCCCCATTAATAACAAACTTTTCCAAGTGATTAACACCCCAATTGCGAATTTATTACAAAAATAGAATTTATTACAAATCAGTTACAAACATCTTAACACACATTTCTCTTTATTAAAAGACTTATTAGGTAAAAAAATAGATTTTACCTAAATTTTGTGTAGATTGCATATAATTTCATTCATATCTTGTGGAAGTGGCGCATCAATACATATCTTACAATTTGTAAAAGGTTGTAACAATTCTGCATGACCACAATGAAGGGCCTGATGAGATATATCTGCTCTTGCTGTGCCATACATAGTGTCGCCGAGGAGCGGAGCGCCTAGGTGCGCGAAATGTACACGTATCTGATGAGTGCGGCCAGTGACAATATTGACCTTGACGAAGGATGCTTTTGTACCATCGGGAAGGGCTCCAGATTGAAGAACTTTGTAATGTGTCAGGGCGTAGTCTCCGCGCTCATCAACAGTACGATAAGTCTTAATTGAGTCCGGTCTAAATATAGGTGCCTCTATACTTCCATCCTCAGTGAAAATGTCACTTGGAATTGCATAATATGTCTTCTCAATTTTGCCCTGAAGTTTGTTGGCAGCAAAGGCGTTGAGCGCACAGACGACAATGCCGGAAGTGCCCTTGTCGAGACGGCCAACGGCACGGAATGTCGCCTTCTTGCCTTTGCTCTTCAAGTACGCAGCGATAAGGTTTGCGAGGGTGTCGCCCTGGTGGTTGTGGGATGGATGAATAGCAAGCATAGCTGGCTTATTTACCACCAAGATATCCTCATCCTCATAGAGGATTTGAAGGTCACCAAAATCAGCGCCATCATACTCAGAGAGATCCTCTGTCAGAACATCCTCGGGTATGTTGATTGTGAGGACGTCATTCTCGTGTATCTCGTCGACAGTTCTCGCATGCTCACCGTTGAGCATGATGCCATTGTCGACGAGTTTCAAACTCCTTATTAAACGCGAGGAAAGCCCTGCTTTTCCCTTGAGAAAATACAGGACTTTGCTGCCATCATTTTCACTTGTAATCGTGTAGTTAAGTGTTCTCATTTTTTGATGTTTCGAATGAGCTTTACAAGCTTCATTTTTAGCTTCTTAACCTTAGGCATAAACTCCTTGTAAATCCAGTACTTAAACTTGTTTCCAACAAGGATATATTCACCTATAAACTCATAATATTTTGCACCAAATGAAAGCTTGAAAGCCATTATACCTACGAAGTTTTCACGTGGTTTACACTCACCTAAAGTTCCGTTTTCCATTGTCCTTGGATTTGGGTTCTCACAGAGCACATATCCGAGGTCATGGAAGTCCATTCCCTCCCTGACACTTTCCTCTATTCTAAAGTAGTTCAAAAAGTGACTTGAGCGAGTGTTGTTTCTAACAATATTTTTAGTTCCGCCAAAGACACAAGAAGCTGTTCCACCATAGCGAATTGTAAGGCCACCAGCAACTGCAATCTTAGCGTTGTCAGGATAGTCTGATGTCTCCTCAACTCTCTGGTTATAGCTCTGTGTATTTTTCTCTAAAGTTGAAGCTTCTTCCTGGAGACCTTTGACCTTCTTCTGAGGAGCCGCCTTGAGTTCCTCAATTATCTCATCATGTCTCTTTCTACGGTCTGCCTCAAGCTGCTTATCAAGGGCTTTATCATAGTAAACAATTGAAATATCTGTGTAATCCTTAAGATTCTTAACGAGATTTAAAATGTAGTTTTCATCCCTATTAACAAAAGAATTACGGTCAGATGTATCGCCCATAACGCTCATAAAATCTTCAAGTACTTGATGGTCATTAATGAGGTCGTCATAGGAATATTTCTTTGAGAAAAGGCCACGTCCTGCGCCCACTCTTACTGAGTAGCGAACACCCTTTTCACAGCCCTTGAGGATTGTCTCTGCAGGGATTTCATTTCCTGCATCATCCTTTAGAGGAATCATTGTCTGAACCGGGTGCTTATATGTATATGAATCAAGATCTGTATTGAGGTTATAGCCGAGGTTCGTGAAGAGTTCGTGGAGCACTACACCCTCTTTTTGTTCCTCGCCATCAATACGAAGTGGAACAAGTGGGTCAACGATTACGCAGAATGCGCCATGAGCCTTCATCTCATCCTTTAAAAACCTTGCAAATTCTCTCTGGAGATTTGTATCCTTGTAGTCACATACTGCTCCGCAAGGGACGTACCAGAGCTTGCCAGCAAGTGGGAGCTTACGCTCCAAGACAAGCGCAGTGAGAACTCTCTCATCATCAGCAAAACCAGCGTAGTAATAAGGTTTCCACGCAGTTTTAACCTGTGGCCAAACGCTTGTCTGCTGGTACTCACCCTTGTGGTCAGCTACAAATTTATCAAATGCTTCAAAATCTGTTTCTTCTTTGAATGTGTATTTTTTATTGTATTCTTTATAGTCCTTATCGATTCTCTTTTCGAGGCCAATTGCTACACTTTCAAATTCACTATAAGGGACTTTTTCACCTTTGATTTTTTGAGCAGTCTCATGGCCCTTGCCACAGAGAAGAAGAATGTCGGTGTCCTTCATAATGTCGATAGCATGGACGATTGCCTCCTGTCTGTCGACAATAATCTCATACTTGGCGTTCTTATTCTCTTTCTTCAAGAAATCTGCCATCTCTTCACAGATTTTCTGAGGGTCCTCAAAACCTGGATCATCAGTTGTGAAGATTGTGTAATCGGAGAGTCTTCCAGCGACAGTGCCTATCTCTTCACGGCGAAGTTGTGCTCTGTCACCCACTGTTCCGATTACAGTGATAATACGTTCAAATTTATATTCTTTTATTGTCTCAATAAGGCTCTCAAGTGAGAGACCATTGTGAGCATAATCAACTACGATTGTGTAGTCAGAATCAGTTGTCAAAACCTGTGCACGACCAGGAACACTTACCATCATAAGTGCCTTCTTAATCTTAGTCCTGCTTACGCCGAGGAGGTCCAAAATACAGATGGCTGCAAGGGCATTCTGAACTGAGAATTTACCTGGAAGGCTTATCTCAAATCTGTCCTCTTTTTCACCGTCTTTGATGAAATCAAATGCGGTGCCGAGATAGCTCTCATCACTAGTAGGTATAAGATTTCCAGCACTATACTGAGCCTTATCTGAGAAACCATAATAGTACTTCTTACCAGTTGCTGGAGAGATCATATCCTCAGTGTTTTCATCGTCGATACAGCCCACTGCTGTGTCGCACATTTCAAAGAACTTTTTTTTGAAAGAATAGTACTCCTCATATGACTCATGCTCTGCTCCACCGATGTGGTCAGGAGAGATGTTTGTGAAGACGCCACAGAAGAAATCGAGACCGTCAACACGGTGCTGTTTTACACCGAGAGACGAGACTTCAATTGCACATACCTCAACTCCATCATCAGCCATCTGACGAAGGATTTTTTGAGTCTCATATGACTCAGGAGTTGTGTTCACTGTAGGGACGTTTTTGTCACCCCAAGTTGCACCTGTTGTGCCGATGAGACCTGCCTTGATTCTACAGTTATCGAGGAGACATTTTACGATGAAAGTAGTGGTAGTTTTTCCTTTAGTACCAGTAATTCCGACAACTTTAACAGTCTTTGATGGATGCTCGAAGAAGTTAGCTGACATGAGGGCCAAAGCAGCTCTTGTATCAGGGACTTTAATCTGTGTTGCATCATCATTTAATTCGAGTTGTTTTTCAACAACAAAAACACGACAACCGAGTTCATATGCTTTGCCTGCAAAGTCATGTCCATCAGCCGTCGCGCCAACGAGGCAAACAAAGACAGTACCGTCTGTTGCCTTCCTTGAGTCATAGGCTATATCGCTGATATTTACGTCAGAAATATCGCCATTTATGACCTCATATTCAACTGTTTCAAGTATCTTTTTTAACTCCATGAAACTACCACTTTCATATCAAAAATACACCAAAAATTATAGAATTTTGAACCATTTATGTCAAGGCAACTTCCTCTTGCAATTATCTAAGGTAAAATATATAATGATTTAGTTAAATATATAACAAATTTTAAATTAGTTATTTAAAGAATTATATTCTTTGGAGGAATTATTAATGAAAGACCTCGCAACAAAGTACAACCCTTCTGAGGTTGAGGACCGAATTTATCAGTCCTGGCTTGAGGGCAAGTACTTTCACGCAAATTTAGATGAGAGTAAGACACCTTACACCATCGTGATTCCACCACCAAATATCACTGGTCAGCTTCACATGGGTCACGCTCTCGACAATACTTTACAGGACATCCTAATTCGTTATCATCGAATGAAGGGTTTTGATACTCTTTGGCTTCCAGGTACTGACCACGCATCTATTGCTACAGAGGCAAAGATCGTAGAAGCACTCAAAAAGGAAGGCATAACAAAGCAGGATCTCGGTCGTGAGAAATTCCTTGAGCGCGCTTGGGACTGGAAAGCTCAGTACGGTGGACGTATCGTTGAGCAGCTCAAGAAGCTCGGTTCATCATGTGACTGGGACCGTGAGCGTTTCACTCTCGATGAGGGTTGCTCAAAGGCAGTTGTTGAAGTGTTCAACAGACTTTATGAGAAGGACCTCATCTACCGTGGTGAGCGTATCATCAACTGGTGCCCACATTGCCTCACATCTATTTCTGACGCAGAGGTTGAATACGAAGAGAAAGACGGATCATTCTGGCACCTTCGTTATCCATTTGCTGATGGCACTGGTGAACTCGTACTCGCAACAACTCGTCCTGAGACAATGTTCGGTGATACAGCTGTAGCTGTTCACCCAGATGACGAGCGTTATAAAGACCTCGTTGGTAAAAACTTAATTCTTCCAATAATGGATAAAGAAATTCCAGTTATCGCAGACGAATACGTTGAGATGGACTTTGGTACAGGCGTAGTTAAAATTACTCCTGCTCATGACCCTAACGACTTTGAAGTTGGTCTTCGTCATGACCTCCCTATCATCAACGTTATGACTGACGATGGCTTTATGAATGATGAAGTACCTGAGCGTTATCGCGGTATGGACCGCTATGAGTGCCGCAAGGCTCTTGTTCAGGAACTCGAAGAAAAGGGCTACCTTGTAAAGGTTGAGCCAATGAAGCACAACGTAGGCACTTGCTACCGTTGCGGCACTTCAGTTGAACCACGCGTATCAAAGCAGTGGTTCGTACGCATGGAACCACTCGCTGGTCCAGCAATTGACATCGTTAAGAACGGTAATGTTAAGTTCGTTCCAGACCGTTTTGACAAGACATATTTCCACTGGATGGAGAACATCAAGGACTGGTGTATCTCTCGTCAGCTCTGGTGGGGTCATAGAATCCCAGCTTGGTACTGTGACGACTGCGGTGAGATCACTGTAGCTCGTGAGGAACCAACAAAGTGTGCTCACTGTGGCAGCGAGCATATCCACCAGGACCCTGACACACTTGACACTTGGTTCTCATCAGCTCTTTGGCCATTCTCAACACTCGGTTGGCCAGACGAGACTCCAGAACTCAAACATTACTTCCCAACAAATACACTCGTAACTGGTTACGATATCATCTTCTTCTGGGTTGCACGTATGATCTTTTCATCATGCGAGCAGATGGGTAAGGAACCATTTGACACTGTACTCATCCACGGCCTTGTTCGTGACGCTCAGGGCAGAAAGATGTCAAAATCTCTCGGAAACGGTATTGACCCACTTGAGATTGTTGACCAGTACGGCGCTGATGCCCTCCGCTTTACTCTCGCAACAGGTAACAGCCCAGGAAACGACATGCGTTTCTCAACTGAGAAGGTTGAGGCATCTCGTAACTTCGCTAACAAGATTTGGAACGCAGCTCGTTTCATACTCATGAATCTCGATGGTTCTGAAACAGCTCCTCATGTTCCAGAAAAACTTGCTATCGAAGACAAGTGGATTATCTCTAAACTCAATACTCTTGCAAAAGATGTATCAACTAATATCGATAACTACGAACTCGGTATCGCAGTACAGAAGCTCTATGACTTCATTTGGGATTACTTCTGTGACTGGTATATCGAAATTGCAAAGATTCGTCTCCAGCAGGGCGGCGAGGAAGCTGCAAATGCTAAAGCAGTACTTATCTACGTACTCTCAAACGCACTCAAGCTCCTCCACCCATTCATGCCATTCATCACTGAAGAAATCTGGCTCACTCTCCCTCACGATGGTGAGACAATCATGATTTCTTCTTACCCTGAATATGATGAGGCTTTGAACTTCGCTCAGGACGAAGCCGAATTTGAGCGTATTATGACAGCCGTTAAGGCTATCCGTAATAGACGCGCAGAGATGAACGTTCCTCCTTCAAAGAGGGCTGAGGTATTCATCGACACGCCATTCGAGACAACATTCATGCAGGGAACAATATACATGGAGCGTCTCGCATCTGCTTCATCTGTAACAGTATGTTCAGATGTTGAGATTGAGGGTTCTGTTCAAATTATTACTGAGGATGCTAAAATCTTCATCCCAATGAATGAGCTCGTTGACCTTGGCGCAGAAAAAGCTAGACTCGAAAAGGAACTTAAGGACGCTGAAAAGGATCTTGAGTTCTTCAGCCGAAAGCTCAACAACCCAGGCTTCATGGCTAAGGCTCCTGAGGCTGAAGTTGAAAAGACAAAGGCATCTGCTTCTAAGGTTGAAGAAAAGATTAAGATGCTTAAAGAAAGTATTGAGAAACTCGCATAAGCTCTAAGGAGTGTGAGATTTATGAAATTTGAAAGAAAAGAGCGTGTTATCATCGTCGGCTGTGGCCGTCTCGGTGGTAGACTCGCAACTATGCTCTCAGACAAAGGCTATCAGGTTGTTGTAATCGACAATGAAGAGAATGCTTTTAAGAAGCTTCCAGAAGCCTTTGGTGGTATTCAAATTAAGGCTGATGGTATCGACCTTGAAACACTTAAGTATGTTGACATAGACGATGCCGCAATGCTTGTTGCCTGCACAGGTAACGACAACCTTAACAACCTTATCGCCCAGATTGCAAGCCGAATCTTTGGTGTTCCAAATGTTTATGTTCGATTTGAGGACACAGACAAGGAAAAGCTCATAGACGGTTTCAATATCCAGGGTATTTATCCTTTCAAATTAACAATGGGTATCTTCGAAGAGATGCTCGAAAGTGATGAGGAGGGTGAAGACTAATGAGAATAGTTGTAGCTGGTGGCCGTACACAGGCCGACTTCCTTATCGGAGATCTCGTTAAGAAAAAACATAAAATAGTTGTTATCAACGATGACGCAGCATACTGTGATTATCTTTCATCAACACATAAGATTCCGGTGTATCATGGTGACCCTTCTAAGTACTTTGTACTTGAGGAGGCAGGCATCAAAGATTTTGATGTACTTGTTGCCCTCACTCATCGTGATGCAGATAACTTGGCAATTTGCCAGTACGCAAAGCGCTGCTTTGGCGTAAAGAAAGTTATCTGCACGGTAGCAAACCCTAAGAACGCCGACCTCTTTAAAGAACTCGGCGTAAACACCGTAATATCTTCAACTCATATGATTGCCCAGTACATCTCTCAGGCTGCTACAGTTGAAAACTTGATTAAGACTATGTCTGTTGAGGACGACAAGGTAATCATCACAGAAGTTCTTGTTGAGCCTAACTACGGTTGTGTAGGTAAGACTCTTATGAATATCACATTACCAGAGAACGCCATCATCGGTTGTATCATTAGAAAATCAGCCGATATGATTGTCCCAAATGGTAATACAGAGATTAAATCTGGTGATAAGCTTCTTATCCTCTCATCACCAGAGAATCAGAAAAAGGTTATGGCTGCAATAGCTAACTAACAGAGGTTGAATTATGGTAAATAATGAAAACTCACGTTTTTCAGACTACCTTGCGATATTTGGATCTCTAGCATACGTAATAATGATGGTAGGACTTATCATGCTTATCCCGCTCGTCCTCCTCTTCTTCTATCCTGAAGAAGTTTATCAGTTACCATGCTTTGCATTTCCAGGTGTCCTTGCCATATTCCTAGGCTATCTAATCAAGCTCTTCACTCCAAGACACTCGATTAGAAACCTTCAGAGGCACCAAGGCTCAGTCATTGTTCTACTCATCTGGTTTGTATCTATCTTGATAGGTGCTATCCCATTTATGATGAGTGGCAACTATACATTTACACAGGCCATATTTGAAACAACAAGTGGTTTTACAACAACTGGTTTTACAGTTACGAACTGTGAGGAATCAACACATATGATCCTCCTCTATCGTTCAATTCTTCACTTGTTTGGTGGCGTAGGACTTATTCTTATCCTAAGTTCCATTCTTTCAAATGTTTATGGTATGCAGCTTTTCAGTGCAGAGGGACATACAGATAGACTTACTCCAAGCCTTATCCACTCGGCGCGAACAATCATGTATATCTATCTCGGTTCCATCATAAGTGGTACTATCCTCTACGTGATTTTCGACATGCCTCTCTTCGATGCTGTAAACCATGCCATCTCCGCTGTTGCAACTGGTGGCTTCTCCACAAAAAACAACAGTATTGGTTACTGGTGCGCCGAAAAGATTGGTGTTGCTAACACTATCGGTATCGACATCACAACAATTGTGCTCATGCTTGTCGGTAGTACAAACTTTATGGCAACACTTGCGCTCTTACGTGGTAAGGCACGCGACTTCTTCTCACATTCTGAGACAAAAGTCACAGCATTTCTCATTGCTCTTGTAACTCCTTTAATAACAGTTATGCTTTTGACTACAGGCATCTGTGAATCTGTTTTAAGTGCAATTGACAACGCTGTTTTCCAGGTAGTTTCAGTAATAACAACTACAGGTCTTTCAACTGTAGATGCATTCCTTCCAAGACTCGGCTATGCTGCAATTCCAATTCTCTGCCTCATGATTTGTGGTGGACATACGGGCTCAACTGCCGGTGGTGTTAAGGCAGGACGTATAGCTCTTGCTCTCAAGAGTTTATATTATGATGTTCGTGAAAACATTCAGCCAAGACGTGTTATCCAGTCACGCGGAATCAACAAATTTGGTAAGCGTATGACTATCACAAAGGATGACCAGTCACAAAACTATACATACATTCTCATCTACATATTCATCGGCCTTCTTGGCACATGGGGACTTACACTTAATGGATATGGATTTAGAGATTCAGTGTTTGAGTTCTTCTCAGCCCTCGGCACCGTTGGTATGTCAATCGGTATCGTAGGTCCTGAAATGAATAACTTTACAATGTGGATTTTCATTGTGGGTATGATTATTGCCAGACTTGAGGTCTACATCATAATCCTTGCTCTTGCAAGAATTGGCACTGATATCAAAGAAAGCATCTCAGAAAAAAGGAACAAAAAGAAATGAATAAATCTTTAGTTAAAAGAGAACTCAGAAATGCAGCGGAAGTGCTTGTTATCTATGCTTTAACAACTCTTCTCGCCTATGTATTCGACATTTATAGTGTTCACTCAGAGAACCTTCTCATGATTTACTTGCTAGGTATTCTTATCATCATCATGCAGACTAAGAGTTTCCTTGCAACAGTATTCTCATCTGTTCTCTTTGTTTTGACACATGACTTCCTCTTCCTTGACCCAAGATATGTATGGGTTTCTTTCACAAGAAACTTTGCAGTAACAGCAAGTGTATTCCTTATCGTTGCACTTATTGTAAACCTTCTCGTTGTAAGACTTCAGAAACAGATTGAGAGTTCAAGAGAGAGTGCGAACCTTCACAAGAAGCTCTATAAAGCTTCTCAGGGACTTCTCGCTGTTCACGGACGTGACAATGTAATCAAATATTCTGATGAGGCTTTAACTCAACTCGCAGAGGCTGAGGTAGAGTTCTACTTTGACATTGACAAGCACGATGAAAACGAAGCTAAGAAATGGTGCTTCAAGAATTCTGCAAAATGTGGTCACGGAGAGGTAGAATTTACTGCAGCAAGCCATAAATACTTACCAATTAGAAGTGACAACAAAACTGTCGGTGTAGTATCAATTGATTGTTCAAAGAAAGAGATGTCTGAGGAAACCGAGTCATGTATCAATGCTCTTCTCTCACAGATTATCATAGCAATAGAGCGTGAGAGTCTTGAAACTGAAAAGCGTGATGAAGAAGCACTTCGTGAGCGCGAACAGATTAAGGCAAAAGTCATGAAGGGTATCTCCCACGATATGTATCCTCACGTTAAAAAGATCAATGAGACAGCAACAAAAGTTAAAGAGGGCAAAAATCTCATGGAAGATGCCGAGATTGAGGAGAATCTTAAATCAATCATCGATGACTCCAAGTATCTTGCTGAGGTAGTTGATAATCTTATTGATATCACAAAGGAAAAATAATGGCTGTATTAAATATAGTTTTAGTTGAGCCAGAGATCCCTCAAAACACAGGCAATATCGCGAGGACATGTGCGTGCACTGGCGCACGTCTCCACATAGTAAAACCTATGGGTTTTGAGGTGACAGACAAGAACCTGAAGCGTTCAGGCCTTGACTACTGGCACTTTCTCGAGATTTCATACTATGAAAATCTCGACGATTTCTTTGAAAAGAACAAGGGTGGCAACTTCTTCTATTTCACCACAAAGGCACAAAATCGCCACAGTGATGCCACCTATCCTGACAACGCGTTTCTCCTCTTTGGCAAAGAGACGAAAGGACTTCCTGAGGAGCTCCTCCTCGCCCATCCCGAACGCTGCGTGCGCATCCCAATGATGGACGAATGTCGCTCCCTCAACCTGTCCAACTCCGTCGCTATTGCCGTCTACGAAACGCTTAGACAATGGGACTATCCGGACCTACTCTGTAGTGGTGAGCTCCACAACTACAAATGGTCTGATGCAAATAACCAAACATAAATTAGGAGGTAACAAATATGAGTAAGACAATGATAATCACAGATACTTGTTGTGACTTGCCAGCAAATCTCGTTACGGACTACGATGTAGAAATCCTTGCAACAACCTTTAACATCGATGATCGTTTCTTCAACGAAGGAATTGATTTTACTCCAGAGAATTTCTATGAGATTCTCCCTGCTCCTAAAGACAAAATTAAGAGCGTATCTATCCCTGCAGCAGTTTACCTCGATAGATTTAAAAATGCTGTATCATGTGGCTTCGACAGTATCATCATTATCATGACTGGCGGAGATGCATTCCCAATGTACAGAACAGCTAATGAGGCAATTGAGCTCTTCAAGACTCAAAATCCAACAGCCGATGTACGTATAGAGATCATCAACACAAAGAGTTACACAATGGGTGCTGGCTTTATCGTTCTTGAAGCTGCAAAGCTTGCACAGGAAGGTAAATCAGTTGATGAGATTATTGCAAAGATAAATGATAGCATCAACAGAATGACAATCATCATCGATGCTTTCAATATCCCACTTTCACTTCCAGATTCAACAAGACCTTGGAAGAAGTATGTCCAGTTTGCCGGCTCATACCACCCATTCCCAACAATTAAAATCAACTGTGAGAAAGCTGTTGAGCTCCCAATCATCAAGGGTGACCACACTTCTTTCGACCAGTTCCTTGGCTACTGCGTAGAATCACTCCGTGATACAAAACCTGATTATGCAATCGGCTATGCATCACGTGCAAAAGAGGCAAAAGCTATCGCTATGCTCATTGAAGAAGAGCTCGGTTATCCACCAGTAGCTGTTTATAAACTCGGCGCTATCTCATCTTATACAGCAAGCAAAGCAGCTATAACACTCTGCTATAAAGCACCAAGCATTGAAGAACAATTTAGTAAATAAAGAAGGTTTAAAAATGACATTCAACAAAAAGAACGTAGATGACATCAACGTTAAAGGTAAGCGCGTACTTGTTCGCTGCGACTTCAACGTTCCACTCAAAGAGGGCAAAATCACTGATGAGAACAGACTCGTCGCTGCTCTCCCTACAATCAAAAAACTCCAGGCTGATGGTGGTAAAGTAATTCTCTGCTCTCACCTCGGTAAGCCAAAGGGTGAGCCAAAGCCTGAGCTCTCACTTGCACCAGTTGCAGTTCGTCTTTCAGAACTCCTCGGTTGTGAGGTAAAGTTTGCTGCCGATGACAACGTTGTTGGCGAGAATGCAAAGGCTGCAGTTGCTGCAATGAACGACGGCGACATCATCCTCCTTCAGAACACTCGCTATAGAGCTGAAGAAGAAAAGAACGAAGAGAGCTTCTCAAAGGAACTCGGCGAACTCGCTGACATCTTTGTAAACGACGCCTTTGGCACAGCACATAGAGCTCACTGCTCAACAGTTGGTGTTGTAGATTTTGTTGATGAAGCAGTTTCTGGCTACCTCATCGAGAAGGAACTCAAGTATCTCGGTAACGCTGTTAACGAGCCTGAGCGTCCTTTCGTTTGCATCCTCGGTGGTGCTAAGGTTGCTGACAAGCTCTCAGTTATTGAGAACCTTTTAAATAAGGCAGACACACTCATCATCGGCGGTGGTATGGCTTACACATTCCTCGCTGCAAAAGGTTATGAGATTGGTAAATCTCTCTTCGATGAGACCAAGGTTGACTACTGCAAAGATATGATGAAGAAGGCAGAGGAAAAGGGCGTTAAGCTTCTCCTCCCTATCGACACAGCAGTAATCAAGGACTTCCCAGACCCAATTGACGCTCCAGTGGAGATTGAGATTGTTGACGCTGACAAGATCCCTGCAGATAAGGAAGGCGCAGACATCGGTCCAAGAACAGCTATCCTCTTCATGGAAGAAGTTATGAAGGCAAAGACAGTTGTTTGGAACGGTCCTATGGGCATATTTGAAAACCCTACACTTTCAAAGGGTACTCTCGCTGTAGCTGAGGCTATGGCAGAGTCAGATGCTATCACTGTAATCGGTGGTGGTGATTCAGCTGCTGCAGTTAACCAGCTCGGTCTCGGTGACAAGATGACTCACATCTCAACAGGTGGCGGTGCATCTCTCGAGTTCCTTGAGGGCAAGGATCTCCCTGGTATCGCTGCAATGAATGATCGCTAAAAATTTAATTGAAATAGAGGTTTAAACCAATGAACAAGCAGACAAGAAAAGCAGTTATCGCTGGTAACTGGAAGATGAACAAAACTCCATCTGAAACAACAGCACTCATCAATGAAATGAAGCCACTCGTAGCTGATGCTGACTGTGACGTAGTTCTCTGCGTACCTTTCATCGACATTGCTGCTGCAGTCGAGGCAGCAAAGGGCTCAAACATCAAAATCGGTGCTGAGAACGTTCACTTCAAAGAGAGTGGCGCTTATACTGGTGAAGTATCAGCAGCTATGCTCGTTGAGGCAGGTGTTGAATATGTTGTAATCGGTCACTCAGAGAGAAGAACATACTTCGGTGAGACAGACCAGACAGTAAACCTTCGCACACTCGCAGCTTTAAAAGCTGGTCTCAAGCCAATCGTATGCGTTGGTGAGACACTCGAGCAGAGAGAGCTCGGCTACACAGAGACTCTCCTCAAGTTCCAGACAAAGATGGCTCTTACAAACGTATCAGCTGAAGATATGAAGAATGTAATCATCGCTTATGAGCCAGTATGGGCCATTGGCACTGGCGTTACTGCTACTGATGACCAGGCTGACGAGGGCAACGGTTTCGTACGTGCAGCTATCGAAGAGAAATATGGCAAGGACGTCGCAAAGGCAACTACAGTTCAGTATGGCGGTTCTATGAACGCTAAGAACGCTGAGGGCCTTGTTTCTAAGTACAACGTTGATGGTGGCCTTATCGGCGGCGCATCACTCAAGGCTGAGGACTTCTCAATCATCGTTAAAGCAGCATCTAAATAAGAAGGATTAAAGAATGAAGAAACCTATAGTACTCTGCATAATGGACGGTTTTGGCTGGGTCCCTGATGAGACCTACGGCAACGCTATCGTTGCCGCAAACACACCAAGACTCGACCGTATAATGTCAGAGTGTCCACATACAACAATTGGCGCCTCAGGCCTTGACGTAGGCCTTCCTGACGGACAGATGGGCAACTCTGAAGTTGGTCATACCAACATCGGAGCTGGTCGTGTTGTATTCCAGGAGCTTACAAGAATCACCGAGTCAGTAAAAAACGGTGACTTCTACAAGAATGAGGCTTTCCTCGGTGCCATTGAAAACTGCAAAAAAAATGACTCTGCACTCCACCTCATGGGACTTCTCTCAGACGGTGGTGTACACAGCCATTTAAGTCACCTCTTTGCCCTTCTTGATATGGCAAAGAAGAATGGTTTAACAAAAGTATATGTCCACTGTATTCTTGACGGCCGCGACGTACCACCAACTTCAGGTATTGAGTACGTTAGACAGCTCCTTGAATATATGGAAAAAAATGAGATCGGCGAGATTGCAACAATCACAGGCCGATTCTATGCCATGGACCGTGACAACCGTTGGGAGCGTGTAGGCAAGGCCTACGACGCATTCGTAAACGGAAATGGTGTCCACATGGCAGACCCTATTAAGGCACTTCAGCTCTCATACGACTCAATCGATGCCGACGGCAAACACATCACTGATGAGTTTGTCCTTCCAACAATCATTGAGCCAGAGGCTAAGTGTGACGGTCAGTGCGACCACTGTGACAACAAAGATCATGGCAGAATCAAAGAAAATGACAGTATCATCTTCTTCAACTTTCGCCCTGACCGTGCACGTGAGATTACCCGTGCATTTGTTGATCCACAAATTGACGGCTTTGAGCACACATACTTCCCTGTTACATACGTATGCATGACACAGTATGATGCTACAATGCCTAACGTTGAGGTTGCCTTCAAGCCACAGAACTTAAACAACACTCTTGGCGAATACCTAGCAAAGAATAATATGACTCAGCTTCGTATCGCAGAGACAGAGAAGTATGCTCATGTAACCTTCTTCTTCAACGGTGGTGTTGAGACAGTAAACGAGGGCGAGGACAGAATCCTCATCCCAAGTCCAAAAGTAACAACATATGACCTAAAGCCAGAGATGAGTGCACCAGAAGTTACTGACAAGCTCGTTGAGGCCGTTTTAAGTAACAAGTATGATGTCATTATCATAAACTATGCAAACTGTGATATGGTAGGCCACACAGGCGTATTCGAGGCAGCCGTAAAGGCTGTTGAGACAGTCGACACATGTGTTGGCCGTCTTGAGGACGCAGTTGAAAAGATGGGCGGAGCAATTCTCCTCACCGCCGACCACGGCAATGCAGATAAGATGTATGAACCTGACGGTTCTCCATTCACTGCTCACACAACAAATGCTGTGCCATTTGCCGTAATCGGTTGCGGTAACGTCGAGCTCCGTGAAGGTGGCAAACTCTGCGACCTCTCCCCAACTATTCTCAAAATCCTTGGCCTTCCACAGCCAGAAGAGATGACAGGAGTTTCACTTATTAAATGAATTTAATTCTCGGCGACATACCCATCAAGGTAGAAAAGAAAAGAATTAAGAATATGCACATATACGTAAAGCCTCCCCTTGGGGAGGTTTTAGTGACTGCGCCACTCTATGTCACTGACAAAGAAATAATGAAGTTTGTCGATGAACGAGCTGAATGGATTATGGAGAATGTCGAGAAGATAAAAGACACTCCCGTAACAGCCGAGCCAACATATGACACAGGCGACATTATTCCTATCTGGGGAGAGCTCTACTCTCTCGTTGTCCTAGAGGACACTAGATACAGTTTAACTCCAACTGAGCAAGTTAACGAAGATGGCTACAAAACGGCCACACTCATCGTCAGAGAGGGCTGTACACAAGAACAGAAGGAAAGTTTTGTCAAAGAGTGGTACAGAGACCAGCTCACTGAGCGCGTAGAGATACTTCTCCCACAGTGGGAGTCCTACACAGATCTACACTGCAGTTCGTGGCAGAGCAAGGCTATGAAGTCTCGCTGGGGCACCTGCAACACAAAGACAAAGAAAATCTGGCTCAACGTTCGCCTTGCCGAGCATCCAGTCGAATGCCTTGAGTATGTCATCCTCCATGAACTCGCACACACTGTAGTTCCAAACCACAGTGCAGACTTCAAAGCAATCCTCACAAGGTATATGCCAGAGTGGAAACAGTATAAAAAGAAACTTAATAGCATAAAATAAAAAAGGTGGGCAAAAGCCCACCTTAATTATTTAATTCAATTATGCCTTAACATATGCATCTGGATGATCGTACTCACCGTACTCACAACCAATATGCTCAGCGTGCATATCATCAATAAGCTTGAAGCCGAAGAGTTTTCTCTTGTAGAGCTTGAGGTCGCCGTAACCAGCGCCACAGTTCCAAAGTCTCTGATGACGAAGTTTTCCGTCTGGAGACTCATACTGGATGAGAAGCATATCTTCCTTCTTGCAGCGGATGTCTGTGATAAGACGTCCCTTGATTGTCTTCTGATCTACGTGCCATACGATCTCGTCGTCTGTCTCATAGCCTTCGAACTTAGTTGTTGAAAGAGTCCAAAGCTTAGAGAAGTTAAACTCATATGGCTGGCCCTCATAGTAGAAACCACCGAGGAGCTTACGTGGGAAGCGGATACCAAATGCCTTTGGAGCGCCACCACCGATATCGAATACAGAATTCTCAAGTTTCTTACCTGTGATATTAGATGTAAGATCCCAAGATGAAAGCCATACCCAAGGTGTTGTGAAGTTAGAACCCCAGTTCTTATCAGCATAACCGTATGAACGCTCAGGAATGATGTCATAGATTTCGCCGTCAAGAACGATAGTACCAGAATAGAGAGTCTTCATACCCTCAGCATGCCAGTACATCTCAAAAGCGTTGAGACGTCTCATGAGCCAGCTTGTGCCGTAACCTACGTTCCAAGCAATCTTCTTGTCCATCTTGATGTCCCAAGAGATTGAACCCGCGTCACACATATACTCTGGATGAGCAGCTACTTCGTCTTCTGAAAGAGCTACAGTACCATATGTCTTGTAGTCATCACAATAGCAGTCGCCAGCAGCGATGCTGTATGGAGCATTCTTGTGGCACTTAACGTCCTTCCATGGGAAGAAACGGTGGAGCTGCTTTTTCTTGTCAGCACCCCATGTACCAACGTTAACCATAAGATATGATGGCTTCTTGCCTGCAGCCTTGTTTGCTGGAAGCTGACCAAGAACTGGCTGATCCTCAGCAAGAGCTGGGTTACAGATAAAGAACTCAACATAGAAAGGCTTCTCTTCGCCTGTCTTGTGGTTTACAGCTGTAAGTGAATGCCACCACCAGTCGTAGCCCTGTGTTCTAAAGCTACCGCGGAGCATCATTTCGTTACAGTTAGGATCTTTGTAAGAAAAGTTCTTCTTAATGCTCATTTTGAATAACCTCCGAATGTTATTACATTTTTAAAAATATTTCATTTTTAAGGACGTTTTATATTATAAGACAAATTGCACAAAAATAAAAGCCGTGTCCAAATAGAAAAGGACACGACTTTTTTGTGAATAATCACAGTCTATTCATTTTATTTAAGACTATCGAGCATCTTGAAGTACTCTCTGTAGTAGTTCATTACATAGTAAGGAGTAACAACTGCACGGATAGAACCACCGACAACATCCATATGGTCGCCCTGGTAAACAGGCATTACATTCCAAATACCGCGTTCAAGGTTGTTTCTTGAATCATAGTAATAAACATATGGCTGATTTGAAGGATGAAGAGCTGAGAGTGTATTTGAGCAACCATCAGACTCAAGCCACAATGGATCAAGATCCTCATCAATTGTTCTGTCATGCTTACAAGAACCAACGAGGTTACCTGTGAGCCAGAATGGTACAAATGAAGATGCTTTCATTCTCTGATTACCGTTTACAGTAGCCATTGAGTTGCTTGTTGAAATTGAGAAGTAGTAAGCATCTTTATCAAGACCGATAATCTTGTTGATCTCACGAGCACCCTTGAGTGAGAGATCAAAGTAGAGGTTATCATCTGTGTTCATTGCTTTCATAATTCCAGGGATATTGAGCATCTTCTTGAAATCGCACTTACCCTTAGGGTTAGATGTAATGCCCCACTGATCAAGGCACATATCATAGAACTTGTTACCAGGTGTGTTACCGAGAACACCAGCAAATCCGAAGAATGTCAAAACCTTAAGAATTGGGAGAAGAGGACCAATAGCACCGATTACTGTTGTGCCATCATGAGGACCAGCAACTGTTGTTACAGACTGAATCCAGTCACCCTTACCACCCTCAAAGAATGGTGATACGTCTTTACCTGAAGCTTTAACTTCCTCCTTTGCACCATTTGCCATAAGGCTTGCAAACATACGAACTGTTGCGCCACCGAATGAATGGCCGAGGATGTGAATCTTCTTCTCACTGCTCCAACCTGGAACGAGTGGTTTGTCATATGTACGACCAAAGCGTGCATGGCCATACTTCTTTGAATGAACTTCACCGTAGTCTACAGTTCCGCCAACAAGCTGTGCATAGATTTCACATGCACGGTCCCAAGCAGATCCGAGAGATGAGATTGTTGGAGCGCAAGCTTCGCCACCATTTGCACGGATCATTCCTGCAAGGTCGCCAGCGAGCATGCCCCAATAAGGCATAAAGTCATTAACTTTTTCGTCCTGTCCAAAGCCAAGCATGCCGTGGATGAACACATATGGATAACTCATAATTATTCTCCTCTCAAGAATCCAAATTTGTAACTAACGAAGTGATTATACATTTTTCCAGCCTCGAGCACAATACTTCCAAAGCCATTTTTATTTATCGCATCAGGTAAAAGCTGTGCCTCAAGGCAAACTCCCATATGAGGCCCCTCCTTCATCTGATTTCCTGTATAGCATACAAAGCAAGGATAGTCAGTTTTCATTGTAACTACGCGTCTTTTATCAGGGCAAGAGAGAAAAGCTGAGTGTACAACATCATTAGTGTAAAGGTTAAAGTCTTTACAATCGTTAAAAACAAAGGCATGATCGAAGCCACTCTTCGCAAGTACGCACTGAGAATTACTTGATTCTACGGCATCTTTGATACATCTTCCCTCTCTCAAATCAAACACATCAGATACTTCAATAAGCTCCCCAGTAGGTGTGAGATCAGAATTTAGAGGAACGTACTTTGAAACATCCGCTTCAAGAATATGGTTAGAAACATCCTCCCCACTACTCTCTCCGTTGAGATTAAAGTATGCGTGATTAGTCATATTGAGAATTGTATTCTTATTTGATGTTGCAACATAGTTAATTCTAAGTTCGTTGTCCTTAGAGAGAGAATAGAGAACTCCAACATCCAAGTCCCCAGGGAATCCATTTGAGCCATCTGGGCTGTGATATTTTAAAGCGATAGTGTCACCAAACTGTGAACCATCCCAGTCCGCCTGACGGTCAAACTCATGGCCTCCATGGAGCTGGTTGTCGTTCTCATTCTTTGGCAAATTATACTCGACACCGTCGAGAGTAAATTTGCCATGAGAGATACGACCAGCGATACGGCCTATTACAGACGCAGCGTAAGGCGGACGGCAAATCATATTATCTCCGTCAAATATAATTTCTTTTATTGTTGCACCGTGCGAGTCTATAACAACTCGCATGTCATCATTCTCAAGTATAAATTCCATGATTTCCTCCTAAATAAAAAAGCTGGAACAACGAAGTTCCAGCCTTTTCTATAAGATTAGCTAAGCATCTGCTTTGGAAGTGTGAAGAGAGCATTTACTGCTTTCTTTGTAGGAGCCTTAACGTTCTCCTTAATACCTTCCTTAATGCCTTCTGTTACACCCTGAACGAAACCGTCTTTGATTGACTTAAGAACTGAATTGAGGATGTCCTTAAAAAAAGCTTTCATAACATATTACTCCTTTCGATCTTTTGCACCGGACAATTATATCACCTATGAACATCAAATATCAAGTACAGTAAAATATATATGCCCAATAATACACATTTATCTTTTTTTGGCTTGTTTCAAAGGCAAAGTGATAGCGAAGCAGGTGCCTTTCTCATTTGAATACTCTAGTCCTATCGTGCCTCCATGTGCCTCCATGATATTCTGCGCTATGGCAAGGCCTAAGCCATATCCGCCCTTCTCACGTGCACGTGAATCATCTACTCTATAAAAGCGCTCAAAGAGATGCGCCTGTTTTTCCTTAGGAATAGGGTCTCCTGTATTTGAAACAGAGAACTTAACCTGTCTCTGGTTACCCTCCGCTGTGACAAATATACTACCTTTGTCACTTACATATTTTATCGCATTGTCGATGAGAACCATCATTACCTGTTTGATACGAGCCTCATCGGCTGTTGCAAACAAATCAAGTGGAATGTTTGATGAGAGGTCAATACCCTTCTCAAAAGCAACAGATTCAAAAGACAAAACACAATCCTCTGCTACATGAGAGAAATTAATCTCCTGGAAGTTGTATGACTGATCAACATGAGCATCTGAACGAGCAAGGAAGAGCATGTCATTAACAAGGTCAGTCATGCGCGTAGCCTCAGACTTTGTATTCTCAATCCACTTGTTCTGTTCCCAGACAGTTGAATCTTTATTTGCCTGCATGATATCCATGTTGGCAAGGATAACTGTAAGTGGTGTCTTGAGCTCATGAGATGCATCTGCGACGAATCTGTTCTGTTCATTCCAAGACTTTTCAACAGGCTCAATCGCTTTACGTGCCATATAATCTGCAATGAGGAACAAAAGACCCATAATAGCCACACCTACAATTGCAAATACACGCAACATAAACAAAATAGTATCTATCTCAGAAGATCTATCTGAGAAAGCGATTTTATAACCATTATCAGTTGAAATTGCGAGATATCTAAGGTTCTCACCCGCAATCAGACCTACTAATTCTTTTCCTTTAGTTTTATCGATTCCATCAAGGGCTTCTGAGATTAGTTCTTTTGCATCAGACTCATCAATATCCGAATATACGGATGATTCCCAAATTGCAACATTTCTATCACTATCAACAAGAGCAATTAACTCCACAGAACTTAAACGCTCCTCATTGTACTCTTTACTTGGGCCTGCTCCACTCGGCAAGTTCTTTACAAGTTCCTCACTTGGGAAAAATGCTACATTAATATTTCCCTCAAGAACTGCGCGTAAAGCACTAACCGTCTGGGAGCGCTCATAGCTGTAAGTTATAAGTGTAAGGGCAAAAAATGCAAAAACAATTACCAGAAAAATAGGAATAAGACTTGAGAGGATAAACTGCTTTCTAAGTTTCTTTAGCAAGCTTCCACCTCCAGACGATATCCAACTTTTCTAACAGTGGCGATAACTGTCTTGGACTTAATATGTGCAAGCTTCTTTCTAAGGAATGAGATATATACCTCAACATTGTTATCCTCGGCATCTGAAAGAGCACCCCATACCTTAACAAGTAAGTCCTCTTTAGAAACTATGATATTAGGATTAGACATCAAAATCTTAAGGATATCAAATTCCTTAGGGCCTAAATTGATGCTATTCTTTCCACATGACACAGTGTAATTTGAAAGGTTCAAAACAAGGTCTTCAAACAAAAGCTCATCCATTACCACTTCGCCCTGGCGACGAGATATGGCACGGATACGTGCGAGGAGTTCGCCAGGTACAAACGGCTTTGTCAGATAGTCGTCCGCACCGCAGTCGAGACCTTTTATCTTGTCAGCTGTGTCATCTTTTGCTGTGAGCATGATTACAGGTGTTTGATTCTTTTCCTCGCGCATCTTGCGAACGATATCAAAGCCGTTCATCTTAGGCAGCATTACGTCCATGACAATAACGTCATAGACATCACTCATGGCATAGTCATAACCATCCTCACCGTCGTTAACGATATCGACAGTGTATCTTTGACCTTTCATTATTTCTCCAAGAGCTTCTGCAAGACGAACCTCGTCCTCAACAATAAGTACACGCATGTTTACACCTTTCAAACATCAAAAAAATAACTACAACGTAAATATAAACACATAAACTTAAATATCACTTAAATATTATAACCTATTTGGGCTCTTGTTAAAATACGCAGTTTAAAGTAAAATTAATACATACTTTAAAATAGGTAGTGATGAAGTGAACGTTCTCGAAAGAGCAATCATCTACGCAACTGAAAAGCATCAAGGAGTATATAGAAAAGGACGTAAGGTCCCATATATTCTTCATCCGATGGAAGTTGCGCAAATAATCTCAACAATGACAGATGACATTGAGGTCATGACTGCCGGTATTCTTCATGATGTAGTTGAAGATACTGACGGTACTATTGACGAGATTAATGAAAAATTCGGCAAGCGTGTTGCAAGTCTTGTTGCGACTGAGACTGAGAACAAATACCATGGTCTTCCAAAAGAAGATACCTGGCAAATGCGCAAAGAGGAATCCCTTGTTGTTCTTCGAAATACTGATGACATGGGCGTTAAGATGCTCTGGCTCGGCGACAAACTCGCTAACATCCGTTCACTTGCAAGTGGATATGCAGAGAAAGGCGAAGACATTTGGCAACTCTTCCATCAGCATGACCCTGATAAGCACCTCTGGTACTACAAGGAGGTTGCCGAGGCCCTTGAGCTTGACCTCAACAGAACTGGTGCATACAAGGAATTTATCCAGCACATCAACTTCATCTGGCCTGGTACATTTACAATAGACAAAGAGCGCTACAAGAAATTCAAAGAGTACAGCGTTGAGGGCTGTGAGATAATCGGCAAGGGTGCCAAGGGTACAGTTTACCGCTACAATGATGAAATCATTCTCAAGGTATACAACGAGAAGAATACCTTCAAAGACATCGAGCGTGAGACATATCTCGCCCGTTCTGCCTTTGTCGCAGGTATTCCAACTGCCATCTCCTTTGGTATTGTTCAGGTCGGCGACCACTACGGCTCCGTATTTGAGCTCCTCGACTCGTCCCCAATCTCCGCACTCATCGCAAAGGACACAAGCAGAGCCAAATACTACGCGAAGATTATGGCCGACCTCGCCCGCACAATCCACAGCACCACATGCGAAGGTATTGACCTTCCTAACTTCAAGGATGAGATTCAGGAATGGATTTCTGGTGGTATAGCTCATGATGACCCAGAGCTCACAGACAAAATCACAAGGCTTATTGTTGATCTCCCTGACACCGGCACTATGATTCACGGTGACTTCCACACAGGCAACATCATGATGCAGGGCAGCGAGCCTTTCCTCATCGATATGGATACACTCTCAACATGTCATCCAATCGCCGAACTCGCTGGCATCTACATGTCATATGTTGGCTTCGGTGAGTTGGATCCAACCTTCGTCGAGAACTTCATGGGCTTCTCTTATGAGATTTCAAAAGATTACTACCACGAGTTCTTAAAGGACTACTTAGAGACAGATGATGAAGCACGCATCCAAGAAGTATATGACAAGGCAGCTCTCCTCTGCTACACCCGTCTCCTTCGTCGAGTATACAAGCAGGGCCTCGAACTCTCCCCTGGGAGACAGGAAGCTCATGACTACTACTTAAGCAGATTCAAAGAGCTCATCCAAAAAATCGACACACTTGAATTCTAAACTACAACTAAACACAAAATTAAATAGATAAAAAAAAGAGTAGTCAAATGACTACTCTTTTTTTGGCGGAGAAGAGGTGATTTGAACACCCGCGTACATTACTGCACCTACTCCCTTAGCAGGGGAGCCCCTTCGGCCTCTTGGGTACTTCTCCATAAAGCCAAACTCGTTAAAATATTAAGTTTAAACGCGAGCATTATTATATCTAAATACATCCAAAAAGTCAAACCTATTTGTTACTATTTATTAATTTGACATAATTGCATTTAATGTATCCAAGCTTATGCTCAAATGGCATATGGGCTCCGCGATACTTATAGTTGCTATTTGAGTAATATTCGCCAAATTGAAACCGAATCATTACTGAAGATGTATTCAAGATTCTCCACATCTTCATCCCCATAAAACAGAGTATAAATAATTGAGTCGTAATTAATTTTAGTGTTACCATAATAACTCATTGCTTGAGTTTTATCTAGCATATCGTCCGTAATTACCAAATAAACTGGAACATCTTCTTTAACTAGCTTTGAAATATATGTCTTGATCAAATGTGTATCCTTCTGTGCCAGCATATCCGCTATGACCTCATATTTGGCCACTTCAGGTATTCCGCCATCAACAATAGAGCGAATACCCATATACTGATAGAAATAGCCCAGATCCCACCAGGAGACAACGACAGCATCATCAGGAGAATGAGATACAAGGTACTCAGTTCCAAAAACCAAGTCCTCACTTACAGGTTGTTCAATATTTTTCAAGGTATCAACAGCATTGAAAACTGGATAAACCAGTAAGGCGACAGCTATGATAGAAGCAATCACTACCTTCCAGTCTTTCAACTTGCCAATGCCAAGACCACATAAAACTGAAAGTGGAATAACAGCAATCTCCAAAAATCTACCGCTCTTAGTACCGAGTGCAACTCCCACAACAAGCCAAGGTATAATCACCCACAATGATCTCTCTTTTTTGATTATCAAATAAACAATAGAGAAAACCGCAAATGCCAAAACAAAGAATCCACCAAGGTAAGATACCGTTTCAAGTGGTGGTAATCCTCTCATCTCACTCACATAGGCAAACACACCTTTGCTCTCAACCGATGTAGTTGATGACAAAGAAAAAAGAGCCTTAAAAATACTCGAAAGGTCAGAAAATGTTTCAAGGCCGTGGATTGGCAAAGTAAATAAAATAGAAAGAACTGTCGTTAAAGCAAGGGACAACCACTTGCGCATCCTAATTGCTAGGAACAATGCACATATTACGAAAAGATAAAAATATGCATAGTACATAGTCCAAAAACATGAGATTAACGCACAGGACGATGCAGCAAAAATGCTGTTAACTATAGCACCTTTTCTGGAATCACTTAGAATACCTTCAATACCAAATGCGAAGAAACACATTGGCAGAACTCCAAGCACCATATCAGTGTCATATACTCCTGTACATGTATGAATTACGAATGGTAAAGCTACAGCTAAAAGCCCACCAGCGGCAAAGCCACCGAGTGAGTTTGTCCTACGCTTTACAAATATAAAAGCAGGAATTGCCAAAAGGCTCGATACAAACGTACCGAGCCTCATATTAACAGTATTTGCGGAAAGTCCAAATAGTTTTCCAACAACAGCGCCAAGTACTGATAACCCATTAAGAACTAACGGGTCGCTTCCATCAGTTGGCAAGCTCATCAGTGGGTCTGATGTTCTTAGCATAAACAAACTATTTGGCAGACCATTTTGCAGATATTCTGCAGTCTTTCTTGCGTAATAGAAGCTATCCATATCAATAAGATATGAAGCGCTTAAAGTACTTCTAACAAGCACTCCAAGTGCAATTAGAATTACTACTAATACGACATCACGAATCCTGTCTTGGCTGCGCAGGTTGAAGCTCACCTTTCTTTCTCTTAGGTGCTTTTTCTTTCTTTGGTTTTGGTGTCTTTTCTTTCTTAGGTTTCTTTTCCTCTGAAGCCTTGTTTTCTTCATTAGTCTCAACTACAGGCTC
>JAKSQX010000049.1 GCA_024403955.1 Clostridia bacterium | reverse complement strand
ATAAGAAAAGCGCCTCTTTCGAGACGCTTCCCTTAAATTTCTCGTTTTGGGGTTAGAGAAATAGGATTTTTGCAATCAATTTGATCGCTAGGGAGATTATAATGAAAGCAAGCCAAAACTTGATAGTAAGCTTAATTGCTACGACAAAGAAATCGAAGAAAGCTATTACTAAAGCTATGCCAATTACTGTCCAAAGAAATCCCATGTTAGTTGTCTACCTCCTGGTAGTTTTTAGGTGGCTGTGCCATTTTGAAGTTAAGAATTGTTGTGATGATTGTGGTGAGTAGGTATCCGATATCATCGACCTGGAGGCCTGTCATTAAGTCTACTGGGCTGATGAAGAGGATTGCCGAAAGGACTGCGAGGATACCGTACATTCTGCGTTTATTGTTATAGTCATTATTCATTGTTCTGTCTCCTTACCATTTTGACATCTACGCCAAGTTCTTTACTATATTCTTTCTGGTTGTCTATTTTTTCTTTAAGTCTTATTAACTCTACTCTTTTCTTAGGGGTCATATTTGTATCACCCCTCAAAGATTACTTCGTAGTTTGTTTTGCTAAGTGTGCCAGTGATGATGTCCTTTACGTTGTCTTCTGCCTTCTGAAGGATGTCATCTCTGTTAAGTGCAGTGTCAAGCTCCTGCTTTTCAATTTCCTTAAGTCTGTTCGTCACTGTGTCTGACTGGATTGGATTTATGAGTTTGCTCATAAATGAAGTGTCTTGGATTGTCTTAAGGTTTGAAAGGTCGATATCGTTCTGAAGGATCTTTGCCTCTGGGAGTTTAACAGTGATTTTCTTGTTTTCATTGTCCACTGTTATCTCTGCCTGGTTGAGGTCGTATCCTGCTTTGATTACGCCGTTGTAGATTAAGGTGATTTTGTACTCTGAGCCAGGGAGCTTGAGTCCAAGCTTTTCCTTTGAGCTGATAATCTCATCTGTTCCTGCGTACTCAAGCTCGTATGCTTCAATTACGCCGATAGCCTTGAGTTCATGTTTTACTTCTACGTTTGTTATCTGATAGATCTCTTTGCTGGCTGATGCATCTACAAGAGCTGCGCCAAGAGTTCTAATGTTGTCTGTTGCGTGATCCGCTACATTCATTGCAGCCTTTGCTTTGTATGTTGTGATTCCGCAAATTGCTACTGCAACTAAAGTGATTGTTGCGAAAATTGTAAGTAACTTTTTCATATTCACGTCCTCCTTACGGCTACATTATGTTCTTTTTGAGAGTGGTTCACCATAGATATGTTGGAGGGTTAATTTGGTCTATTTCGTAAAAATTGGCGAAATAGATTTCTTTGTGTTATTATATAAATGTATTTATTAATTCGGAGGGACCAGTATGGGTAGAATGTCCGTTAAAGATGACAAGACTGTATATCAGTTAGCAAGGGAGGAGTTGGACCTCTCGAGAGAAAAAGCAAGTGAACTTATAGGTATCTCCCCTAGTACACTTGAGAAACTTGAGAATGGTGACACAAGGCTTCAGCCTGACCACGTGCTCGCTATGTCCGAGGCATATGGCAGAGCCGACCTCCGTAACTACTACTGCTCGCACGAGTGCCCAATAGGTCTTAAGGATGTGCCTGAGGTCGAGGTCAAGGATCTCACTCGCATAGCTCTTGAGATCAGCGTTGCCCTCGACAATATCAAAGGCCAAGGTGAACGAATCCGTGCAATCTGTGTTGACGGAGTTGTGAGTGACTCAGAAAAAGAAGAGTTTAACAAAATCAAAGATGACCTTGAAAAACTCTCTATAGCAGTTGATTCACTTAAGCTTGTTGTAGACGAGAATATGAAATAAAAGAAGACCGCCTTTCGGCGGTCTTTTTTAATCATCAAAAATCATATCGAGTATTTCAAGCTCGTCTACAAAATCATCATCCTCATCAAAGAGAGGCTCATCAAAAAGGTGTTCTACGTTTCCATCTTTATCCCTAATTGGATCAAAAAGTCCCATAAGTGTACCTCCTTTTATCTTTGAGTAAAGTATAGCACTATAAGCACCGCTTGTACAATCAGTATTTCTGGGATTGTACAAGTGAATTTTTTATGTTTTGTCTTGTGGTGGAAGGCAAGCATTCCAAGAAGGGCGCCAGCCGAGCCCCCTGCTATGGCAAGGCCTAGCAGCGTGGCCTCCGGTATGCGCCAGGCGTGCCTCTTTGCCTTCCACTTATCTATTCCAAATAGAATAAATGTAACGACATTGACTATTATCAGATAATAAAGAAGTGTCTTTTCCATAATTAACCCATTAAGCCCTGAAGCATGTTGAGAAGCTGAGTATCCTCAGGTTTAACTTTGATTGTTGATTTTACGTTCTGTCCATCTGGATATGTAATAGTTATGTTGATCTCCGAATCAACAGGGAGACCCTTTGCTTTAATGTAATTCAAGAAATCTGGGAACTTAGGATGATTCTGTTTGAATGTCTCCCAAGCTTGTTTTCCCTTCATAAGCATTGATAAATCCATATTTATACCTTCTATTCTAAGCACTTTGCCTTGAGTGCTTCTTTTATTTCTGAAGTTATGCCGATGGCATCGCGAAGATAAATGTCGACGCTGCCATACTTTTCGTTGATGCCGTCAAAGGCCGCGTTAAGGAACTCCTCGCGCGCTTCGAAGAACGGCAGAATCGCATCTGCCTTTCTCTTGTCGCGCGTCGCGAGCAGGATTAACTTGTAGTAACGCGCCTTGTTCTTTGACGGCACGAGGTTCGTCGCCATATAGTCTTCCATAATCGTCTCATATGGAACATCGAGGATTGAGAGGAAGAGTGCACTTATAACTCCGCACCTGTCCTTACCCTCAGAGCAGTGCCAAAGAACAGCTCCGTCAGCATTAACTATCTCATTAAAGATGTTGCTAATGTGTTCAATAGAATCCTCGCCAAGCACCATGTTACGATATATTTCGCACATATCAGGGAGTTGATCCAGTGTAGATATGCTCTTAGTTCCAAGAGATACGCCAACAGTTGTTTCAGAGAAAACTGGCATATTTTTATAGACTGTAAAGTCTTTTACCTTGTCAGGCTTCTCCTCCACCTCATCTGCATCACGAAGATCGATGACAAGCTTGATGTTCTTGAGTTTCTCTATATCCTTCTTCTTTAGCTTATCGAGAGTACAAGAACGTACGTAATCATGGGTTTTAATTGTCTTACCTTCCCTGTTTTCTAACCCATAAAAATCCCTTGTATTCTTTGCATGTTTAATATCATAAAACCTATCCATATTTAATCACCTTTG
>JAKSQX010000048.1 GCA_024403955.1 Clostridia bacterium | reverse complement strand
CCTTTGGGGTTCTTTTATTTTGCTTATTTCTTTAAGTTTAGTTCTTCAATTAGGTCTGCTGTCCTAAGGCTGATTACCTTCTTAAGGTCATCATATTTGAGTTCTACTTGATACCCTATCTTTCCAGCAGAGATGAATATTGTTTTATCTATAGCTGTTTCGTCGATTATCGTTTTGAACTGCTTTTTCATGCCGATTGGTGAGCAGCCACCGTGGACGTAGCCTGTGAGGGGCAAAAGCTCGTCTTGTTTTATCATACTGATACTTTTCTCTCCCACTGCTTTTGCCGCCTTCTTGAGGTCCAAGGTGGCGTTTACAGGGACGATGAAGACATAGTGTGCTTTTGACGGTGCTACTGTTACTAAGGTCTTAAAGCATCTTGCTGGATCCTCATTGAGATATTCTGCGACATCCATACCGGAGACTACCCCCTCATAGAAGTGCTCGGTGTATGGAATCTTCTTCTGATCCAGGACACGCATCACATTTGTTTTGTTTTCTTTGCTCATAAAAATCACCTATTTGATTATACCATAGAGGGTTTCTTTGTGCTATAATTCTTAGCGGTGATTTAATGATTAAGTTTTTTAAGAAAGAAACAGTGTTCTGTATCGCTACTCTTCTTGCAATTGTCTCCTGTTTCTTTGCTGTACCATCAATTTCATATATCGACTGGAAGACTCTAGGAATTCTTCTCGTTATGATGGTAGTTGTACAGTTCTTAAAAGCAATGGGCATATTTGACTTGCTTGTAAGTAAACTGCTATTACATGTTAAGAATATTCGACAGCTCTACTTCATACTTGTCTTCTCCTGTTTCTTCTTCTCTATGATAATTACAAATGACATAAGTCTCTTGACTTTCGTACCGTTTGCAATTGGAGCACTTAGGAAGATTAAGAGAGAGGATTTACTTATTCCTATAATCTCATTACAGGCTATTGCAGCAAACCTCGGTTGTATGCTTCAACCTTTTGGTGCGCCACATAACATCTATGCCTTTTCTGTTTCAGGATTAAGCTTCTTAAAGTTTGTGCATCTGCTCTTCCCTTATTGGCTGTTGTCATTTGTAATTCTGTTTGTTATTGGATTTTTCTTTTCATCCTCAAGTATTCCTTCAGTGGGAGCTGCTGTAGAAGTGGATAGAAGGGACGTATTGGGCAAGACCTTCCGTGGTGTCGACTATTTCCTTCTTTTGACCTTTATCTCCTTCTTCGTCCTCATAGGTAATCTTCAGGCTATGCCAGCTATCTCAGGTTTCTTTGAGAGAATAATCTCAGGTAGAGAGATCCTCTGTGGCATACTCGCCTCTCAAATTATTTCAAACGTTCCTGCAGCTATGATGATCACAGGATTCAGTGACAACTACTGTGACATAATCCTCGGTGTTAACATCGGCGGCCTTGGAACTTTGATTGCCTCAATGGCAAATCTAATTGCATATAAAATATATGCACATGAGTTCAATGCTACTAAGGGTAAGTTACTTTTAGTATTCACTGTTTTTAACATAGGATTCTTGTTAACACTACTCCTGCTACACTTAATAATTGGATAAAAGAAAGCACCTCTTCGAGGTGCTTTCTTGTTTTAGTTTTAACAGTCTTTGACAAGTTTTAAACTATTGTAGCAATTAACAGAACAACATTATATAATCACGTCAAACGGGAAAGGAGACTGACTATGATTAAAGTTGGAATTAATGGTTTTGGTCGTATTGGTAGAGTAGTATTCCGTATCCTCTGCGAGCGCAGTGATGAGTTTGAAATCTGTGGTATTAATCTTAGAAACGCAGACCCCGAGTATATGGCATATTTACTTAAGTACGACAGTATCTTTGGCAATTTCCCTGGCGACATTAAAGCAGAGGATGGCAAGCTTGTAGTTAATGGTAAAAAGATTACTGTGTTCAGCTACAGTGAACTCTCTGAGATTCCTTGGCGCGACTGTGGCGCAGAGTATGTAATTGAATCCACAGGCGCGTTCTTAACAAAAGAGACGGCAGGTCAGCACCTTGTTGGCGGCGCAAAGAAAGTAATCGTCACAGCGCCAGCAAAAGATGACATGCCAACATTCGTAATAGGCGTAAACAATGAGACATATGATCCTTCATATGACGTTGTCTCAAATGCTTCTTGTACAACAAACTGCCTTGCTCCAATGGCAAAGGTTTTGAATGACAAGTTCGGCATCAAAGAGGGCCTCATGTCAACCATTCACTCCTCAACATCAAAGCAGAAGCCTGTAGATGCAAGAGCTGGCCGTGACTGGCGTACAGGACGTTCTTTAATCAATAACATCATCCCTTCAACAACAGGTGCTGCAAAAGCCTGCGGACTTGTAATCCCAGAGCTTCAGGGCAAACTCACTGGTATGTCCTTCCGTGTGCCTGTAAATGATGTCTCAATTGTCGACATGACAATTCTCCTTGAGACACCAACAACATATGAAGAGATATGTGCTGCTATGAAGGAGGCATCTGAAGGTTCATTCAAAGGTATTATCGAGTACCTCGATGAACCAGTAGTATCCTCAGACCTTCGTTCTCACTCAGCAACATGCATCTTCGACTCGCTCGAAGGTATCATGCTCAACGACCACTTCGTTAAACTTCTCGCTTGGTACGACAATGAGTGGGGTTATTCAAGCAAAGTTGTTGATCTTGTTAAACATGTACACGACCATTCTTAAAGCATAAAACAAAAAGAGCACCTTTCTGAAAATGTCAACTAAAAGTAGACACTAAAAAAAGGCCTAATACCCCAGTTCAGTTCGATACTGAACTGGGGATTTTCCTTTGCACTTGGTTGAATAACGCTCATTGTTGAAATTTCCCTTGTCTATATATTAGCACACTCAAAGTCCTATTCTTCGCACTTATTCTTTGAGATTAAATTTTTTGTAGCCATTTTCCCAATTCCTTCGTATAAAGAAGTGTCAGACAACTAAACTTGAAAGGAGTCAAAAGAAATGAAAGAACTCAATGAAAAAGAATTAAACGAAGTAAACGGTGGAGTAGACCCAGCAGGATCAGATTTAAACGGTTGGCAAGATTTCCTCAAAAAGATAGGCAAGGGAATTAAAAATATTACAAAGCCAGTACTTAAGTCTGGCCCAGCACCAGTTGCTGCCACTTCTCCAGAGGAAGAATTGGGTGGCAAAATTATTGTCACTCCAACAGATGAAAGTTTGAAACCTTAAGAGGAGGTAACAATAATGGCAGAACTTAGAGATAAAGATTTAGAGCAAGCAAATGGCGGAGTTGGTTGGCATGATAACTGGGAGGACGATAATAAACTCCCAACTGATGCTGGAAACTACAAATTGCTATCTGATGTAAATGTTAATGATATATACATCCCTCTACCATCAGATGAAAA
>JAKSQX010000047.1 GCA_024403955.1 Clostridia bacterium | reverse complement strand
GCGCCTCTATCACGCTCGATATGTTAACACATCTATATCTGTTTGTTAATCTTCTCCTTCAGAAAGTGCATCTGTGATTGGAACCATAACCTTCTTGTCATAGCAGCTGAATACAGATGTAACCTTCTCCTCTGATGGAGCCTTTGTAAGAAGGCTTACGATAGGAACAATAATAAGTCCACCGATCATTGCAAGTGCGCCACAGTTAATTGGGCTTTGAAGGATAGCTGGGAATGCACTCTTGAATAACATGTTTGCAAGCATAAGGAGTGAGCCCCAAGCAAAGCTTGTAAGGCAAGCTGCCTTTGTTGTGCCCTTCCAGTACAGGCTGTAAAGGAATGGTGCAAGGAATGAACCTGCAAGAGCACCCCATGAAAGACCCATAAGCTGAGCGATGAATGCAACGTTAAACTTGTACTGAAGTACAGCGATAATTGCAGAGATAACAATAAATACTGCGATGAAAACTCTAATAATTGCGAGTTCTATCTTTTCTGAAGACTTCTTATTATCAAGAATCAATGGCTTGATAAAGTCAAGTGTAAGTGTTGAGCTTGATGTCAAAACAAGTGAAGATAATGTTGACATTGAAGCTGACATTACAAGAATCAAAGTAATACCAATAAGGATTGGTGAAAGATTTGAGAGCATCTTTGGGATAATTGCATCAAAGCCTACTGTTGCAACATCAACTGGGAAAAGTCTAGCAAAACCGCCAAGGAAGTAACAACCACCAGCAACTACTACTGCAAAGATTGTTGAAATAACTGTTCCCTTATGAATTGACTTCTCACTCTCAATAGCGTAGAACTTCTGAACCATCTGAGGAAGACCCCATGTACCAAGAGATGTAAGGATAATTACACCGAAGAGGCTAACTGGATCTGGTCCAAAGAATGATGCGAATACGCCAGGAATATCTGATGTCGTAGGATCATTTACAAGTGCCAAAGCACCAACTGAACCAAGGAAGCCACCATTTATCTTAAGTACTGATGCGATAATAGCAACGATACCTATGAGCATTATTATACCCTGAATAAAGTCGTTGATTGCAGTTGCCATGTAACCACCTGCAATAACGTATACAGCAGTAAGTGCTGCCATAATTACTATACAAACAGTGTAATCTACGCTAAATGCCATCTCGAAAAGACGAGAAAGACCATTGTAAAGAGATGCTGTGTATGGAATCAAGAATATAAAGATGATAAGTGATGACAAAAGCTTCATTGTCATACTATCAAATCTCTTCTCAAAGAACTGTGGCATTGTAGCACTATCAAGGTGCTGAGTCATAATTCTTGTACGACGACCAAGGATTGCCCATGCAAGAAGTGAACCAATAAGTGCATTTCCAAGGCCTATCCAGGTTGATGCCAAACCAAATTTCCATCCAAACTGACCAGCGTATCCAACAAAGATTACTGCTGAGAAATAAGATGTACCAAAAGCGAATGCCGTAAGCCATGGTCCTACCGAACGTCCACCTAGTACAAATCCATTAACATCTGTAGAATGTTGACGGCAATAGAAACCAATACCTATCATTACTGCGAAATATACTACAAGTAAGATAATTTTGATTGCCATTTTTCATTCCTCTTTCCAAGCGCTTTAACGCTTTAAAGTTTTAACGCTTTAAACTTTAACACATAAAAGCGCTAAAGTCAACCCCTATTTTCAAAAAAATACGCTTTTTTTATGTAATGTATCAATTGACAAAAAATACTGCTTTTTGTTTAATAAAGTTGTACTAAAAATTTATGAATGGAGGAAAATATGAAAAGTAAAAAGTTATACCTATTAATTACCCTCGCATTAATAATTGTCCTTAGCGCAACATTTACCGGATGTGAAAAGCAGGAAAGTTTCAACAAGGTAGATGAAATCGAAGAAGGTTCCAGAATTTTCGAAGTAAACTACGAGAGCGTAGACTACGATGCTGGCGACAAATTCTGGAAGGACAACAACGACAACTGGGACAACGGTGGTTGTACAGCTGTTACCAAGCAAATCAGCAACGGGCATCGTATAGTTGGCCGCAATATGGACTTAAATATTGCTAGAAAGGCTGCTTACATCGTTCGTACTGACAAAACTGAGGATGAGTACAGGACAATAGGCCTTGCTTACACCTTCCGTGAGTATGCACCATACTATGAGGAAGTAAAAGAAAAAGGAATTACTGATGAATTCCGCGACATCCTCCCATTCCTTTGCGATGATGTCATGAACGATCAAGGTCTCCACATCGAAGTCAACATGAGACATGGTGAAGTTGATTTTGCTGGCAACGACCAATTCTCACTCCAAGGTACTAACGAAAACGGCACAAGAAGAGTTCATATGTTTGAACTTCCACGCTATATCGCTGCTCACTGCAAAACTGTAGAAGAAGCAAAAGAGTATATCAAAACACTTGATATTTACTCCAAGAATGGATATTGGAACTACTGTTTCATTATTTCTGACAAAACAAGCGCTTCTCTCCTTGAATTTTCAGATATAGGCGACCTTGGCGTAATATGGAACGATCTCGTAGACAATGGCACACTCAGTGGTGAGTCAAAAGTTTCTGCTATCAACTGGATTGATGACACACCAGAAAGCCTTGCAGCGCTTGACTACATCTGCGTCGGTCCAACTAATATGGAAACAGCATACAAAATCAATGCACTCGCACAGGCAAACTTCTATCTCAACTGGTGGGCATATCAGAGACAAGATATAAAATCAGGCGAAGGCCGCTTCTTTGCAGTCCAAAGTCTCATCAACGATGTTGATTCAACTGATGATATGTACGACTTGATGCGCAGGATTTCCTACTCATGGTTCTATAAGGAATATGAGGAATGTGATACATACCACTTTGATCCAAGAAGTGAAAACTTAGGTGAATTCCAAGGCGCAACATACGACTTTATCTTTGATCCAGAAGTTCAAGACTACATCCCTGGTTTGTTTGATGCTTACACTCAAACAATTCGTGACATGAAGACCAGAGAAGAAAAAGAAGAAGACGGAACACTTTGGGAATCAACATTTACAGAAGTTGTTGATGTAACTGACCTCACCTTCTATGTAAGGTTCTTCGAAAATGAGGCTCTCAGGTTTAAAATCACATTTGATGGTGTAACCAAGCTTGATGAAAAACCTGCTCCAGAGTGGACTCCACTCCCAGAGCTTGAACCAATAGAAAAATAGAGAAACAGTCCCGGTAGAGCACGCTTTAGGCAGTAACTGCGGTGTTTCAGATTAGATCCTGGATTGAGCAAAAAAAAGAGAGTAACCGAATGGTTACTCTCTTTTTTGGCGCCCCAAACAGGACTCGAACCTGTGACACCGCGGTTAACAGCCGCGTGCTCTACCGACTGAGCTATTAGGGCAAAAAAAGTGTTGGCACCGTCCTATCTTCCCAGGAGGCTGCCCTCCAAGTATTTTCGGCGATAATGAGCTTAACTACCGTGTTCGGGATGGGAACGGGTGGACCCTCATCTCCATAAGCACCAACTACTTTTTGGTGACCCGTAGCGGATTCGAACCGCTGTTGCCGGCGTGAGAGGCCGGAGTCTTAGGCCACTTGACCAACGGGCCATATAAGGCCGCGCTTGGCCTTTATGGTACACCATCAGGGACTCGAACCCTGGACACCCTGATTAAGAGTCAGGTGCTCTACCAACTGAGCTAATGGTGCATATGTAAAAGTACAAAAAAAATATTGCACCTTCAAAACTGAACAAAGAACATTAGGGAGTAAATACACAAGCATTT
>JAKSQX010000046.1 GCA_024403955.1 Clostridia bacterium | reverse complement strand
CTTAATTTAAACGGATTACATGGAACTTTGTTTTATAGTAATGAAAAATCCAAAAAGTTTGCTATTGGCATTCACGGATATCGTATGAATGGCATATCTGAGTTTGCAAGATACATCCCTATCTACCATGATATGGGATACAACTTCCTTGCAATTGATAACTGTGGTGCTGGTGAATCAGAGGGTGAATTCGTTTCACTTGGTGGCGCAACTACCCTTATTGCCTGCGGCAGCAAGGATTTGCCTTCGCAAGTACGTTGCGCTATAGTCGACAGCCCTTACTCATCATTTAGGGCAGAAGAAGACTATATCTTAAGTCTCCTCAAGCTCCCAGAAGCTATATACCCAGTATTCTTTTTTATCATAAACCACGTTTTCAAAAAGAATACAGGTTTAACCCTTAAGGATGCATCCCCTATTAAAGCTGTTAAAAAGGCTTCCGTTTCCCAGCTTGAGCTCTTTGACAAGGCAAGCCATTGTCAAAGCTTCCACTGGGAACCAGAACACTACGCAGCGCTCATCCACTCCTGGGCAGAAAAATATATGTAGCCATTCCGCCAATTCTTTCGTATAAAGAGATTTACAATATTGGTGATTCGAACGGTGGCGGAATTATTCCAAATAAAAAGCTCCACAACCAAAAGGCTGTGGAGTTTTTTGTTATTTTAAAAATTATTTACCTTCTTTGTTGAGTTTAAGAAGGAGTGGAAGCCACCAAGCAAAACCGTAGCAATAACATTTAGCGATAGATGTTAATGTGTCAAGTCCTGCGCGTTTGCCAGTTTTAATGCCGATTATTGCATTCTGTGTTGTGTGAGCACCTACCATGAGCCAAATGCAGATGGTATTCTTTTTAACAGCAGCAATGATAAAGCTACCGAGCCACATAGCGAGGCTAGAAAGACATGCAACGAATTGAACTGTTTTGTTTTGTAAAACTTCGTAGAACATAATTTAATCTCCCTTTCTTTTGTTTTATGTTTCCGTTTTTGGACAATTAAATTATATCATACGAGAAAACTCAATAATACAGGACAAAAATCAGAATATGTCCAAATTATTTGGCATAAAATTCCCTCATGAAGGTTCTTATTTGTTCACGAGTGTAGTATTTATCATTGTAAAATGTTTCGTCAAGGACGCTTAAAAATCCATTTATATAGTTATTGAAAATGATTTCATAAGGAATGGCGAAATTTTTATCTCTTGTACAGTTTTCAGCGATGATTCCACCGATTTCATACATGCATTCTTTGAGAATTTGATGTAAAGTGCCATTTTGTGGATTTTTCTTTGCAATCTTTCGCATTATGTCTTTATAACTCTCGAGGAAATCATAGAGGAGATCACCAGAACGCTCGATATTGTCATAATGGTTCATCACGGTGTCCATTTCTGGATAGTATTCATAAATGAGACTATAGAATTTCCAGCGAATTATATCGTATTTATCTTCAAAATAATTATAGAATGTTGAATGCGGAATCATGCTAAGAGCACAAATTTCTCGAACTGTAATATCGTCAAAATTTTTCTTTGTAAGAAGCATAAAGAACGCATTGACAACCATAGTGGTTGTTCGTTTTTGAGACATTGTAAGTTTTGCTCTAAAATCTAATTTCATGTTTTCCCCTCCTGCCTAAAAACTGATTTTTGCTTCATATCATATATATATATTAAAACTCTAAAAGGGCAAATTCAAGCGTACAAGTTTGGATTAATATATAAAAGTGTCCAATTTGGGACTCATACACACCTTTATTCAAAGACATATTTCACGTTTTAATAGATAATACTAGAGTACGCAATGCGTTATTTTGAAAAATGGAGGTATTTAAAATGGCAAAATTTGAAAAAGACACAGAAACTTTATTCCACGGTGTTCATGATTTAATGGACTATTCACAGGAAGAGCTCATGGAATTGTTCAAGACTCTTCCAGCTCCAACAATGGAAGAAATGCAGGGTGAATTCCATTCAACAAAGCTTTCACACCACAGCGTTAGAGACTACCTTGGATGGCATCTCTCATGCGACAATCCTCTCATGAATCCTGAGTGGGTTGGTAAAGCATTCCGCATGGAGAACGACAAAGAAGGTCGCGGTTACAACCTTTTCAGAAAGGTAAACGGCCAGCTTTACACAAAGTATCCAATGTACACATGCATCGCTCCATCACGCTATGATAACAAGCCGGCTTTCACATTGGTTTACAAAGCATTCTACACAATGACAGCTGCTACACAGATGGTTGACGAGTGCAGAAAAGTAGCTGACGGCGTATATCTTCTTATCGGTACATACGGCATCACAGCTAAGGACAGAATGAGACCACACTTCTGGCTCCTCGAAGGTCCATACAGAACTTATCGTGGCGACGCAAACGCTATCCCAAGAGAGTTCGACAAAAAAAGAGAAATGCCAAACTACAAAGACTAATTAATAGTACTTTGATAATTAGAGGTTAATCATGGAATACAAAAATTTATTTACGCCTGGCAAGATTGGCAACATGGAAATCAAGAACCGTGTTGTTATGACTTCTATGGGTGTTGACGTTGCCGAACTTAACGGAAAAGTTGGACAGCGTTGGATTGATTATTATGAGGCTCGTTCAAAGGGCGAGGTTGGCCTTATCATCTCTGGTATCGTTCGTGTTAACGAAACAAGCGGTGTTGGTCTTCCAATGCAGGTTTCTATGGGTAGAGACAAGAACGTAGAGTCTCTTAGAAAAGGTGTAGAAGTTCTTCACAAGAACGGCACAAAATTCGTAGTTCAGCTCCACCATGCTGGACGTCAGAATGAGGCTATCCTTGGAACAACTTGGGGCCTCTTGGAACTTGGTGAGAAATTTGTTCCTAACTATTGGGACATCGCTCGTCCTCTTACAAAGAAGTTGCTCGATGTTATCGTTCCACCAATGAATAACAACCCTGTTATTCATGAATTACAGAAATATATCATGGTTCCTGACGTTAGTGCATCAAAGGTTCCTTTGAACACAGCAAGAACTGGTATGTTCCCAGCAAGAGTTCACGCTCTTACTATTTTGGAAATCAAATTGCTCGAGAAGCAGTTCATCGATGCTGCTGTACGTGTTAAGGAAGCTGGCTGCGACGGCGTTGAACTTCACGCATCACATGGCTATCTTATTCAGCAGTTCTTATCACCAGTTTCTAACCATCGTCACGACCGTTACGGTGGAAGCCTTGAAAACCGCATGCGTTTCTTGCTTGAGATCATCGAAGGCATGAAGAAGGCTTGCGGACCTGACTTCCCTATTCTTGTAAGACTTACAATTGATGAGTTCTACAATACTATCGGTGAAGATGGTAAGGGCATAACAATCGATGAAGGAATCTTGATTGCTAAACGTCTCGAACAAGCTGGCGTTGTAGCTCTTGACCTCTCTTGCGGCGGTTATGAGACTCCTAACCACACAGTAGAGCCAATGAACATCCCTGAGGCTTGGAGAGCTTCATATGTTAGAGCTATCAAAGAAGCTGTTAATATTCCTATCATCGCTGTTGGCGTTATCCGCAACCCAGCTACAGCTGAAAAGTTGCTCCAAGATGGCGTACAGGATTACATCGGTCTTGCTAGACCTCTTCTTGCTGACCCAGAATGGGCTCTCAAGGCTAAGGAAGGCAGAACAGACGAGATCCAGCGTTGTATTGGTTGTCTTGCTTGCTTCCAATCTCTCTTTGAGAACGCATTCAAACTTGAACCAGCTCAGTGCGCACTTAACCCTAAGTGTTGCCGTGAGATTGAGTACAAGGATCTCAAGAAAGACGGCAACGGCAGAAAGGTTGTTGTTATCGGTGCAGGTCCTTCTGGTCTTACAGCTGCTCGTGAACTTGCAGCAAGAGACTTTGACGTAACAGTACTTGAGAAGGCAGCAACAGCTGGCGGACAGCTTAACGCTGCTAACAAGCCACCTCACAAGGATAAGATGAACTGGGCTATCAACGACCTTGAAAATCGTGCAAAGGCTGCTGGTGCCAAGATTCTCTACAAGCAGAAGGTTGATGAGGAATCACTCAAGAAGCTTGCTCCTTATGCAATCGTTGTTGCTACAGGTGGTAAGGCTGTAGTTCCAGGCAAGATTCCTGGCGCAGACAAGAAGACAGTTATGACTGGTTCTGATGCAATGCAGAACGAACTCAAGATTTCTGATAAGGATGTTGTTGTAGTTGGTACAGGTCTTACAGGTCTTGAGACAGCCGAGTACTTTATGACTCAAGACAACCGTGTAACTATGGTTGAAATGCAGGAGAAGATCGGTCCTGGACTCTATGTTCAGCACTACTATGATCTCTATCCAAAGCTTTATGAGAACCACGTTATGTTCTTGACATCAGCTAAGCTTACAGAAATCAATGATGGTTATGTAACAGTTGAAACAAAGAGCGGTGGCATCATTAAGCCAAGGGCTGACTACGTATTCTTTGCAGCAGGTGTTCGTCCAGTTAACGACCTTGTTGAAGTAGCAAAGAAAGTATGCAGCAACGTTGTTGCAGTTGGTGACGCAGAGAAGGTTGGTACAATCCTTAATGCTACAAGCACAGCTATGCAGGCAACAGCTAAAATTAAGTAACTCATTAAAGTTGAAATAAAAAATTAAAATTGGAGGAAAAAATTATGAGTAACATTATCGTACTTACTGGTGCTGCTGGCGGTATCGGTAAAGAGTTCCTTAAGATCATGAAGGACGAAAAGGGTATTGACGAGATTTGGTGCGTAGGCCGTACACTTTCTAAGCTTGAATCACTTAAGGAAATCTCAAACAAGGTAGTTCCTGTTGCTTGTGACGTAACACTTGACGAGGACTTGCTTGCTTTCCAGAAGCTTCTTGAAGAAAAGAACCCAAGAATTAAGTGGCTCATCAACTGCGCTGGTACACGTGCAGTTTACAAGCCAGGTGCTTCTCTTCCAAGACTTCTTGCTACAGTACGTACAAACCTTGTTGGTAACATGGCTATGTGCTATGCTTGTATCCCATTCATCGGCAGAGGAGACCACATCCTTAACGTTTCTTCAGCAGCAAGCTTCCAGCCACTTCCATCAAACAACTCTTATGCAGCAGCTAAGGTTGGCCTTAGATTCTTCTCTAAGGGTCTTGAGTACGAACTCAAGACAAGAGGCATCAAGGTTACATGCTCATGCCCAGGTTGGGTAGCTACAGAGCTCATGGAATTCAAAGAGGACGAAATGAAGCCAATCGAGAGACTTCCTGGCGTTACAACACCAGAGCACGTTGCTAAGAAGAGCATCCGTCAAGCTCGCCGTGGTAAGTCAATCGTATTCCCAACACTCAAGGTACATGCTGACTACTACATCATCAAGTTCGCACCAACGAAGTTCATTTTGTGGTACGCTGCTCACGTTGAGACAGACCACTACAAAGACTTCATCAAGACAGGAATTTTGACCTAACTTGAAATTTTAAATATTGCGAAAGGTCGAGAGATTTTCTCTCGACCTTTTGCTTTTTATACCTTTATAAATTCTAAAAAATACTATAATATATACATATATTAGTTGGAAGGTAATAAAGAATGAATATAACTGTTTATCTCGGAGCAAGTGAAGTTAGAAGTGATGAACTTAACAATGCGGCAACTGAGCTTGGGGCATGGATCGCTAAAAGCAATCATACTTTAATCTATGGTGGCTCAAAGATGGGTCTCATGGGTAAGCTCGCGCTAAGCGCCATAAATGGCGGAGCCTATGTCATCGGCGTTGAGCCGCAGATGTTTATGGACAAAGAGCTTCAACTTGATTCTCTTCCAGAGCTCATCGTCACTGAAAATATGAGCGAGAGAAAGACGAGGATGATTGAACTTGGAGATGCATTTATTGCTTTTCCGGGTGGTACGGGTACGCTTGAAGAGATATCTGAAGTTATTTCGCAATCAACGCTTGGGCTCACCAATGCACCTTGTATTCTTTATAACTTAAATGGATATTATGATAATCTCAAAGCCCAGTTCGAAAAGATGATTGAGATGGAACTTTCAACAAAAGAGCGTCAACAAAACATATATTTTGCAGACACGCTAACTGAAATAGAAGAAATAATCAAAGCGACAGGAGATTAAAACCCTGTCGCTTTTCAATTTCTACACATATTTTTCAGCCCAGGACTTTCCATTGTGTCCTCGGTACACCTCCGATATTAATCTATGTATATTATCCGTTTATAGGCTTCAAATGAACAGGACATCGAACATCTATAGTTCTTTTGTAGCCTTTCCACCTAAATATAAAGCATAACCAC
>JAKSQX010000045.1 GCA_024403955.1 Clostridia bacterium | reverse complement strand
CTTTCAAGGATAAACTCGCAAATGTTTCAGTAGCAAAGATTAAGAAAAAACCTACTTTCGAAGAAGTTACGGATGAGGAGAGCACTGAAGAAAAAGTTAATGTAAAAATCTTCAACTTTAACCATAAGGGACATGATCATGAGCATGGTTTTACAATCAATGATCATGAGACAGGTGAGGAGAGTTCCGTAATTGACCGTATAAAGAGACTTGCTATTGGTCTCCTTATCTTCATAGTTGGTCTTCTCCTATACAAGTTGATCAAGAAGACTATTTGGGTTGGAGTTCCTCTCCTTATCATCGCGTATATATTCCTTGGATATGATGTAATACTTCGCGCAGTTGGACGAGTTCTTCATGGAGAAGCTTTTGATGAAAACTTCCTTATGTCAATCGCTTCAATTGCAGCATTTATCACAGGGCATTACGCAGAGGCAGTAATTGTAATGCTCCTTTACCAGATTGGTGAACTTCTTGAGGACTTAGCTCTTGGCAGATCAAGAAAGTCAATTGCGAAACTCATGGATATTAGACCTGAGGTTGCACACGTAAACCGTGGTAGAATCATCAAGGTTCATCCAAGTGAGGTTCAAGTAGGAGATATTATTGTTGTTAGAGCGGGCGAGCGTGTCCCACTCGACGGTGTCGTTGAGAGTGGCAAGGGATATATAGATACATCTGCACTTACAGGAGAGCCAACACCACGCAAGGTCGGCGAAGGCGATGAAGTCCTTGCGGGCTATATCAACAAGGATGCATATCTCAACATCAAAGTTACAAAACTTTATGGCGAATCAACCGTATCCAAAGTTCTTGAACTTGTTGAGTCAGCATCTGAGAAGAAGGCTCCTGCTGAGAACTTCATCACTAAGTTCTCACGCTACTACACACCTGCAGTATTGGCACTTGCGCTCATTATGGCAATTGTTCCTAGTCTCATTACAAAGGCTTGGGCAGTATGGCTCTATAGAGCTTGCATCTTGCTCGTAATAGCATGTCCTTGTGCACTTGTTATCTCAGTTCCACTTGCATTTTTTGCAGGTCTTGGACTTGCTTCAAGAAATGGTGTTCTTATTAAGGGCTCCAACTATCTTGAAGCACTCGACAATATCGATACAGTAGTATTTGATAAAACTGGTACTTTGACAAAGGGTACATTTGGTGTAACTCAGGTTTCTGCTGCAAACGATTTTAAGGAGTCTCAACTCTTAACTCTTGCAGCTCATGCCGAGTGCCTCTCAAATCATCCAATCGCTAAATCAATTATGGATCTCTACTATAAGAATGGTGGCAGACATATTGAACGCGAGCAGATTGTAAATTATAAAGAGATTCCTGGTCACGGTGTAAGTGTAGTTGTTGGTAAGCATCTTATCCTTGCTGGTAACGCAAAGCTTTTACGTGCGGCAAATGTAAGTTTCACAGAGAATACATCTTCAATGGGCTCGAAAGTATATATTGCAGCTGATGGTCAGTTCGCAGGATATATCGTAGTTTCAGATGAGATTAGGGATGATGCACGTGAGGGCATCGGTGATCTTAAACTTGCCGGTGTTGAACATACAGTAATGCTCACAGGTGATAATGCTGATACAGCTTCAGCTGTAGCTAAGACAGTTGGTATTGAGAAGTACTACGCTGAGCTTATGCCAGATGACAAGGTTGAAAAACTTGAAGAGGTAATGCGAGGTGCCACTGGAATTGGTCTTGTAGCATTTATGGGTGACGGCTTGAATGACGCACCAGTACTTGCTAGAGCAGACATTGGTGTCGCAATGGGTGGTATCGGTTCGGATGCTGCACTTGAAGCTGCAGATGTTGTAATTATGGATGACCATCCAAGTAAGATTGTCGATGCAATCAATATTGCTCGTGACACAAAGATGATTGTAAAAGAGAACATCATCGGCTCACTTGCAGTAAAAGCAATTCTTTTAATCCTTGGTCTTGTTGGTGTTGCAAATATGTGGTTTGCAGTATTTGGAGATGTCGGAGTATTACTCCTTGCAATCTTTAACTCAATGAGACTTATGAAAAAATAAGAGGCGATTAGAATGAAAAGACTTGTTTCATTTATTTTAGCTAGCATACTCCTTTTGGCATTTGCAGTTCCTGCGCTTGCCGAGGAGAGTGCAATAGAGATTGAGACTTTTGAAGACCTCTTAGCTATTGCTGATAACCCAACGGGCAATTACATCCTTGTAAATGATATTGATTGCGCTGGTGAGTATTGGACTCCAGTTGACTTTAGCGGTACTTTTGATGGTGACGGCTTTGCAATTATGAATCTTAAAGTCGATTCTGTAACTGCAGATACCAGAATCACAATTGATGGTAACTGGAAACAGTACGATACATATTTCTCAGGTTTCTTTGGAATCCTTGAGAAGGCTACGGTTAAAAATGTTTCATTCCTTGGCATTGATGTTGATGTTACCTATGATGACAACACATATGTAGGTACAATCGCTGGATTTATCGCAGACAGTAAGATTGAGAACTGTAAGGTGGAAGGCAAGGCTTCACTCACAACAGCTTGTAAATCATTTGGTGTCGGCGGAATCATCGGCTATGGCTGGGGACAGGTTGACAACTGCGTTGCGGATGTAACACTCGTAAATGTTGATACAGATAAAGTTAACCGTGATGAGCAGTTTATGGGTGGCGCATATGCTAATGGTTACCCAGATATAACAAACTGTACTATCAATATTGCTGGATACACATCAGATCATGGATATGTCCATGATGGTGGTATCGGTGGTATGTACATCCTCCCAGGTGGAGTTAAGTACAGTGGCCACGTTGATAATAACAAGGTTACAGGCTTCATCAATTTCTTTGAGGATAACAAGGACCGCCGTGCTTACTGTGTAGGCGACATCGGTGAGATCATGAGTTGGACACTTACAAAGAACGGAAATGATATCACTGGTTTTGAGAGAAGAGAAACTAAGGATTACAGCAAAGATCTCTATCCTGATATGTGTGCCACAAAGGATTATGATAAACAAGTTACAGAGCCTACAGAAGGTAGCTATGGCTATGCAACCTACACCTGTAAAGAATGTGGTTATTCATACAAAGCGGATTACACAAGTCTCAATGTATATGTTGAGCCGGAGCCAGCAACTGGAGAAGTTTTAGAACCAGAACCAGCAAAAGGCCTGGCAGATAATACACGTATTCTTCCAATAATTATCATGATTGCAGTAGTACTTGTTGGACTAATTGTTGTGGCAATAGTTTTAAATAAGAGAAAGAAGACGAGATATGTTCCTCAGAGAGGAAGAAAATAAAGGAGCAAAAAGATGAAAGCAGTCGTAACAGTAATAGGAAAAGATATGGTAGGTATTCTTGCAAAAACAGCTTCTGCTTGTGCAGGAAGGAATGCCAATGTCAGCGATGTAACACAGTCTATTCTTGACGGCTATTTCTGCATGGTTATGGTTATCGAGATTGACAAGATGACATGTGAACTTGCTGAGCTCGAAAAGGATATTAAGAACGCTGTCCCTGAGATGGTTGTTCACGTAATGCATGAGGATATCTTTAACTCAATGCACAGAATTTAAGGAGATAAGTAATGCTTAATTTGGCTGATATCATGGAAACCATAACCATGATACAAGATGAAAACTTAGACATTAGAACCATTACAATGGGTATCTCTCTCCTTGATTGTGCAGACACTGATATCGATAAGTCCTGCGAGAAGGTTTATGAAAAAATCTGTGAAAAAGCAAAGGACCTTGTTTCTGTCGGTGAGGCAATTGAGAGAAAGTATGGTATCCCAATTGTAAATAAGAGAATTTCAGTTACACCAATCTCCATGCTCGTAGGTATTTCAGGTGGAGATCCAGTAAAGTATGCTTTGACACTTGATAAGGCTGCAAAGACTGTTGGTGTAAACTTTATCGGTGGCTTCAGTGCACTTGTTCAAAAGGGCTTTGCTGCAGGAGATAAAGAACTTATTGAATCAATTCCAAGAGCACTTGCAGAGACAGACCTTGTTTGTTCATCAGTAAATATTGGCTCTACAAGAGCGGGAATTAATATGGATGCTGTAGCTTTGATGGGCGAGAAGGTAAAAGAGGCTGCTGAACTTACAAAAGATAAGAATTGTATCGGCGCAGCAAAGCTTGTAGTATTCTGCAATGCTGTTGAGGATAACCCATTTATGGCAGGTGCATTCCACGGCGTGGGTGAAGCTGACTGCGTAATCAATGTCGGCGTTTCAGGCCCTGGTGTTGTTCGCGCTGCACTAGCAAAACTTCCGAAAGATGCTCCACTTAACGAAGTTGCTGAACTTATTAAAAAGACTGCTTTTAAAGTTACTCGTATGGGTCAGCTCGTAGGTCAAGAGGCGTCAAAGATGCTCGGTGTTCCATTTGGCATCGTTGATTTATCACTTGCTCCAACACCTGCAGTTGGCGATTCAGTAGCATATATACTTGAAGAAATTGGTCTTGAACAGTGTGGTACACACGGTACAACTGCAGCTCTCGCTATGCTCAACGATGCCGTTAAGAAGGGCGGCGTCATGGCATCCTCTGCTGTAGGTGGTCTCTCAGGTGCCTTCATTCCAGTATCAGAGGATGCTGGTATGATTGCCGCTGCCCGCTCCGGCTGTCTCTGCCTTGAAAAGCTCGAGGCAATGACAGCAGTCTGCTCAGTAGGCCTCGATATGATTGTTATTCCAGGCGACACGCCTGCCTCAACAATCTCGGCCATCATCGCAGACGAGGCTGCCATCGGCATGATCAACTCCAAGACGACAGCCGTTCGTGTAATCCCAGCTGTGGGACAGATAGACGGCGAACTCGACTTCGGTGGTCTTCTCGGTAGCGGACCAATTATGAAACTTAATCCGAAATCAGCAGATACAATGATCTCTCGTGGTGGCAGAATCCCTGCACCAATCCAGAGCCTTAAGAACTAGGAGGGTCAATATGAAAATAGGTATAGTTATTGCAATTGCAAGAGAACTTAAGAGCTTCCTTGAGAGTGATTTTGAAATTGAAACATTAAACCTCAATAATAGGGAAATTTACAAGACTAAGGTAAATGACAACGAAGTATATGCTGTTAAATCTGGCTATGGTGAGATTGATGCTGCAGCTGCAACACAGCTCCTCATTACAGGATTCGGCTGCGAGACCATTCTCAACTTCGGTGTTACAGGCGCCCTTGATAGATCACTCAAAGTTGACGACCTCTTCGTAGTAACAAAGGTAATAAATCACGACTATGATGTATCTCCAATTGACCCTGTTAAACTTCATCAGTACGAGGAATTCGAGGACGAATTCATTCCTCTCGATAAGGGCCTTATCGATTTTGCAAAGTCCCTCTATCCACAGCTTAAAGATGCTGTAGATGCTTCAGGTGATCGTTTTGTATATCTTACAGAGGATAAGATTAACTTAAACAATCTCGGTGCAAACATCTGTGATATGGAGATTGCAGCAATCGCAAGAATTTGTTTCTTAAACGGTGTTAAGTGTCTTTCAATCAAGTGCATTAGTGATACATTTGATGGTGACGGTGGAGACTTCAATACAAATGTTACAAATTCTGCAAACAAAGCTTTCAAACTTATGGAAGATATCCTTTATAAACTTTAAGGAGTAACGAAATGACTTTCAGTTACCTTTGGCCAATAACGGTGCTAATCCTTTCAAATGTGTGCTATCAAGTTACAGCAAAGAAACTTCCTGAACAGATAGACACATTTATCGCAATGGTAATTACATACCTTATTGCTGCAGTAATATCTCTTGTTCTTTACTTCACAATCGGAAATAAGGAACTTACAATTTCGCAGCAACTCACACACATTAACTGGGCAACAATTTTGCTCGGTGTATCTGTTGTTGGCCTTGAGGTGGGTGCTATATTTGCTTATAAAGCAGGTTGGGAGATAAGTATCTTGAGCATCGCTCAAAGTGCTGTTCTTGCTATTATCCTTATACTTGTTGGTTACTTTTTCTTTAAAGAGGCGATCACAGCGGATAAAATTATTGGCATCCTCATTTGTCTTGTTGGACTATACTTCATTAATAAGTAAGGTGAAAATATGAGACCAGAAAGAAGAAACAAGAAAGTTGGTACGTTAGAATGAATTTTAAATATGTTAGAATTCAGGGTCGTGAACTTGCAGCAAATACAGAATATGAGAAGGGCGTTTTCAGCATGTGCTGGCAGCTCATCCGTGATGATGTTATGGATGAGGAGGATGCCAGTCTTTTTGAAGAGATAGATCAGTGGTTTGCTGAGATTCTTCCTTTCCCTCCAATGTGTAATGGAACTGAAAAGGTAGTTTGCTTCTTCAAAACTGAAAATACAGAAGAGATGATGAAACTCATGAACCCAGCAATGTGGCTTCTTGAGAAATATAACCATCCTTTCTATGTTGTATATACAAACTCACCAGGTGAAATCATCTACGAAGACGATTATCAGGTAGTAGTAAAAGTTCCAGAGCGACCAGTGGACTACAGTAAGGCTGTAACAACTAAAGCTCATCTTGAAGCTTTCAAAGAAGAAGAAAAGAAAAATAAAGAGCAAACTAAATAAAAAA
>JAKSQX010000044.1 GCA_024403955.1 Clostridia bacterium | reverse complement strand
GAGATACTTTTGAGCCAAAGATTCAAGATCATTCATATTTTTCATCTCCACCGTTAATTATTGTTTGCTGGTTTGTCGGCAAACACCCAAACTCGCTGTACTCTATAATTAACGAGGAAGATGATTACGTCAACACAAACCTTGAAAAGAGTCGTTAAGAAGGTTCTCTCATCAGCGATGCCAAATACTGAGGTGAGTATTGTTACGGCAAATGCTGAAATGAACATTTGTGGAATAGCGAGTGCATAATACTTGAGAAGGGTATGATCATTCTTATCCTTCTCTTCACCTTCGTAGTCAAATACTTTATGTTTGTTGATGTTGTAGTTGACCAGTGAGGAGATAAGACGTGCACAAGCTGTTGCAAACAGTTTTATCATTGTGTACTTTTGCCCAAATAGGAAGAAAGTACCAGCAATACTGAGTTTAGTAAATAACTTTTGGAACACTGCAAAGAGTGAAATGTCAATTATGAAGGATATTGCTGAACTTGCGATATAAGCAAGTATGAATTTATAAACTAAGAAGGAATCTTGAACTGTTCTAAAATGAGAGGCGTGATTCTCTTCGATGTAAACGGTCTCAATTGGCACTTCGTTAATCTCGACACCGCGCTGCTTAAATTTAAGGAGCATGTTGGTCTCATATTCGAAACGCTCACCCTCTATTTTTAGTAGGGTAGGGATAAGCTCTGTTGGGAATGCTCTAAGACCAGTCTGTGTGTCAGAAATCTGAATGCCACAGAGCTTGTGGAAAACAAATAATGTAATGTTGTTTCCAAGTTTACTGCGAAGAGGAACGTTATCTTGGCTGAAGCAACGAGCACCAAGGATTACTTGGTTTTTGTTGTCTCCAAGGGCCTCTACACACTTTTTTGCATCAGCTGGAGCGTGTTGTCCGTCACCATCGACAGTTACCATATACTTTGCATCAGGAAGATTCTCCTGAATATAGGCGAAGGCCGTTTTGAGGCCGGCGCCTTTACCACGGTTTACTTCGTGGTGGAGGACGACAATATCTTCAGTTGGTTCAGGGAAGTTCTTTTTATTCTCTTTTGAACTTCCGTCGTCCACCAAAATAAACCGTGAGAAGCCGGCGGCCTTTAGGCCTTCGACCGTCTCTTTTAAATGCTCATCCGGGTCGAGGGACGGAATGATTACAATTGTTGAATTAAGCATTAATTTATTCCTTCTTATTGTCTTTCTTTTCTTTTTTAGCAGATTTTCTTTCTGCCTTTTGAACCTTCTTTTCTTCTCGGAACTCTATAATCTCTTTTTCTTTCTCTTGAGCCCTAAGAATTACAAGCTGATTTTCGAGATCTGCAATCTGTTTTGCAAGTTTATCTGAAGGAGCAGGAGGCTCTTCGTTCCAATTTCGTTTAACTGGGATAAGCATTGCAGCAAACTTGTTCTTACCCTTTGTCTTAAGGTAAGCAACAAGGAAAATACAGAATACCAATGCACCAATAAAGGCAACAAATAGATCTTTCATTGTATCTATTATGCCGATGTCAAGATAGCCATTAAGTACTATCTGCTGATCATTTGCATAATTAATAATCGTAGATTTAATGTCGCTTACAACATATGGAGTCATACCGTTGCCAGGATCAAAGTAAGTAGAATTAAATGAAGTTACAAGCCAGTCTTTTTGCATATCTTTTCCAAGGAAGTGGTCTGCAAAATATTCAAAGAACTCCCACAATACACCAAAGAAAATTGTGATGCTAATTGAACTTAAGCATAGGTAGAAAGGTGAGAGTTTAAATTTCAAATTCTTATCATCGTTGAGCACATCAATCAAAGAGAAACTGAATGCTGCGAAGATGAAACCGTAGAATGTGTGGAGCATTGTGTCCCACCAAGGAACAAGTGCCATGAAGGAGAAAACTTCTCCAAGAATAAAGAATGCGAAAATAAACAGCAGTATTACAATTTCAAAAAGCGCAGGCAAGTCCGCTTTAATTGTCCTCTCAAAGAAAGGAGGGAGGCGGAACATAACAAGAGCAAGCACGCACTGCCATATATGCTCATAATCGCCTCGGATAATTGCCATTACAATTACTGCTATGATAATGAGGCGGAGAAGCATATAGAGTACAAATGTGATTTTTGACTCACCGTACTGTTCAGCCATTAGTTTATAAAATTTGTAAATACGCCTAACTGGTTTAGCCATAGTTACACACCTACATATAGATAATATTATAGAGTAATTTTACCATATATGGTGGTTGCTCGCAATTAAAATTCCGTTAAATAATTCTTACAAAATCTAAACAAATTGCACAAAAATAACCAATTATAAAATCTTTGTTAATTTTATGATAATTGTTTGAATGTGCACTTTAATATGTTAAAATATTACTGCTATTGTTATTCGGCAATAAAAATTTGGAGGTAATGTTATGGAGAAATTGAATAACTATCCAGTTATTATGGTTCACGGTTTCCTTTGCTGGGGATCTGAATCAAAGATTAACGCATTTTTCCCATGCTTCGGTATGTGGCACGGTAATGGCCGTGAAGCAATTATGGAAGAGGGACAGCTTTGCTTCACTCCACATGTAGGTCCTTTCAACGGTATGAGAGATCGCGCATGTATCCTCTATGCAATGATTAAGGGCGGCCGTGTTGACTTCGGTAAGGTACATTCTGAGAAGATGGGTCATGACCGCTATGGTGAGACTTACCCAGGTTATGTTCCTAACTGGGGTGAACTTGATGAGGCTGGAAAGATTCAGAAAATCAACCTTATTGGTCACAGCTTCGGCACACCAACAATTCGTACACTTATTCACCTTCTTGCAGAGGGTGATCCTGATGAAATAGCAGGCACAGATCCTGATGATCTCTCTGATCTCTTCAAGGGTGGCAAGGCTAAGTGGGTACATTCTTGCACAACACTTGCTGGTACACACAACGGTGTTACACTTCCTGACGCTGGTCGTCCACTTGTAAATCCAATGGCTAAGATGCTCTTTAAGATTGGTAGAATGACATCTGGTACATGGTTCTCAAGATTCTACGATTTCAAGATGGAGTTCTATGGCTTCACAAGCAAAGAGAAAAAGATTCCAAGGGATCTCGGTAATCAGAGAATTGACTTCCTTGTAAATCATGATGAAGATAATATCTACTATGAGCTTTCAACAAGCGGTGCTACAGCACTCCTTAATAAGACAAAGACTTATGACAACATCTACTACTTCTCATATTATGGTCGTAGAACACGTCGTAAGTTCGGTATCGAGTATCCTTCAAAGGATATCTGGCTTCCACTTCGTGTGTTCAGTCCATTTGAGTGCCTCTATAGGGATGCAACTCATAAGGGTGAAGCTTGGCAGGCTAACGATGGTATCGTAAATACTGCAGCAGCTCATCATCCAGATGGACAGCCATTCGTAGAGTTCGCTGACCTCAAGAATGGTATTGCTGACGTAAAACCTGGTATCTGGAACGTTATGCCAGTAGAGTGGAAAGACCATACTTCTTATATGGGCGTTGGCGAAACAGATGCTGGTTACAACGAGTACTGCAAGACTCTTGCTAAAAATGTTAACGCACTTCCAGCTATTGAATAATTTGTAAAATAAAAAGGGTAGGCTTGAAAGAGCCTACTCTTTTTGTATAATATTTAGTATAGTTTTACGTGATTTAGGAGGATTCATAATGGATAGAATCTACTTGAATGACAATTGGACATTTTATAAGAAGGATGAGCCTAAACTTAAAGAAAGTGTAAGGCTCCCACATACAAATACCGTACTTCCTTTCAACTATCTTGATGAGAGGGATTATCAGTTCGTATCTGTATATGAAAAGTTGTTCATGCTCCCAAAAGTAGCAGAAAATAAGCTTGTATTCTTGACTTTTGAGGGTGCTGCTCATAAGGCAGAAGTGTATGTAAATGGAAAACTTGTAACCACACATAATAATGGTTATACTGCTTTTTCCGTCGAAATATCTAAGTTCTCTAAGTTTGGTGAGTTCAATGAGATAAAAGTGATCCTTGATTCAAGAGAATCATTAAACATACCTCCATTTGGTCACGTAATTGATTATTTGACATATGGTGGTCTCTACCGTGAGGCATATATCGACATAAAAGACAAGGCATATATTGAAGATGTTTTTGTAAAGACAACTTCCTGTTTGAAAGATGAGAAAACTCTTCAATTTGAAGTCACTTGTAATACTGCTGAAGGCTATAATTTAAAGGATTCTGAGTTTGAAATCAAGGTATATGATTCAAAGAATAAACTTGTTTCTAAGACCAAAAAATGTGACGCGCTTAGAAACTTTAGTGTTGAACTCAAGTCAACTGATTTGAAACTTTGGTCAGTTGATAATCCTGTTATGTATAGGGCGGAGGCGACTCTTAAAGTTGACGGCATGAGCGACAAGTATGTGACGCGCTTTGGTGTCCGCTTCGCAGAGTTTAAGGCAGACGGATTTTATCTCAATGGTAAGAAACTTAAAATCCGTGGCCTCAACCGACACCAAGCCTATCCTTACGTCGGCTACGCTATGCCGCAGTCAATGCAGGAGAACGACGCCCGTGTCTTAAAACATGAGCTTGGACTCAACGCAGTTCGTACAAGCCATTATCCACAGTCAAAGTATTTTCTTGATGCCTGTGATGACCTTGGACTCCTTGTTTTCACTGAGTCTCCAGGTTGGCAGCATATAGGAAATATGGAGTGGAAAGAACAGCATCTCAAGAATGTAGAAGAGATGGTACGTCAGTACAGAAATCACCCAAGTATCATTCTTTGGGGCGTTCGTGTAAATGAGTCACAGGATGACGAATGGCTCTACACAAGGGCAAATGATATTGCTCATAAACTCGATCCTACAAGATCGACTTCCGGTGTAAGATACCTTCAGTTCAGCCAGATGCTCGAGGATGTCTATTCCTTTAATGACTTCTCTCATACGGGTAATAACGCTGGACTTCAAAAGAAGGCACTTGTTACACCTAAGTTTACAAAACCATACATTGTTTCAGAATTTAACGGCCACATGTTCCCAACAAAAGCCTATGACGACGAGCGCCATAGACTTAGCCATGCTCTTCGTCACGCCAACGTTCTCAACGCTATGTATGCTGAGAATAACGGCATTTCAGGTTGCTTTGGTTGGTGTATGGCTGATTACAATACCCATAAGGATTTTGGCAGTGGTGATAAGATCTGTTACCACGGTGTCCTTGATATGTACAGAAATCCTAAGCTTGCAGCTGCTGTTTATGCGAGCCAGAGTGATGAGAAACCAGTACTTACAGTTTCTTCAACAATGGATATTGGCGAGCATCCAGCAGGCTCGATTGGAGATGTATATGTCTTCACGAATGCTGATAGTGTGAGCCTTTTCAAAAATGGTGAGTTCGTTAAGAACTTTAGACCAGATACTAAGGATTATGCTAATCTTCCTCATCCACCAATTAAGATTGATGACCTTATTGGTTGTCTTTTAGTTGAAAATGAAGGCCTCTCTGAGAAATCATCTGAGAGCGTTAAAAAGGCTGTTCATGGATATATGTGTGACGGCTTCGGTGGCGTTCTAAAACCAAGTATTATTGCTGGCCTTGGAACAGCACTCCTTCGTGATAAAATCACCATAGATAAGGGATTTGACATCTTTAACAAGTATGTTGGAAACTGGGGCTCAGATATGACTGTTTATCGCTTCGATGCCATGAAAAATGGCAAGGTGATTAAGTCGATCACAATGTCTCCAGTAACAGAAGTAAAACTTGAAGCAACACCAACAACTAAGACTTTAGTTGAGGGTACAACTTATGATGTTGCCAAAGTAAATTTGAAGGCAATTTCAAATAACGGAAATGTTCTCACATACTTTAACGAGGCAGTTTGTCTTGAAACTGAGGGTGACATTGAACTTATTGGCCCAAGCATGATTTCGCTTCGTGGTGGTATGGCTGGCACATATGTTAAATCCTGTGGTAAGGCAGGCACTGGTAGACTCTTGATCGCAACAGAACGAAACGAAACTATTGAAATAGAATTTAAGGTAGTTAATAAGTAATCATATGAACAGAGAAATGATGAAAACTGAAGTAATTGAAGCCTTTGCGAAGGCATATGGCGACAGCGCGGGTGTGCGCACCTTCTTCGCACCTGGCCGCGTGAACTTAATCGGTGAACACACCGATTACAACGGCGGCCACGTTTTTCCGTGTGCGCTCACCATCGGCACTTACGCCGCAGTCCGCCTTCGCGATGACAATATCTGTCGCTTCTATTCAAAGAACTTTCCTGAAATAGGTGTTATTAGAGAGGGAGGTTTTGCAAACTATCCTCTAGGTGTTGTAAAGATGCTGAAAGATGCTGGATATAACATAGATAAGGGCTTTGATGTTGCTTATTATGGAGATATTCCATATGCAAGTGGTCTCTCATCATCAGCTTCAGTTGAGGTTCTCACTGGTTACTTTTTAAAGGAGTTATTTGGCCTTGATATCGAAAACACTGAAATAGCTCTTATCGGTCAAAAATGTGAGAATGAATTTATCGGTGTAAACTGTGGAATTATGGATCAGTTTATAATTGCAAATGGTAAAAAAGATTATGCAACATTTCTTGATACAAGTACACTTGAGTTCTCGTATGTACCTATTAAACTTGATGGTATGAAGCTAATAATTGCTTGTACCAACAAGAAACGTGGACTTAAAGATTCAAAGTATAATGAACGCCGCGCAGAGTGTGAACAGGCGGTAAAAGATATTGGAAATATCAGCTTCCTTGGTGAGTTGACTACAGAGGAATTTGAGGACATTAAAGACAAGATTAATAATGAAGTAAATAAAAAACGTGCAAGACATGCAGTGTACGAAAATGCTCGTACGATAAAGGCGTGTGATGCACTAAAAAACAATGATATTGAAACTTTTGGTAAACTCATGAATGAGTCGCATATCTCACTCCGTGATGATTATGAGGTTACTGGAATAGAACTTGATACTCTCGTATCTACCGCCTGGGAACAGGAGGGAGTAATCGGTTCAAGAATGACTGGCGCAGGTTTTGGGGGCTGCACAGTCAGCATCGTAAAGGATAATTATATTGATGATTTCATCTTTGTTGTCGGTAAGAAATACAAGGAGAAGATTGGCTATCCTGCTGACTTCTATATTGTTGAAATCGGTGACGGACCTTGTGAAATATAGTGAAGTCGTGGAAAGTTGGACATAATGAAAGATAAGATAATTCTCTGTATAGTTGCACTTCTATTTTTTACTTCAGTTGCAATTGGTGTAAAGTACGTTGCTGTACCAAAAATTGCTCAAACTGGTCAGAATACAACTTTATCTTCTGAGACAACCAATCCAGTTGTTACAAAAGGAGATGAGATTGCTGATACAGCTACAGC
>JAKSQX010000043.1 GCA_024403955.1 Clostridia bacterium | reverse complement strand
GCTATCTCTTTTTTTGGCAGCGGAATAGGGATTCGAACCCCAAATAACTGAGTCAGAGTCAGTCGTGTTACCGTTACACTATTCCGCTATATTAAAGGGCTACTAATGTAGCCCTCTTTAGTTTAGCTAAATTATGCGCGCTGAACCTTACCTGAACGAAGGCAACGTGTGCAAACGTATACTCTCTTTGGAGAACCGTCAACTATAGCTTTAACTCTTTTAACGTTTGGCTTCCATGTTCTGTTTGAACGTCTGTGTGAGTGAGAAACCTTAATGCCGAAGGAAACATCCTTACCGCAGTACTCGCATTTTGCCATGATTCGGCACCTCCCTTAAACTATTGTGGCTACGCCACGTGAAATACAGCAAAAATTAGTTTAACAAAAAGAGTTTCAAAATGCAAGCATTTTTTTAATTAATAATTAAGAATTCTAAACTTGCCTACGATAGGGAGTTCTTTTGCCTTACCATTTACTGCATTTACAATACCGATTACGTCGATAATCCATACAGCAATTTCAAAAAGAGAAGTAATCAACCTAATAATCCAAATATTAGGAAGGATACCTAACAAGATGAATCCAAGAGTTGAACAGATAGCAAGTACAAGGCCCTGGTTTGCATGATATCTAGCAAACTTTGAGTCCTTTGCTACAAAGATTGGGATAAGAATGAGCCAGCTCAAGTATGCGAGCACCGCATAAACCTTATTCTTAGAGATGTCTTCAGGATCAAACTCTGCTGTTGTATCCTCTGTATCATTGAGCTCTTTAGCCTTATCTACAGTCTCATCAAACTTCTTTGAAAAATCTGATTGTGCTTCAATTGGTTCGCCGCAGGAAGAGCAGAACTTCTCATCAGGTTTTAATTCAGCTCCACATTTTTTACAAGTTGCCATTTAAATACCTCCTAATAATAATTGGTATATTAATTATACCACAAAACTAAAATAATTTGTTACAGTAATCTTCCGGATTGTTTACGAATATTCCTGTAACGCCTTTTCTCTCTAGAGCTTTAAGATCATGCTCATGGCTAAAAAGAGACTCAGTCTTTGGATAGAGTGGGTCTTTGGTCCAGACACGGATATCCATTCCAAGTTCATCAGATGCAAACTTTGGTATGTCCATCTTCTTTATATATGGATGAATGGCCTCACAATGTACATTGAAATTTGCCTCATTGAGACACTCAAGTCCACTATAGCCAAGAACTGCTACCTCGGCATTCTCATCAAGTTGTTTAACGACCTTCAATGAGTTTGGATTAAACGAGGAATATATTACGCTCTTCTCTACACCGAAACTTTTTACCATATCGATAACTATTTGCTCCATTCCCTCATATGGAATTTCGGAGTTTTTTAGTTCGATATTGAGCTTCAAACCCTCTATAAGTCTAGGTTTTAGAAGAGTTAAAACCTCTTCCAAACTAGGGATAACATCAAATTTCTGCAAATCTGTAAAGTAAAAATCCTTTACAAATCCCACTCCCCAGGTCGTTCTATCCACTCTCTCATCATGAATTACGACTGGAACTCCGTCCTTTGAGAGTTGTACATCGAGCTCAATTCCAGTGAGCCCATCGACCTCAAGCGCCGCAGCGAAGGCCTCTATTGTATTTTCAGGATGCTTGAGGCTACAGCCTCTATGTGCCCATATTTCCATGCTAACTCCTTAAGTTTAATTCTTCCTTAAGTATTATAACAAAAAACCAGGTTCATTAAAACCTGGCTTTTAAAAATCTTATTTGAAATTAATCACAACTGAAGGATCTTTCTCACTTATATAAACAGTCTTTGGAGAAGAGATACTCTTGTCGAGAGAACCGGAGCTAACAAGTTTAATCTTATACTCACCTGCTGGGAGAGTATCAAGAGCATCCTTAACATAGCCCTCGTTAAATGTGAAGTCTACCAAATACTTATCTCCGGTAGCTGTGTTCTTAAATCGAATTGAAATCGTTCCATAATTCTTACTCTTATCAACGTTAAGATTAATTGTCCTAACATCCTGGAGTAATGAGGCATCTGCAAGAGGAGTTGAATCGTTTAGAACAACACCATCATTATGTAGAGCCGGCAAAACGAAGAAGCAAATGCACAGCGCTACAACAGCTACAGCAAATGTTATTATAAATATTTTCTTTGTTGAAAACTTAGCTTCACCTGTCATTTACTTCACTCCTTTCAAAAGACATTTATAGAAATACATATATATTTTAACACTTTGTTCAAAAACGCTCAACATTTATTTAATAATTAATATTGCCAAATATAGCGTATAATTATGTATAATAGCAATAAAAATATTTGATTTGGAGGTCAATTATGGCATTTTCGATGAATAGTAATAAAATTGACAACTCCTGGTACAAGGAACTTGTCGTATATCAAATTTGGTGTCGTTCTTTCAAAGATAACAATGGTGACGGCAATGGAGATCTCCTAGGCGTTCTCGAAAAGCTCGACTATATTAAGAGCCTTGGGGCAAATGCCATCTGGTTCTCACCTATCTACCCTTCTCCAAATGCAGACTGGGGTTATGACATCTCTGACTACAAGGATATCCATCCTGACTTCGGCGATTTAGACCTCTTCAAGAAAATTGTCGATGAGGCCCATAAACGTGATATGAAAATCATCATGGACCTCGTTGTAAATCACACATCTTCTGAGCACTACTGGTTTAAGGAAAGTAAGAAGTCTAAGGACAACCCATACAGCGATTACTATATTTGGAAAGACGGCAAAAACGGTGGTCCGCCAAACAACTGGCTATCTATCTTTGAGGGTGGCGCCTGGGAATATGTTCCAGAGCGTGACCAGTACTATATGCACGCATTTGCAAAGGGTCAGCCCGATTTAAATATGGATAACCCTAAGGTCCGTGAGGAAGTTAAGGACATCATGAGATTCTGGCTCGACATGGGCGTTGATGGATTCCGTGAGGATGTTATTACTTTCATATCAAAAGATCCCGATTTCCCTAACGGTTTCCCTATCCCTATTGCCTGCGGCATTGAGCACTACAACAAGGGACCAAACCTCATGCAATACTTAAACGAGTTTAGACACGATGTAGTCGACAATTATGACTGCTTCCTTGTTGCCGAGTCACCAATGACTGGCGCAAAAGACGCAGTCCAGTTCACAGCTGGCGACGACAGAGTCTTCGATATGATGATCAACTTTGATCACATGAGCGCCGATTGCTTCATGACTGATACTGTTCATCTTCCTTTCTCACTCAAGAAGTTTAAGAAAGCTCTCCGCAGTTGGCAGACGAAACTTCACGGCAAAGCTTGGAATGCCCTCTATATCGAGAATCACGATCACCCACGTGTAATCAGCAGATATGGTAATGAGAAGTATCGCACAGAAAGTGGTAAGATGCTTGCAACAGTTGCCTATTGTATGAGCGGTACACCTTATATCTACCAAGGCCAGGAGATTGGTATGATCAATAACCATCTCGACAGTCTTGACGAGTTTAAGGATGTAGTTACATTCAACAATGAAAAAGTATTCAAAAAGATGGGCATGCCTCGTTTTATCTACTTGAAGATTGCCAACAAGACAAGCAGAGAGAATGCCCGCACACCAGTACAGTGGAGTGCAGATAAAAATGCAGGTTTCACAACTGGCACACCTTGGTTCGGCGTAAATAAGAACTACAAAAAGATCAATGTAGAAACTGAGGAAAAAGATCCAAATTCAATCCTCAACTACTACAGAGAGCTCTTTAAAGTACGTCAGAACAATAAAGTGTTTATCTACGGTAAATACAAGGAGTACTACAAGAACTCCAAGAAACTCTACTGTTACGAGATGAGCTACGAGGGACAGAAGGCATTGATTATCGGTTCCTTCAGTAAGAAAAAGATGACCTTCAATGCACCTAAGGGATATAAGCTCGACAACAGCAAACTTGTACTCCACACATATGAAAAGCCAAACGAGATTAAGAAAAACAAGATTGAACTTCGTCCTTATGAAGCACTCGTTTACCTCTACAAATAAAAATAACCGGGGCCTTAAAGCCCCGGTCTTATTTATTTATTCTTCGCCTTCAAACAAGTTCGCAATTGTGTCGAGCTTGTCTGCCTGCTGTTTTACAAGGTCATAGAAATCATGGAGATTAACTTTAACATTCTGAATGCTATCAACCCAAACAAGTTCATTCTGTCCAGGCATGTCTTCCTTGATCCAATCAATTATGTCATTAACTTTGTCCATAGCATCGGTAAGTTCTTTCTCAGCAGTTTTCATATCATCTGCTTTTGCGCGAAGAATCTCACCGTTAAGGTCTGTCATTGCCATAACTTATTCCCCTTTACTGTCACTAATTATCTTTCCATCCTGGAAACGGACAATACGTTTTGCTGTAGCTGCGATACTATCATCGTGCGTAATAAGTATAACAGTTCTACCCATCTCATGCAACTCATAAAGCATGCTCATAACCTCTTTGCCTGAAGCGGAATCGAGGTTACCTGTAGGCTCGTCTGCAAGAATGATAGGTGGTTTTGCGGCAAGCGCACGAGCGATAGCAACACGCTGCTGCTGGCCGCCTGAAAGTTGGCTTGGCAAGTGAGTCATACGCTTGTCCATGCCGACGCGCGTAAGCGCCTCCTCGGCAAGCTGTGACCTCTCGGCCTTGCCTACGCCTCTGTAAATCAAAGGCAACTCAACATTCTCCTTTGCAGTGAGGCTGTTGATAAGATTGAAACCCTGGAAGATAAAACCTATCTCCCTGTTACGAATATCAGAGAGTTCATCATCTGTAAGTTTCTCAACGTTTTCACCTTTGAGAAGATACTCACCAGATGTTGGCACATCAAGGAAGCCAATCATATTCATCATGGTTGACTTACCAGAACCAGACTGACCGACAATAGCAACAAACTCGCCATCATCAACAGTGAGGTTTACTCCGTCCAAAGCATGAACTTCGTTTTCGCCTGGGTTATAAATCTTGTATAAATTTTTGAGTTCGATAAGATGCATACGCTCACCTCTAATGAGCAAAAAACGGCATTTGGTTCCCCAAACGCCGTTTCAATAAAAGCTAATTACTTTGCAGCCTTTTTTACAAGAGCTGACTTTTTACGTGCAGCATTGTTCTTATGGATAAGGCCCTTTGTTGCAGCCTGATCAATCTTTTTAACAGCTGCAGCTACAAGCTCGTCTTTGTTGTCTGCGTTTGTCTCAATAGCTACGTTAGCTTTTTTGATTGCTGTCTTAAGAGCTGTTGAACGAGACTTATTTCTCTGAGCTTTTGCATTATTAACGATTACACGTTTCTTTGCTGATTTAATGTTAGGCATATCTACACCTCCCCTTGAGTCTTACAGTTGAATATATTAACACTTAATAATTAAAAAAGCAATAATAATTTTTTATGAATAATTTAGGTCTACATATGTGCTTTGCATACCGTACTGTTGACCATTGCCACGCTCTGAGAACTGCCAAATATCATAGCGTCCAGAATAGGTTGGTTTTGAGTTTGCATTCATCTCTGAAGGCCACTCTGCAAGCCAAATTGTATATGAGAGAAGTTGCGATGTATTAAGCTTGTTATTAAAGAAGTATTTATTGGAATAAACACCCGCTCTGTAACCTGAATTTCGGATTGTGTTACAGAATGCTACACACACTGCTGTACGCTGTGCGGTAGTCAGGCCGTCAGCACGTCCCGTTCCACCAGGTGCGCCTGAATTTTCGGTGTCGATAAAGATTGGTAAATCGAGTCCCTGGCCACCGAGTTCTCTAATGCAAAGTGATGCCTCTTCAACAGCCTCTACCTCAGTCTTAGCCTGTGAGAAGAAATATACGCCAACCTTAATACCTGCGACCTTTGCGCCAGCGAGATTTGCGTGGAAGTTTGAATCAATATTAAGGCTTCCGTTTGAACCCCAACCACGGAATCCAAGACGGATAATTGCGAAGTCAATACCTGCAGCTTTTGCCTTCTGCCAGTCGATTGACCCCTGATAGGCTGAAACGTCTACACCAAGCGTACCACCACGGGCACCAGTCTGTGAGAAGTTGTACTGAACTCCGTCAATAACCTGAGGACCAACGACGTACTTACCATCTTTGTCGAAGTAGTACATCTTGCCATCAATATTCTGCCAACCGTAATATTTGTATTCCTTCTGCATAATATAAAATACGGCTGTTTCAGAGTAATCAGCATATGTTGCTTCACGGAATTTTTTATCGCCCTCGTTTAAGTAGAGCTGATGCTTTCCTGTTGAATCAAGAAGCTTTGTTGTTTCCGGAAGTGTTTCGCCCTCTGATTCGGAATTTGCAGGCTGTCCTTCACTTGGCTCCCCTGCACCCTGTGGGTCCTCGGTAGGATTCTCTGTAGGGTCTGCTTGTGGATACGGATTATTCACTGTGAGTCCTGCCTTGCTGAGAGGAATATATGTGATAATCTCCTCAACCTTGGACTCTATTAATTCAACAGTATTTAAGAGAGCAACTGACTCGGGTGCCTTGTTGGTATCCTCACCATTATTCTCAACAACGATGTTTTGAATTGGTTTGTACTCAACATGATCCTTGACCTTGAGTTCGTATTCTTCCTCTTCGAAAGTAACTCTCTTGTTTGAAATTGGTTTAATTTTTGCAATACCAGGTGTTACGTCCTTGATAATGATAAAACCATCTCTATCATCATCTTCATATTTTTCTGATTTTCCGTCTGCATCAGTGACTTCTACTTTGAATTTATAACCAGTGTAGATAGAACCATCGTCTTTGTAAAATCCTATACGTATGTCCTTTTCAACAGATTCAAGTTTAATGTGGACTTCCTCTGCTTCAATCTTTACTGGTTCTGTGGTCTCTTCAACAACTACAGTTGTAGGCTCTTCTTCAACCTGTATATGTTCAGGCTCTGCCTGCACAAGTGGAAGGCTGGTAAAGAATACTGCAAACAGCACGAAAATCACTCTAAGTTTTAGAGCTTTCATACCACCAAGATTTTTGATAAATACTTCCAAAATTACACCTCAAATAAAATATAACTAAATATACCATAATTCCTACACCGTTGACAATTTATTTAGAAACTTTTAAAATCAATAAGTACTAATTTTCAGGGGTTTATTATGCTTGATAAAAATAATGATAATGCAACTAAAAATTTAATAATCCGTATCGTTTCAGTAATTATCGTTCTAGCCGCAATTCTTGTAGTAGTCTACTTTATTGACAACGGCAAAAATGGAGTTGAACCAACAACTGAAACCACTACTGAAACAACTACCGAAGAGCCTACAACAGTTAATCTCTCATATGTTTGGGACAAGGGATATCACACAAATGAATTCCACGTTAAGCAAGTTCTTGGTAGAGTTTCAAGTGATGACCTCGGAATCAACTGTAATTTGGTGTTCGGCACTGGCGATGAATGCTTGGCACTTGGAGCGGGTCTCCATAAGTGCAGCTCTCTCCCAGGTCTCAAAACGCCTATGTCTCCAAGCGCAACATGCCCAATCATTGCTGGCCACTGCCGCACAGTTTTTGAGGGCTTCTCAAAGATAGATCCACAGAATGGTCCGCTTCCAGAAGGCCTTCATATCACTCTTGAAATGCCTTATGGAGACTACACCTACGAGATTATATCTGCGACTGTAGGAAAAGCTTCCGAGTTCAAATTCTCTGACCACAGAGCATCATACGGCAACTTTGAACCAGACACCTGTATTTTCTACACATGCTACCCATTTGGCGTAGTTAACTACACCAAAACCGATCGACTATTTATGGTCTGCAAACTTGTTGAAGGCAATGAACTCGTAGACGACACACTTGTTAAGACTTCCGATATTTTAGATGAAGGTCTTGCCGTAAATATGGGATAAAGAAAAACCACTTAAGGGCTATCCTTAAGTGGTTTTATTATCTTCAGTTGTAGTCGTTGTTGAGGACTCAGCTATCGTACTCTCTGTCTCGTCTGTACTAGGTTCACTCTCGCCGGTTGTATCCTCATCTACATCATCTTCAGTGGTTTTCACTGTAGTAGTATTAGAAGGTTTTTCAGGCGCAGCAGTTGTTGTCGGTGCTGTGGTTGTCTCAGCTGGAACAATTACAATTGCCTGACGACCGAGGAGATTATACTTGCTACTAAATGCCGACTGTGAATAAGCCACAAGACCAGCACCATAAGGATCCATAAGCCTTACAACACTTGAGTTGTAACCACAGAGAACGAATACATGTGTACCACGTGGATACTGGAACGGTTCATCCTCATATGAGCCCTCAATATACCACACATTTGATGTCTGTGGCTGTCTCATACCGTAGGTTGCCCAAACAATAATAGGACATCCCTGATCGAGATATGAGAAAAGTGTCTCGAGTGAACTACCTGTGATGTTTTTAACCTGATGTTCAGCACCTGTAAACTGCCAAACTGCTCTTGTAACAACAGGTGAAAACGCACCATATCCAGGTGTTGATGACGTATATTTACAGCGTGGATCTCCAACAAACTTTTCATAGATTGAAGGACCATACGCTTTGCCGTTCTTAAGATAGATATTCTGACGTGGGATAGCTGCAATCATTGCATCAAGTGAAACATGATACCCCCAGAATCCAAGGAGCATACAAGCTGATGCCGCTTCACATCCAGTTGGATAACTTGGACACTGATTAACAAATGGAACTGAGAGAGTTATATCTTTTGGTGCCTCAACAGGAGCATCAGAACCTGCTGACCTGTTATAAGCAACCTCAGGCGCCTGAGTTACAGGATATGTTGTCTCCTCTGTGGTTGTCACCGCAGCTTTAGTAGTTGTCACTGCTGCAACAGTTGGTTCTGTAGGAAGTGTAACTTTTGTGTTTCCTGCAGCAACAACGCAGACATTATAGAGAATTGAGAAAGTCACCAAAATTGCTGCAATAGCGGCCAACTTACGTGACATGAAAGGATTCATCGAAGCAACTTCAGGAGCAGGTCCCAAAGGCTTTGGTGGCTCTTCCTTTTTCT
>JAKSQX010000042.1 GCA_024403955.1 Clostridia bacterium | reverse complement strand
TTTTTCTGCGTGGTTTTACAAAAACAACGAGTTGCCCCAATGATACATAGATTTAACATCGGCGCAGATTGTGTAGAAGTTATTTATTTTGCAAATATATTATAAATGTATTATCATATATACATTATATTTTGAGGAGGAATGCATAGTGAGTAAGTTCAAAGCATTCTTAAAGAAAAAAGACATAGAAATCTCTGGTAAGAGGTACGGAATAGATGCGCTCTCTGCTATGGCACAGGGTCTCTTCTGCTCACTCCTTATCGGTACTATCTTTAAGACCCTTGGCATGATTCCAGCCCTTTCTTTCTTTACAGAGATTGGCGGATATGCTATGGCAATGGCGGGTCCTACAATGGCAGTTGCTATCGGTTATGCTTTGAAGGCATCTCCAATGGTACTTTTCTCACTTGCAACTGTAGGTTATGCCGCTAACACTTTGGGTGGTGCAGGTGGACCACTTGCTGTACTCTTCATTGCAATCCTTGCAGCTGAGTTTGGTAAGGCAGTGTCTAAAGAGACAAAGGTGGACATCCTTGTAACTCCTACTGTAACTATCCTTGTTGGTGTAGGCCTCTCAATGCTTATCGCAAAACCAATCGGTATTGCTGCTTCTTGGGTGGGTAACATCATTATGTGGGCTACAACTCAGCAGCCATTCCTCATGGGTATTGTTGTTTCAGTTGTTGTAGGTATTGCACTTACACTTCCAATCTCATCTGCTGCTATCTGTGCTGCACTCTCACTCACTGGTCTCGCTGGTGGTGCTGCTGTGGCAGGATGCTGTGCTCAGATGGTTGGTTTCGCAGTGATGTCATTCAAGGAGAATAAGGTCGGTGGACTTGTATCCCAGGGTATCGGTACATCAATGCTCCAGATGGCAAACATTGTTAAGAATCCAAAGGTATGGATTGCTCCAATCCTCACATCTGCAATCACAGGACCTATCGCAACTTGCGTATTTAAGCTTCAGATGAATGGTGCCGCTATTAACTCTGGTATGGGTACTTGCGGTTTCTGTGGACCTATCGGTGTAATCACAGGTTGGCTTGCTCCTTCAGAGGCAGCTATTACAAATGGTGCTGTAGCATATGCTCCAACAGCTCTTGACTGGATTGGTCTTGTACTTATCTGTGTAGTTCTTCCAGCAGTACTCACTTTCGTATTTGGACAGATTGAAAGAAAACTCGGCTGGATTAAAGAAAACGATTTAAAACTTGGAGACTAAAATGCGAATTGTTGTTAAAGTGGGCACATCAACACTTGCCCACAAGACTGGAAATTTAAATATTCGCCGTGTAGAGGAGCTCTGTAAGGTTCTCTCAGATTTAAAGAATGCGGGCCATGAGGTTGTACTTGTATCCTCAGGTGCTATTGGCATGGGTCTCGGCAAACTCTCAATTAGGGAGAAGCCATCTGATATTCCAACAAAGCAGGCTGCTGCAGCTGTTGGTCAGTGTGAACTCATGTACACATATGACAAACTCTTCTCAGAGTATAATCACACTGTATCTCAGATTCTTATCACTGGCAGTGATCTTAAAGACCCTACTCGTCACGGCAATTTTAGAAACACTGTTTTCAGACTTCTTGAACTCGGTGCTATTCCAGTTATCAATGAGAACGATACAATCGCAACTGAGGAAATTGTCATCGGCGACAACGACACTTTAAGTGCTATTGTTGCCACATCAATTGATGCTGACATCCTAGTTATTCTTTCAGATATTAACGGTCTCTTCACAGGAGACCCAAGAAAAGATAAAAGCGCTGAACTTATTAAGGAGGTCAAGGAGATTACTCCTGAGATTATGGAACTTGGCGGAGACAGCGGCACAAAACTTGGTACTGGCGGTATGAAGACAAAGATTGTCGCTGCTGAAATTGCGACCGGCGGTAACATTGACATGGTCGTAGCCAACGGAAAGAATCCGGAGGTTCTCTATGACATTATTGAAGGAAAAGACTTTATTGGCACAAAGTTCTGTGCAAGGAAGTAAGATATGGATACATTAGATCTCTGCAAAGCTGCAAAGACAGCTTCAAAAGAAATTGCAGCAGCATCTACTGAGGCTAAGAATAAAGCACTTCTCGTCTGTGCAGATGAACTCGTGGCACAGACGAGTCCTATTCTAGAGGCAAACAAAGTAGATGTAGATGCTGCGCGCGGTACAATTTCAGATGTTATGATTGACCGACTCCTCTTAACTGAGGAGCGCATTCTCGGCATGGCAAATGGCATGCGAGAGGTGGCTGCGCTCCCTGACCCAGTCGGTCAAGTTTACGATACTGTAGTTAGGCCTTCGGGTATCAAGGTTGAAAAGACCTCTGTACCTCTCGGCGTAGTTGCAATTATCTATGAGAGCCGCCCTAATGTAACAAGTGATGCTGCAAGTCTCTGCTTTAAGAGTGGCAACGCATGTGTGCTCAGAGGTGGTAAGGAGAGCTATAACTCTTCAAAGGCTATTGTTAAAGCTTTGAAAGATGGTCTTAAGAAGTGTGGCTTCTCAGAGGATATCGTAAACCTTGTATCCGACCTCACACGTCAGAGCGCAACTGACCTTATGACTGCAACCGGTCTTGTTGATCTTTTGATTCCTCGAGGTGGAGTGGGCCTCATCCGTTCATGTGTAGAGAATGCAAAGGTTCCTTGTATTCAAACCGGTACGGGTATCTGCCATATCTATGTTGATGAATCAGCAGATCTCTCGATGGCTGCAAAGATAGTTAAGAATGCAAAGACTTCTCGCCCTTCAGTCTGCAATGCAGAGGAAGTTTTGCTTGTTCATAGCGCTGTTGCAGAGAAATTCCTTCCAATGCTCAAGGAAGCAATTCCTGAAGTTGAACTCAGACTTGATTCTAGGGCACAGGCTATTATCTCAGGCACACCTGCAGGGGAGAATGACTTTGATACCGAGTTCCTCGATTATATTCTCGCTGTTGGAATTGTTGACAGTGTAGATGAGGCGATAGAGCACATTTCAAAGCATTCAACTGGACACAGCGAAGCTATTATCACAAAGGATACAGAATCAGAGCGCAAGTTCTTATCATTGATTGATAGTGCAGCTGTTTATGTAAACGCATCCACAAGATTTACAGATGGTGGTGAGTTTGGGCTCGGATGTGAGATGGGTATCTCAACTCAGAAACTTCACGCAAGAGGACCTTTGGGACTTCGCGAGCTCAACACATACAAGTACATTATTCATGGCGATGGCCAGATTAGGTGATATCATGAAGTACGATTACGGATTTATTGGCGCAGGTAACATGGGCAGTGCTTTATCAAAAGCACTCAAAGGGCCTACTGTTGCTGTTTCAAATAGAACACCTGAAAAAGCTGAGGCTCTTGCTTCTGCTATTGGCGCCACTGCAACAACAAATGCTGATATAGCTGCAAATTCACGCTATATCGTTTTAGGTGTAAAACCACAGATGCTTCCTGTACTTATTGATGAGATCAGAGAAGATATCTCGCCTGATGCAGTTCTCGTTACAATGGCTGCAGGTATAAAGATGAGTACTCTCTGTGAGATGGTTGGTCGAGAGCAGAGCGTTATTAGAATCATGCCAAATACACCTGTTGCCGCAGGTGCTGGTAATATTTTGGTAGCTAAAAACTCTAAGGTTCGCTCAGAGGATTTAGAGACATTTATCTCTGACTTTGCTTCGGCTGGAGAACTCCTTGAGATGGATGAGGATATGATTGATGCAGCATCAGTTATCTCAGGATGTGGCCCTGCATATTCATTTATGTTCTTTGATGCACTTGCAAAAGCAGGGGAGAGTCTTGGACTTTCATATGACATGGCAAAAGATCTTGCGCTGTCAACTGTGAAAGGTTCTGCATTTTTTGCACGTAAATCAGACTTGAGTCTTGATCAGCTTAAAGTCAATGTGTGCAGCCCTGGTGGCAGTACAATCGAGGGCGTCAAAGTGTTCGAAAATGAGAACCTCGATGAAATTGTTACAAAAGCACTACGCGCAGCATATGATAGAACTTTGGAATTAAGTAAAGGCGAATAACTGTTCGAATTTAACCCAAAGTGGAGCAAAAACATCAAAAAAAGGCCAAAAATGGTTACAAAATAGTTACGAGGGCATTTTTTTATAAAATGCCCAAAATTTTATCCTTTATTTTTCTAAATTAGAAAAACTAAAGGTTACAACTTGTAATTATTAACATTTTGTTGTGCAAGTTGCACAAAAACAGCCCCCTTAAAAAATTGACTTTTTATAAGAATCAACCTATAATATCGGTCGCAAAGTCGATTTTGGGCTTTTGCTAAGGAGATCTTGAATGGTACAAAAAAGTGTAAAGAACAGTACCTTTACACCTGCTGCAGGTCGTATCCTTGCAATTTTGTTTTTGGCTATAATTGTTGTAGGTACGATTATTGCATCGGCGATGTCAACTTATACAGTCAATGTTGAAGCTGACGGGAACGTGATAAAGGTTACTACATCTGAACAGAGTGCCCAAGTGATCTTAAAACAGGCAGGAATTACTCTTGGCGAAAAAGATTACCTCGACTCTTCAAGTTTCGTTGTCGGTAAGAATGCCAGAAAAGGCAACAAACTTGTAGTAAAAAGAGCAATGCCAGTTACAATCGATGACAATGGTGAAATCCATGATGTCATGATTGCTGGTAAAGTTTCAGATGCACTATCCGAGGCAGGACTAACATTTAGACCTGTCGACAAGATGAACTACAAAGAAGATGACCTTCTTGTAGAGAACATGACAATTAAAATAACAAGAGCCTTTACAGTAGATGTATTTGTCGATGGTAAGACACATTCAGTTGACTTCCTCTCAGGTACGGTTGCCGACGTTCTTGCTGGTCTTCATGTCTCCCTTGGGGAGGAGGACGAGGTCAGCCCATCAATGGACACAGAACTTAAGGCAGGTAACTCGGTTACTGTTTATAGAGTAACTTATGAGGAACGTACTGCTGTTGAGACTATTAAGTATGAGACCATCTACAAAACTTCCTCTAAGGTCTACAAAGGTACAACCGAAGTGGAACAGGAAGGTAAGAATGGTCAGAAGACTGTTGTCTATAAGGACAAAATTGTAAACGGTAAGGTTTCTAAATCAACTAAACTCTCTGAGCATGTTGATCAGGCTGCTGTAAACAAGATTGTTGTTTCAGGTACAAAGATTAAAGTCCTTTCAACAACCGGACAGCTTTCGGCAATCCCAATGCCTTATGCTCTTCAGGATGGCATCCCAACAAATGTAATTACAACAATTACTGGTTATGCCACAGCCTATTACTCAACACCTGGTAAGGGAACAGCTTCAGGTAGACTTGCACAGTCTGGCCACGTCGCTGTAAACCCAAGACAGATTCCTTATGGCTCAGAGCTCTACGTCGTAACTACAGATGGTAAGTACGTCTATGGTTACTGTATTGCAGCTGATACCGGTGGATTCGTTGACAACGGAAGCGGTATCACAATCGACCTCTACTTCGACACTTATGGCGAGTGCGTACAGTGGGGTAGTCGTCAGGTTTGTATCTATGTCCTAAAGTGGGGCAATGGCTAATTTAATAATTAATGCGGAGTGCAATTGCATTCCGCATTTTTTTATTATATAATTCGTAAGTAATTTTAAAGGAGGTGCCTTATGATTATCGATGCACACACCCATATATTTCCTGAGATGATAGCAAAAAAGGCATCTCTTAATATTGGCAACTTTTATGGAATCCCTATGGCTCACAACGGTACACGCGAGAAGTTGCTTGAGGAGGGAACTGCTGCCGGAATAGATAAGTTCCTTATCCACTCAGTTGCCACAACTCCAAAGCAGGTTCAGTCTATAAATTCTTTTATTGCAAAATCTGTTGAGCTCTATCCAGATAGATTTATCGGTTTTATGACTCTTCATCCAGAATCAGAGAATCTAAAAGAGGAATTCAACTGGGGAATTGAGCATGGCCTTCAGGGCGTTAAACTTCATCCGGATTTTCAGGAATTCGATTTGAATTCAGAGAAGGCAAAAGAGATTTACAAACTTGCGGAGGGCAAGTGCCCTGTCCTTATTCATATGGGCGATTACCGCACTCAGTATTCCAAGGCTGAAAAACTTGCACCTCTCTTTGATGAGTTCCCAAAACTTGATATTATCGCTGCACACTTCGGAGGATATTCGGAGTGGGAGAATGCAGCGGCGTACTTGAGTCTCACACGCGCGTACGTCGATACGTCAAGTTCACTCTTTGAACTCTCTCCAGAGAAGGTCAGAGAACTTATAAATATCTACACACCGGAGAGAGTCATCTTCGGAACTGACTACCCGATGTGGGACGCGTGCGATGAGATGCGCCGCTGGGAAGACATCCCACTCACAGAAGAGGAGCGCGAGCTAATCTTCCACAAGAACCTAGAGAACTTACTTGCAAAATATAAATAAAACAAAAGCCCCGGGAGCTCGCGCTCTCGGGGTTTTCGTTTTATGGGAGTTTATGGATTTTTACTTTATTTCAAGTCGTCTTGAGACTGGCTTAATCTCATCTTCCTTAGGGAGAACAAGGGAGAGAACACCGTTCTCATAACTTGCTGTAATATCATCAGACTTAATACCGGTTAAGTCGAATGAGCGAGAGTATGAACCATATGAACGTTCAACGCGGATGTACTTACCTTTCTTATCTTCCTTCTCAAATTCGGAATGTCTCTCTGCTGAGAGTGTAAGTGTGTTGTCGTTGATGTCAATGTTGATGTCGTCCTTAGAAAAACCAGGAAGATCTGCTGTCAACTTATATGAGTCACCCTCATCGGTGATATCTGTGCCGAATCCTGCCATAGATGAAGTGGTAGTGCCGAAGAATGGTGAGTCAAAGAAGTGACGCTCGAAGTTGTCCATCTCTCTGAAAGGATCATAGATTGATAAAAAGTTTCTCATAGTTGTTACCTCCTGATAGGATATTTATATAAATTGTATTTGAAGCCAAAGAGGGAGGGTAAGGGGCTTACCACTTTCCCTCTTTGACACCTACATTATAGCACCTTAAATCTGGAATGTGTGAACAAATTGTAAACATTTAGCACTCTTTTCAAGAGAGTGCTAAAACAGAAGTACGAGAATCGCCTCTCTTTTTGTAGATACATTGTTTTCGTTCATTTACATATGTGAAATTTGCACATAATATTTAACAGCTATTTTTCTTGCAATACCTTATTTATATAAACTATAATGTAAATGAACGTGTTCGGAAAAAACATATAGGAGGTAATAAAATGAATAAGAAAGCTCTTGCAAAAGTCGGCGCAATTGCTCTTCTTGGTGGAACAGCAACAGTATCTGCTGCTGGCGTTGGCGGAGTTAAACTCTGGAAGTGGCTTCAGGCTACTGCTCGTGAAACTATTGTAGAATCAGTTAATGGTAAACCATACGCTAACAGTTACTGGTATCATGAAGGCGACTATGATATTCATTATCAGGTTGACTTCCCTGAGGCTGGTACACCTGTTGTTGGTAAGATGTTTATGATCCACGGTTTTGCTTGCAACACAAGATTCTGGGATGAGATGGTTGATATCCTCACAAAGAAGGGCTTCATCTGTGTACGTCCTGACGTTCCAAACTGTGGCTTCTCAACTCGTGAGACAAAGGATGTTGCTCCAATCGCCCGTGAACAACTTCTCATGCACGTACTTGAACTCATGGACAACTCTGGCTCAGTTCCAGCAGGTAAATGGATTCTCATGGGTCACTCAATGGGTGGCGGTATTTCAATGAATCTTGCAAATGAGTACAAGGACAAGTTCTCATGTGTAATGATGTATGCACCAATGTGTGCAGTTAACGCTCCTAACTTTGTAAAGAACATCGTAACTTTGGATCCAATGTGTAACTTTATGGACAAGATCTTTGGCCCATGCTGCTCACATGATCCACTTGTTAAGGCAGTAATTATGCTCATGACAGTTGACGTACGTTACTCAGCTCTCTTTGAGATTTATAAGTTTGCTGATGGCCTCACAATTCCAAAGTCAGGTACAGCAATGTGCTATATGATGGCTCGTGCAAAGCCAACTCTCTATGAGGATATGGGTAAGGTTGACCTTCCTATCAAACTCTTCTGGGGTAATATGGATCTCTTCAACATGCCTTATGTTGTTAAGAAGTTCCAGAATTCTCTCAATAAGCCTGATGTTACAATCACAAAGCTTGCCGGTCACTGTCTCGTTCAGAACTGTGCTCCAGAGGTATGTGATGAGTCACTCGCATTCTTGAGGAGGAACGGTATTATCGCATGAAGACAATAGAATTTCAGGAAAACAAACAGATTAAAGGTTGGCCATATGTCAACAGTGAATATTTTGAATACGGTGAGTACAAACTTCATTACCGTATAGATGAAGCAAAGGGTAAGGAAAAGGGAAAGCTCTTTATGATTCACGGCTTTGGCTGTAATACAACTTTCTACAACGAGCTCGCAGAGGACTACACAAAGAAGGGCCTCCGTTGCGTACGTGTTGACCTCCCTGACTTCGGTTATTCAACAAGGGAAGTAAAGGGTATCAAATACGTAAACCGTGTTGATATGCTTATCGCTCTTATGGAATACCTCGATAAACAGGAAAAGAATCCTGATAAGTGGATTGTTGTTGGACACTCAATGGGTGGTTCTGTAACACTTGATATTGCACAGCGTGCATTACCAATTGTTAAGGGATATATGCTCTATGCCCCAATGTTCATGTTCAACGTTCCAAAGCTTATGTCTAAGATGTTCCAGATGAAGTGGATGGGCGCTATGATGGATACAGCACTCAAGTATGTTATGCCATATGACGCACTTGTTAAGGTTGTACTTCTTATCGCAACTATGTCACCACGCTATATCGCTCATTATGATGCTTCACTCGCAGCAAACCCACTTAGACTTAAGGACACAGGTAAGGGTCTCTGCTATATGAGCTCAAAGGCATCACATCCTCCATATGAGGATATGAAGAAGATTAAGGAACCTGTACTCCTTGTTTGGGGTGGACTTGATCTTTTCGTACCAGGCGGCAAGGTTAAGAAACTCACAGAGTCTCTTCCAGATTCTACTGATGTTCATACAATCAAACTTGCTGGACATTGCGTAGTTCAGAATTTCCATAAGAAGTGCTGTGAATACGGAATTGAATTCCTTAAAGCAAATAAAATGTATTGATAAAAGCCTCCCAAAAA
>JAKSQX010000041.1 GCA_024403955.1 Clostridia bacterium | reverse complement strand
AGCAGTCTTCTTAGTAGCAGTCTTCTTCTCTGGCTTCTTTGTGAGATTTGCAAGAGCAATAGCATGGTCAATGCTGCCTTCAATCTGAAGAAGTCCACGGAAGTAAGCATCTGTTGCATCGAGCTTACCAGAAAGAATCTTTGAGAAAGTATCAGCAGTAGCTGTAAGCATAGCAGTATGATCGTGATAATCATATGGCTCAAAAGCGAAGTTGCCACCAATATTTGCAATATAGAACGCACCACCGCAGTCCTCGTCAATCATGTTCATCTGAATTGCGAGATCAGTTGGTAATGACTCTACGTTAAGTTTTTCTGTCTTTTTCTTAAAAACTTCAAATTGCTCAATAAATGTCATGATAGAAAACTCCTTTGCTTAATTATTGTGCTGTAACGCTCTGTGCAGCTGCAACTTTTTCTGCCTGTGCTTTGAGGTTTGATACAACCTTTTCAGCATACTTTTCATTTCTATTTTGAACCTTAGTGAGGAGGCCATTGGAAAGTTTTCCATTGTAAGCCTTGTCACCGATAATTCCACTGTAGAAATCATCTGATGCATTTGTAGCAAGAGCAGAAGCGATATCCTGCATCCACTGTGGCTTATCAGAGATGTATGACATGTACATGATGTGAGCACCATACTCTGTCTCAATGATGCCATAGTCACCAACTTTACGTCCGTCTTCGAAACACCAGTTTAAGAAATTAGGAGTAAATGATGATGATGTAGTGAGATCTTCGTAGAGACCACCATTATCTGCTGAGCCTTCATCGTCAGATTTCTCTGCAGCAAGCTTAATAAAGTCTTCTTCCTTTGCACCACTTTCAACCCAGGCGTCGAGCGTCTCTTCTGCAAGAGCAACTGCTTCGTCCATAGTGCGGAAATCCTGCTTCTCAGTTGTTTTATTACCATCTTCGTCTTCAACTTCTACATCCTTTGTAAGAGAGAAGAGAATGTGACGAGCAGAAACTGGCTGGAGTGTATCGTCCTTAGTTGGGAGAGAGGACATAACAACGATAATAAATGATGTGCAGCCGTTGTCCTGCTTCTGAGTTGACATAAACTTGTCACCGTATTCGCGAGATGAGTCATAAGCCCAATCTGCAATTTCCTTACCAAAGTTAGATTCGAGTGATGAATAGTTTACATCAGCAGCGGTTGTATATGTTTCACTGTAAGTGTCAGAGTCAGTGTCGTAATAATCTTTGTAATCGTCTTCAGCATACTGATATGCGAGAGAATCGAAATTACTTTCACTAGCTGATTCATAGAAGCTCTCAGCATCTGCCTTTTTCTCAGCAAGAGTCTCAGCTGTCATAGCAGCGAGTTCTTCATCAGTGTAGTTTGTACCTTCAACAGCCTCAGATGTATCTGTAGCTTCTTGAGCTTCAACGTTCTTTGCTGGTTCGGCATCAAATGAGAAATAACGAAGGGAAACCTTGTTGTACTCGTTCTGGTTTTCCTTATAGTAGTTGAGAATATCATCCTCGGTTACAGCTGCATTAAATTCAGCCTCTTTTGCCTGCATAAATGATGAAGCAAGAGCCTGCTTTGTCATAATCTTGCGAAGCATCTTTTCGTTCATGCCACGTCCGTATGTCTGCATAAGATAAGCGTTGAGAGAGTAGTTGTTCTCAGCAGCTGTTGAGCGGAGCTCTTCAATTTGCTTATCGATGTCATCTTTTTCTTTATCAGTAAGGGACTTGCCAGCCTTGATAGCTGCGTTATAAACAGCGGTGATTTCCTTTGACTGCTCAATAGCATATTCCTTGAGGAAATCGGCCCATGTTGGATTATCACCATAGATTTCAGGGTCGAGTTTAATACCGGTGTCAGCTTCTTTTAGTGTGCACTCCTGATTCTTAGGTGTCTTTGCATAATCGAAACCTGTCATCATCTTACCAGCGCCTTCACCGTAGTAAGCGCCGTAGTACTGTTCGTACTGATAGGATGTATTTGCGATGTTGTTGTAAATTGCTTTGTAGTAGTATTCGTATTCAGCAACAGAAATCTTTGTACCGTTGTCGAACTTGATAACACTTGTAGTTCTCTGTGGAACACCAAAGTAGTAGAGGAGTGCAATGACAAGTGCTACAACTATAATGATTGTTGGAACAAGCCATTTTGCACGTTTCTTTGCCTTAGACTGATTTTCCTTTTTCTCTTTTCTCTCAGCCTGAGCATTTCCTGCCTTTTCAATACGAGCTTTACGTTCCTCACGAGCAAGCTCTGCAGCAGATTTTGTTTCTTTAGCCATTTTACGGGCCCTCCCATATAAATTATACTTTAACATAATACCACTTTATGTGACCTATTACAACGAGAAAATGTTGCATTAATAGGCAATTTTTATGTTAAACAGTACGCTTTTGCAAGATTTTAAATTTAAACTTGCAAAATTGCTTGTCATGTATTATAGTATTTCTTGTTTAATTTAATCTTAAAAAGGCATAGGAACTATTATGAATTACAGTGAAATGACAAGAGCAGAGCTCCTTCAGGAAAAGGAAAAATGTACTCACGAGTACAACCTTTTCAAGGCAAAGAATTTGAGCCTTGATATGTCTAGAGGTAAGCCTTCTGAGGGACAGATTCAGGAGACTCTAGGTATATTAGATACATTGAATTCTAAAACTCCATATAAAACACCAAGTAATGTCAACACTCTCAATTATGGTTGCCCAGATGGTATTCCAGAATGCAAGGAATTATTTGCTGAAATTTTGGAAGTACCAGCAGAGAAAATCTTAGTTGGTGGTAACTCCAGTCTTGCGCTTATGTTCGACTATATGATGCAGTGTTATGCAATGGGTGCTTCTGAAACTTCTGAACCTTGGATTATGCAAGGTGAGGTTAAATTCTTATGCCCAGCACCAGGCTATGACAGACATTTCGGAATTGCAGAGTATCTTGGCATTAAGATGATCCCAGTTAAGATGACTGAGACAGGCCCTGATATGGATCAGGTTGAGGCCCTCGTTAGGGATCCACTTGTAAAGGGCATGTTCTGTGTGCCAAAGTATTCTAATCCAACTGGTGTTACATATTCAGATGAAACAGTTAAACGTCTCGCAGTAATGGAGACAGCAGAGGACTTTAGAATCATCTGGGATAACGCTTATTGTATTCATGGTCTTTTCGGTCGAGAGGATAAGCTTCTCGATATACTCGATGAATGTGAAAAGGCTGGTAATCCTAATCGTGCGGTAGAATTTGCAAGTACATCTAAGATTTCTTTCTCGGGAGCAGGTGTTGCAGTTCTTGCTGCCAATGCTGAGAATCTTGCTTATATCAAGAAGCGCTGTGCTAGACAGACAATCGGTTACGATAAGGCGAATCAGTATCGTCATGTTCTTTACTATAAGAACTTAGAGGGCGTCAAGAGGCATATGTCACTGCTCTCAGATATAATTAGTCCAAGATTTGAAGTTGTTCTTAATGCTTTTAACAAAGAACTTTTAAACCTCGGCATTGCTGAGTGGAGTAATCCTAATGGTGGCTATTTTATTAGCTTAAATGTAATGCCAGGAACTGCAACTCGTGTATATGAACTCTGCAAAGAGGGCGGAGTTAAGCTTACAAATGTTGGCGCAACATTCCCATACGGAAACGACCCAGAGGATAGCAACATTCGTATTGCTCCATCATTTCCAAGTGTTGAGGAACTCTCTGATGCAACTGAACTTTTGATTATATCTACAAAGCTCGCAGCACTCGAAAAACTTTTGAAATAAGCAAAAAGCGGTAGCAAGTTGTACTTGTTGCCGCTTTACTATTGTGGTAAAATAAATTAGTAAAAACTCTCATATTGGAGGTGCATTTTATGAAATGTGAATTCTGTGAGAAAGAAATTGAAAAAGATGTAAAGTTCTGTCCGTTTTGTGGAGCAGATCTTAGGACTGACAAAAATCCAGATATTAAACCAGAAGAGAAGCAGGACAAGAAACAAGAAAAGAAAAAGGTTAAGCCTTTAAAGATAATCCTTATTGTTTTCCTTTGCTCTGCAATCATCATTGGACTAGTATACCTTGGAGGATTTCTCATCTTTAAAGCTATGTTTAGGGATACCGCTTGGGATGAGTTTAAAAATGGTAACAACTATAGCTTCGACGAGGATGACGTTGATGATGTTATTGATAAGTTCTTCTCAAAGTATTTTGACGATGAAGATGACACTACAATAGTAGATGAACGTGAGTATAAGGGTAGATATGATGACTATGCTGGCGTTGAGAATTTTAAAGCAGGAAAAATCACGCGTGAGACAAATAGTTATGAGTCGGATTTTATAAATCTTGCTTTTGATCTTCCAACAGCTTGGGACATTTATACAGATAAGGAGCTTGATAAGCTCTATAGTAGTGAGGGATCATCAAAAGCACTTGCGAATAATAAACTGTTTGTATATGACCTCTATGCTGAAAATAGCCTCTCAGGGGATAGCATTTATATCTCGTTCTATAATAAGGACTACTTCAGTGAGTATAAGAACTTAGATGAGTTCAGTGTTGCTGTAAAAGATAGTACAAACGCATATGCTTCAAAGTATGATGTATCTTATGCAGATGACTCAACAATCACAATTAATGGGGATAAATACGTTCAGACTGCTTGTAGAATAAGTGATAGTTCAACAAGCTGTTACCAGTATGATTTTGTTCGTGACCTAGGTGAGTATTATGCTGATATTAGCATTTTTGCTTACGATTTAGACACTGTAGGTTCCTTGATTGATATTTTGAATTCGAAAGGATAGAAAACATGCGTGGCGACTTAAACGATCAATTCCAAAGAGCACAGAGTGCTACAAGCGACGATAACACTTCGGAGAAGGTTATTATCGGCGTATCAATCTTTGTAGCGGTCTGCTTTATTGCAATGATTGTTGGAATAACAATTTTTGTTGTAAAGACGCTCGACAAGTTTATTGAGACTGAGCCATCAACTAATATCAGTCGTGAGTTTGTGACACAAATAAATGATTTGAATAATCAAATCTTTAATGGTGGTTCAACAAGTGGTGATACCGGCTCTGTTACAGCAGCCAGTGATGGCTTTGAATATGGTACTATTGAGGGTACAACCTACTATAGTAGATTCTCTGGTATTACGTTTGCAGCTCCTAATGATTGGATTCTCACCAGTTATGCTTCGAATAATCCTTCAAGGTCACCTAAGGATATGTCTGCATCTGGAAATGGCATGAACTGTAGTGTTACTATTCAATATGAAAATATGAAGACTAACAACTATAGGAGTGCTGAAGCTGCACTTGATTCAACACAAAAGATGATTGACTCATACGGATACACGGTTCTTGAAAAGAATGCCTCAGCTAAATGGGGCGGTAACAAGTTTACTGGAATTATTTTCAAAGATACGTTTTCAAACTATAAGGAAGTACTTGTTGCAGAGGTAAATGGCTATATACTTAAGATTTCTCTCTCTGCAAGTTCAGATACAAACCTTTCAATTTGTAGAAGTTACTTCAACTAAAGGAGGAGTTTTATATGGCTGAGAATAAAGAAGCTTTGACAACTGTCGAAGAGACTCCTGTAGCGGCTCCAGCACCTGCTGAGCCAGTGAAGGAATCAAAGAAAGAAAAGAAGACAAAGAAACGCAAGTATGGTGAAGTAATGACAACAGGTGCTTTCGTTGGCACTTTCATTCTTCTACTTATTCCTGGCATTAACATTATTTGCGCTATCTTTTGGGCAATTGGTGCCGCTAAGAATAGAAATAAGGTCAACCTTTCAAGAGGTCTTATAGTATTCTTCTTCATTGAAATCTTACTTGCATTAATTCTTTTTGGTGTTGGCTATATCGTTGCCGATCAAAAGAAAGATCAAGTATTTAAATGGGCAAATACAAAGACAAATGGCGTATTTGAATATATGGAGATTGATGAGTATAAAGAACTTCCAAAGCTCCTTGGTATCTCAAAGTTCCTTGTTGAGAAGGAACAGCCAGCAGAGGATAATGGCGAAGAGCCAGAAGTAATTATTCCTAAGACTTCTTACATCTGCAATCCTGAAGGAATTGAGTCTCCAGAGGCCTTCTTTGAGCTTTTTGAGAAACAGTTCTCTGAGGATAAGGAACCTGTTGTAAATGAGGACGAGGAGACTCAAGTTGACAAGGATGAGGATAAAGAGCCAGAGACTCTCTTTGAAATCCTTGAAGCTAATAACGTTGACATAGGCAGTGAACGCATCTATGTTATTTTTGATAATGATGATGCTAATTGTGTAATCGTATTTAATAAAGACGGTCTCTTTGAGATTGATACATATCCAACTCTTACAGCTGGTAAGGACTATATTATGGTAGGAGGTGCAAACTAATGGCTAGAAAGAAGAAAGAACCTGTAATCGAAGAACTTGAAAAGGCTGAAGCAGAACTTGCTGAAGAAAAAGCTGAAGCTGAGGTTCTCGAAGAAAAAATAGAGGAAAAGGCTGAAGAGCCTAAGACTTCAGAGCAGATTAAACAGGCTGCTAGTGAAGTATCTGATGCAGCATCAAAGAAAGCTGCGGAGGCAAAGGAAGATGCCAAAGAGAAGGCAGATAAACTTGCTGAGAAGTGGAATGAGGCAGAGGACAAGACTGCTGATTTCAACAAGAAGGACATTGAGCAAAACAAGGCTTTCTCAATCCTTGGATATTTTGGAATTCTATTCTTAATTCCACTCATTTTTGCACCTAATTCAAAGTTTGCAAGATTCCATGCCAACCAAGCACTTGTATTGTTTGTAGTTTCACTTACATATTGGTTCTTTGTTGGTTGCCTTCTCGCAATCATATTCTTGAGCAGTAAGTTCTTTGGATTCTTATTCCTACTTATCTTCCTCGTTGCATCACTTTTCTTGTTCGTGATGTGGGTACAGGGAATCTCAAACGCTGCTAACGGTAAGGCTCGCAACCTTCCTTTTATTGGCACATGGGAACTCCTTGATATGGACGATGATGACTAAAGGATAATAATAAAATAAGGATGACAGCACATTTGCTGTCATCCTTTTATTTTTGCTTTAGTCACGTTTATCCATGTGCCTAATATAGCGGAAGGTTTTTCTTTCGCCCTCTTTAGCGAGCATGTTTATTAACAGTTCAAGCACTTCTTTGGTCTTAGGTCCCATCTCAACAAGGTAGTCGTGCTGGTTATAATAGTCGATGCTTGAACGATCATTATAATTTTCTTTGCGGTAAACCTTACAAGCAGCTACTCTATCACAGAACATCTCGATTATGTATTTTGTAGGCATATCGATTGGTACGAGTCTATCTGAGGCTCTACTGTTGTCGAACCAGTATTCGTAGTGATGTTTGTTACGTCCTTTGTGGTGGAGCCAAGCAGAGGAGTAACCCTTTTTCATACGTTCCGCAACATTTGGGCTGCGGTTTCCCTGGTAGTATTTCACACCAACGAGAAACTCGGTTGGGGAATACTTTGAAAGGTCATGTACAAGCCCCTGAAGAGGGATTCCTGCTTTGAAGCAGTGCCACATAACCAAATGTCTGTGCTTTGTAATTGTCTTAAAGTGTTTTACTGCGTTTTGTAAATACAAATTAAAACCTTCTTTATCCCTCTGTTGATGAAACAGGGTTCTGCATATCAATTACTTTGTATGTATCCTTGTTCTTTGTTACAAAAACAATCTTATCAAAGTTGTCTGAGTAAGTTGAGTTGCTGAGAAGGAGAATGTGCTTGAAGCTTACTCTACAGCTGTAGAGTGTGTCAGAGTACTTTGTGAGAGAAGTAACTGACATATTCTCGTTCTTAAAGCCGTTATGGTTCTTAACAAACTGTACGAGCGAAGAAGCAACGTTTTTATAGAAAGGTGTAGATGAATCACAATACTGAGCAAAAGCGCCAAATGAGCCGTCCTTCTGCATATAAGCGGCATATGCTTCTGCGGCAGCCTGAGCTGTCTGCTGAACTTTATCACCAACGGCTTTGTCAATTGTCTGAGCAACTGTGTACGTTGTACCCTCGTTGATTACTTCAACTTCCTTACCGTTTTCTGTAGCCTTGATCTCTGGAGTCTCTGAGAGAAGACCGGTAATTTTAGCAGTTTGGGTAGGGGTTAATGTCTTAACATCAATTGTGCTTGGAAGTGAAGGAAACTCGCTATCTTCACGGAGATCATCGGCAAGTGGGATGCCGTTTATAGTGATATCAGTTCCTTTCGGCATTACGATATTAACTGTTTTCATTACACCTTTTGCAAGTTCAACATAGGCGATATCATAGCCCTTGCCAATCTTATGCTTTTTAAGGTATACATTGAGAATTTTTGAGTCGTCAGCTTTGATAATGAAAGCTGCGTCAACACCTTCTGGCTTTAATGAGCTGTGTGAGAAAGTGAGCTTTTTGTCCTTAATAGCAGCAGATAAAGCAGATTCAAGTGTAGCATCGTTCTCATATTCGGATACTTCGAGGTCTAAGTCCTTTTTGAGATTGATGAATTTTCCTTTATCTAAGTAATCGGTGATTACTGAGTTAACAATTGTTGATGGCTGTGATTGCTCATATGATTTGAGCCAAGTGAAGAGAATAATAAGACCAGCAATAAGAGCTACAAGGAAAATAACAATAACTGAAAAGTAAATTTTATAGAATTTTGATTTTTTCATAATTATTCTCCTGGCATTACAACAAAGAATGTTGGTATTCTACGTGGTTTTGTGAAAGCTTTGTAGTGATTTACAAGACCCATCTGCTGATATTCATCAAGACTGTTCTTGTCCATACCATAAGCAGTGAAATAATCTCTGTAATAGAGCATACTTGAGGAACCGCCATCAAGTGATCCAGCAACAACAGCGCCGTATTCAACCATAAGGTCAATCATGTCGTTTCTTGTTGCACCGACACTGTCTGTTGAACGACCGTCAGTAACGATCATAATGATAGTTCCGTCAGCACGCTGGCCTATTGCTGTCTTCTGAGCGATACCGAGGTTGTCATCGGCATAGTTGAGTTTGATGTCGTCTCCGTTACGTTCAATAATAACGTTACCACGCATGAAACAACAACCGTCACGAACACCGAGTTCCTCAGCCTTAGACTGATTCATACCTTCAACACAGACAAGCTTGTTTTCCTTGTCTATGCCGATGAATGTGCCACTTGTGCCAGACTGCCAACAGCATTTGCCCTGCGAATAGGTGATGCCAATTGGCTGAGCACCTGAGCCCTGTCCACCTGGATCTGAAAACTCACCGCCGTTGATTGCGGCAACACATTTGTATTTCTCTGCGATATCGAAGATACGCATGCCTTCTGTTGCAGAACCGAAGTTATCAGATGAAACACCACAGATTACTCTTGAAGGGTCTTTTACAAGAAGGACATATGCTTTGAAGTTGGCCTCCTGACGGAAGATGAGTTTCATGCCGTCTTTGGCATCTTCCCATTCGTCATCATCAGTTTCTGTAGTAATATCATCAATGCTTACTACGTCTGCGCTAACATTATCGCTGGCTTCCATAATCTCTGCGATAACCTTATCTGAAAGGAAGAGACCAGGAACCCATTTAGTAGCACTTGCCTGCTTCGCAGAGAGGACACAGATGTTTCTAACTGTTGGGCTAGGACCGTAACTAATCATCATACAAGCACTTGCAATTGTGATGACAAGCATAAGAATTAATGTTGCAAGACAGAGGAAGAAGCGTCCTACATAGTTAGGCTTTTTAGCAGGCTTTTTAGCAGGCTTTGGCTCTCTTGGCTCTTTAGCCTGTTCAATCTGTCTTTTTTTAGGTTTTGCCTCTTCTGGTTTAGCTTCTGCTACAGGAGCAGCTGGAGCTGGTTCTTTTTCAGGAGCTACAACTTTGT
>JAKSQX010000040.1 GCA_024403955.1 Clostridia bacterium | reverse complement strand
ATTAATTTCCCAGCACTTTCATTTGTATCTTTCCTTTCATAATTAGCCCCTAAAATTGATATGTACCCCGTTTACTGGACAACCAGTAAGCGGGGTATTTTTATGCGATATAGTTAGATTTAGGCAAAAACAAAATGGATGCCTCCTGCAGAGTACAGGAAAACATCCATCTGTTTAGCTTAGTTCAATATTATGTGTCCAGGATTCTGGGTACATATCATGATTCGCCGTCTTTTTCTTTACATTGATTTATGCTTTATTTGGTATACGTTTGGTATATATGGTATACCAAAAATGTATAAAACCTCATAGATAAAGGCTTTTTTATTCGATTGGCTTCATCGTTGGGAAGAGGATAACGTCACGGATTGATTCATTACCTGTAAGAAGCATAACGAGGCGGTCGATACCGATACCGCAACCACCTGTTGGTGGCATACCGTATTCGAGCGCCATAACGAAATCGTCATCGAGCATGTTAGCTTCCTCATCGCCGCATTCGCGGAGCATGAGCTGATGCTTGAAACGTTCCATCTGATCAAGTGGGTCGTTAAGCTCTGAGTAAGCGTTGCCGTACTCTGTGCCAAGGATGAAGAGCTCAAAACGCTCTGTGAGATATGGCTTGGATGGCTTACGCTTTGTGAGAGGGGAAACTTCTACAGGGTAGTCCATGATGAATGTTGGCTGTTCAAGGTTTGCCTCAACAAACTCGTCATAGAAAGAAACGAGGATGTCACCCCAAGTTTCCTTACCTTTTTCGATTTCGATGTGCTTTTCCTTTGCGAGGGCGATAGCCTTCTCATTGTCGCAAGCGAACTCCTCGAAATCGATGTCTGTGTATTTCTTGACTGCCTCTGCCATTGTCATACGTGCAAATGGCTTTTCAAGGTCGATGTCAACGCCCTTGAAAGTTACTTTATAAGTGCCATTTGCTGCCATGGCAGCGTTGCGGATGATGGCCTCTGTGCGGTCCATCATACCGTTATAGTCTGTATATGCCTCGTAGAATTCGATTGTTGTGAATTCTGGATTGTGCTTTGTATCCATACCTTCGTTTCTAAAGATACGTCCGATCTCATATACACGCTCCATACCGCCAACGATGAGCCTCTTAAGTGGGAGCTCAGTGGCGATTCTCATGTACATATCAAGGTCGAGTGAGTTGTGATGTGTGATAAATGGACGAGCTGTTGCACCACCTGCGATAGTGTTGAGTACAGGTGTTTCAACCTCTACATATCCAACATCATCAAGTGTCTTACGAACAGATTGAATAATCTTTGAACGCTTAACAAATGTATCTTTTACTTCTGGATTTACGATGAGGTCTACATAGCGGCGACGATATCTAGTGTCGGTGTCCTTAAGACCATGATATTTTTCAGGGAGAGGAAGAAGAGATTTTGAAAGAAGTTTCATCTCCTCAGCGTGGACAGAAATTTCACCTGTCTTTGTGCGGAAAAGGTAGCCCTTGATGCCGAAGATATCACCGATATCGGACTTCTTAAAGTCAGCATATGGCTCTTCGCCAATAGCATCACGAGCAACATAAACCTGGATGTTGCCCACCTTATCCTGGATATTGCAGAAAGATGCCTTACCCATTACACGCTTGAACATCATACGGCCAGCGATAGATACAGTGATAGGCTGTGCATCCATAATTGCACGGCGCTCATTGTAATCGTTGTTTGTAACTTCACGTGCTGCCTGCTCGTCGAGGCCAGATACATCTGGAATAGGACGGTCGGCGAGGAGCTTTGCTTCAAGCTCTTCGTATTCTGCTTTAGCGTCAAGTGTGTGGTGGGACTGGTCAGCTGTCATAACCTGGAATGGGTCTTTGCCAGCATCCTGAAGTACCTTGAGCTTATCTATTCTAATTTGTCTTTGTTCGTTTGTTTCTTCAGCAGTGAGTTCGTGTTCCTCTACTGCTGGATTTTGGTTGTCTGCCATTATTATTCTCCTAAGCGTATAAAATTATTTGAGTTCGATGTCAATAATTTTATATTTGAGTGTTCCTGCAGGTGTTTCAACTGAAACAGTAGCACCCTTCTTTTTACCAAGAATTGCTTTACCAACAGGTGATTCATCAGAAATTCTGTTTTTCATAGGGTTGGCCTGCTGAGGACCAACGATCTGGTATGTGTACTCTTCCTTAGTTTCCATGTCACGAAGAGTAACCTTTGAAGCACGGTTTACAACGTCAGATGAAAGTTCATCTTCGTCGATGAGCTTGTAGTTCTGGAGGATAGCTTCGAGTTCGTTGATACGAGACTCAAGTTTACCCTGCTCAGATTTAGCTTCGTCGTACTCAGAGTTCTCAGATAAGTCGCCGAATGAAAGGGCAACTTTAATTTTTTCTGCTATGTCTTTACGACCAACAGTTTTAAGTTGTTCGAGTTCGTCCTGTATTTCTTTTAGACCATCACTAGTAAGTAAAATTTCTTCTGCCATCTTGTTTTCTCTCCTTTATTCTTCAATAGCCTTGAGAGCTTCACGCTCTTCTTTTGATACTGTGGTTTTTACATCACGGAGTATTTTGACTTGTTTTCTATCGTAGGTTGATGGAACTGCTTCTGGGGCACAATCGAGTCTAACTTTGACTACGCCTGAGATGAGGTTGGACTCTGTAACAACACCCTTGCCGTCTTTTGTGTCAACCAAAGCGCCTGGCTTTGGTGTGATTTTGGCGAGATGCTCATATGAGTCCTGCTCATACTTGAGGCAACACATGAGTCGACCACAAGCGCCAGAGATTTTTGTAGGGTTCAATGAGAGACCCTGCTCTTTTGCCATCTTTATTGATACTGGTGCGAATTCACCGAGGTATGAGTTGCAGCAATAAGGTCTGCCGCAGATACCGATGCCGCCCAGCATCTTTGCCTCGTCGCGAACGCCGATTTGGCGAAGTTCAATCCTTGTCTTGAAAACGGAGGCAAGGTCTTTAACGAGTTCTCTAAAGTCAACGCGTCCATCTGCTGTGAAATAAAATAGGATTTTACTGCCATCGAATGTGTACTCAACTTCTGTGAGTTTCATCTCGAGACCGTGTTTTGCTATTTTTTCTTCGCATGTTTTGAATGCGGACTTTTCTTTTTCTTTGTTCTCGGCAACCTTTTTGAGATCTTCTTCGGTTGCAACTCGAACTATAGGCTTTAGCGGAGCGACGATTTTGTCTTCGCCGACCATCTCGTTGCCAGTGGCAACTTGTCCGCATTCAACGCCGCGAGCAGTTTCAACAATGACATACTGCCCTGGAGTCAGCGTCTGGCCTTTAGGGTCAAAGCAATAGATTTTGCCGACCTCTTTAAAACGAATGCCAACTACTTCAGTCATTTGGACCTCCAGAAAGTTTTGAAACAAGCCTTGTAAGAGTCAGGTTCTTGTTTCCGTATATGTTAATTGCTTTAACTATGTCAGCAATACCTTCTGAACGAGCAATAAGCTCATTCGCAGAGAGGCTGTTCGCAAGTAGTCTTGCTTCATTCTCTGCGCCACTGATACAGTTCACACCGCCGGCGCTGAGTACAAGTGCGTCACGCAAAATAGCGGAGAGTGCATCGAGTGTAGGGTTTAACTGATCAAAGTTTTTATCAAAGCAGGAAACAGCTGTTAAGAGAGCAAAATTGTCACGAGTTGCAATTTTACTTGCAAGGTCCCTTGCAAGTGATAAGCACTCGGCGTAAGTTTCGTCTTCTGCGTTTGCTGCCTCATCATCAAGAGTAAATACTGCGACACGGGATTGCACTGTGCCAAGGAGGCAAGAATGTGTGTCGCAGAGGAGAACGAAAGTCGCATACTGTGGTGGCTCCTCTAATATTTTAAGAAGGGCATTTTGTGCATAGTCGAGCATGAGCTCGGCCTTTGCAATAATATAAACTTTTCGTTCGTTCTCATTTGGAATAATGTATGCGTCTTCACGCATATCGCGAATTATTTCAACTGAGAGAGTTTTTTTCTTCTCTTCTGGTAAAACAGTGATTACGTCAGGATGAACATCAGCCATAACTTTTTCTGTCTCACCGAGAAGTGCAGCTGCCAGTTCCTTTGCGCAAGCGAGGCGTGACTCATAAGTTCCACCATCAATAACTAGGGCATGTGGTACTCTGCCAGCATCAATAAGAGTTTTGAGCTTTTCTATCATTAGTTTTCACCGACTTCATTTGTGAGAGGTGTTACTGTGAAAAGGAATGCTGTTATGAAAGCGGCAAGGCCCAAGTCGCAGTAGCGCATAGGGTATGCGCTAGGGAGAAGTTCGCCCTTGCCGGTGATAACAAGGATAAAAGGTGCAAGTGCACAGATGTAAGCAAGAAGTGCAGTGCAAACACCTGAGAACCAGAGAATCATCATGCTGCTACCTTCGTTGATTTCTGATGCAATACGTGCAAATGAAAGGAAGAAAATCATTGCAAAGCAAAGCATGAGAATTTCAAGGTAGAGCTGAGATATATTTCTGTAATTGATAGGATCTGTGAAGTGATACACAAGGCGGAACATAGCCCAAAGAACAGGGCCGAGACCAAGGATGCGCTTGTGACTGTACTTGTTAGTGCCAGAGATAGCAGAGATAGAAACAAATGTAAGATATGCTGTTCCAAGAGCACCGAACAAAGCTGAAAGCACAATGGCAAATCCGCCAGAAGTTGTCATATAGTAGGAAAGTCTACCGTTGTTGTCAGTTGTGTAAGATGACATGAGCCCGATAAACTTTAATACGAGTTGTACTGTGTCTAAAAGAAGTGTTACTGCGAAGATCCCACCGCAGATGCCGAGGGCTAAATCCTTGCCTTCTTTAAATTTAGGTTTTGTCATAATACCACTGAAGAAGGAGAGGAAGAAAGCGAGAGCACCAATAACTCCGCAGATGATGTAGAGAAGAATTATTGTGAAGTCTTTTGCTGCCCAAAATCCTGTTGCTGAGTCAACGCAGTTGCAGAGTTGGAACACGCGAATTGGCACAGAAAGAAAGACACCAACTGCAAGAACAATCATGAGTGGTGTTGGTGATAAGTTAGCAATTTTGAGCTTCTTCATAGTTCTTCCTCCAAAAGGGGTATTGTACAGTCTTTTATTATATACCATTTATAATATGAAAAGCAACAAAAAGCTATTTTTTACAAAAGCACTAAAAAATATGCCTCAAATTTATATATTCCGCTCGGTTGACATATATATAAGAGGACTATATAATGTTAAATACACGAAAAGGGACCACAATATCTTGTGGTTTGAACATAAATGGAGGAACATTGAAATGATTGAAACCATCATTAAGAGAGACGGTAGAGCAGTACCTTTCTCAATTGACAAGATAGCTAATGCTATCTACCAGGCTGCCAAAGCTACAGGCGGCGACGATTATGAAGAGGCTCTTGCCCTTTCACAGAAGGTAGTTGACTATATTGAGTCAACAGGAAATACAAGACCAACAGTAGAAGAGATCCAGGATGCAGTAGAAAAGGTTCTCATCGAAAGTGGTCACGCTAGAACTGCAAAGAAGTTCATTCTTTACCGTTCAGAGCGTTCACGTGTTCGTGAAATGAACACTCGTCTTATGAAGATCTATGAGGGTCTTACATTTAAAGACGCTAAAGAGAATGATATTAAGCGTGAAAATGCTAACATCGACGGAGATACTTCTATGGGTACTATGCTCAAGTATGGTTCTGAAGGTGCTAAGCAGTTCAACGAACTCTATGTTTTGAAGCCTGAGCATTCAAAGGCTCATGCTGAGGGTGACATTCATATTCATGACCTCGACTTCTTAACTCTCACAACAACATGTTGTCAGATTGATATTAATAAACTTTTCAAGGGTGGTTTCTCAACAGGACATGGCTTCCTTCGTGAGCCTAACGATATCTCTAGTTACGCTGCTCTCGCTGCTATTGCTATCCAGTCAAACCAGAACGACCAGCACGGTGGCCAAAGTATCCCTGCATTTGATACTTTCATGGCTCCTGGTGTTTGCAAGACATATAAAAAGTTCTACATCTCTAACCTCGCTAAGGGCCTTGAGCTCCTCTGCGGTTTTGAAGATGCAACAGAAGCTTCAAAGAATCTCTGCCTTGAGGTTGAAGGCACATATGGCCTTCTTCCAGTATTTGCCAACGATAATGACTATCAGGCAAAAGAGGCTGACCTTCTCATAAATAAATACAAGCTCCCAGAAGCTAACGTTAAGAAGGCTCAGGAGTTTGCAGTAAAGAAAGCAACTAAGGAAACTGATAAGCAGACATTCCAGGCAATGGAAGCTTTCGTTCACAACCTCAACACAATGCATTCACGTGCTGGTGCTCAGGTACCATTCTCATCAATCACACTTGGTGATGACCCTTCACAGGAAGCACGTCTTGTAACAAAGAATTTTCTCCTTGCTACAGATGCAGGTCTTGGTAATGGCGAAACAGCTATCTTCCCAGTTTCTATCTTCCGTATTAGGGAAGGCGTAAACTATAATCCAGAGGATCCAAACTACGACCTCTTCAAACTTGCAATGAAAGTTTCAGCTAAGAGATTGTTCCCTAACTTCTGCTTCGCTGATGCTACATTCAACAAGGCTGGTTATGACGTAAATGACTATAACACAAAGGTTGCTTACATGGGCTGCCGTACACGTGTTAAGGCTAACGTTTATGATCCAAGCCGTCAGGTAACATGTGGACGTGGTAACCTCTCATTCACATCTATCAACCTTCCAAGAATAGCTATCAAAGCTCATGGCAACATTGATATCTTCTTCGAAGAACTCGATAGAAAGATCGACCTCGTATTTGATCAGCTCTATGACCGTTTCCTTATCCAGGGTCACAGAAAGGTTTACAACTATCCGTTCCTTATGGGACAGGGACTCTGGCTCGACTCTGACAAGCTTAAGCCAGACGATGAGGTTATGGAAGTTCTTAAGCATGGTACATTGACTGTTGGTTTTATCGGTCTTGCTGAGTGTCTTAAGGCTCTTATCGGTTCTCACCACGGTGAGACTCAGGAAGCTCGTAACCTCGGTATTGAGATTGTTGGTCACATGCGTTCACGTTGTGATCAGAAATCACAGGATGAGGGACTTAACTACACACTTATCGCAACACCTGCAGAAGGTCTTTCAGGTCGTTTCGTACGTATGGACCGTGAGCGTTATGGTGTAATCCCAGGCGTAACAGATAGAGCTTATTATACAAACTCTTTCCACGTACCTGTATACTTCCCAATCTCAGCATTTGAGAAGATTAAGATTGAGGGACCATACCACAATCTTACAAACGCAGGTCATATCTCATATATCGAGATGGATGGTAACCCACTTGACAACCTTGATGCATTTGAGTCAGTTATCCGTTGTATGAAGGAAAACAATATGGGTTATGCTTCAATTAACCATCCAGTTGACCGTGACCCAGTTTGTGGTTACACTGGAATTATTGGCGATGTATGCCCACGCTGCGGTCGTCACGATGGTGAGGCTATCTCAGAAGAGGTACTTATGAGAATTAAGGGTTACTCAACTTCAGTTTGCTCATGTGATGAGAATCCACTTGAGGAAGCAGACAAAGTTGCACACCCAGTTGACGTTAAAGAAATCTAAAATCGAAAGGTGGTTATTTAATATGATGGAATCTAAAATGGTAGGCGAAGGCGTAAAGTTTGAAAGAATTCGTAGAATTACAGGTTACCTTGTTGGTACACTTGATCGTTTCAACGATGCTAAATATGCAGAAGTAAACGACAGAGTTAAGCACTCAGTTGGTACAGGTGCAGGAGAGTTCGAGCAGGTATAATGCAAGACTTCCCAATCGACACCCAAATAATTGATTGGAGCCAGCCAGGTGGAACTAAACTTCACCTGGCTGGAGTTATCCGCGAATCAATCGTCGACGGTCCTGGCTGGCGTTTTGTAGTGTTTGTACAGGGATGTCCACATCACTGTAAGAACTGCCAAAACGCCCAAACGTGGCCATTTGAAGGTGGCTATATGACGACCGTCGAAAATATTGTGAACGCCGCAAAGGCAAACCCACTTCTCAATGGAATTACGCTCTCAGGAGGTGAACCTTTCACACAGGCTAAAGCTCTCGCAGTTCTTGCAAAGGAACTCAAAAAAGAGGGTCTTGATGTCATGTCCTTCTCTGGTTGGACATTTGAGGAACTCAGAGACGGCGCAAATGATGAGAACTGTTGGATGGATCTCTTGAAAGAGATTAGCCTTCTTGTCGATGGCAAATTCATCGAGGAGCAGAAGACTTTAGATCTTCGCTTCAGAGGTTCCAAGAATCAGCGCATTGTTGATGTTCAAAAGTCCTTAGCCTCTGGCACAACAGTTCTTTCGGAACTTAATTAAAATAAATAAACCCTGCCTTCACAAACGGCAGGGTTCTTTTTTATTTATCATCAAAGTATTTTTCAATCTCTTCAAGTGGTGCAGCGAAGGTGCCTTGAATCATGTCGTCTTTGCCACCGCCACGGCCGAGAAGGGCATCGTTAAACTCTTTTGCTTTGGCTGAGAGTTTGATGCTGTCATCGGCAGAAGTAATCATATACCTAAAGCCCGTCCCAGCCTCTGTCAAAGCAACGAAGAGGCCTGATACTTTTTTTCGGCCGCCATTTGCAAATGCACGAAGTGCATCTGTATCAGCATTTGAGAGCACCATAACCTTGTTGCCGTCGACTTTTTCTAAAGAGGTGAGAGTTGCCTCTGCGACTTTCTCAGACATGCGAGCAAGTTCATAGTTCAATCTGCTGTTTGCCTTTTGAAGTGCTTCAACGCAGTCGGCAAGTTCGAACTGGCGAGCAGAGAGAAGGTCGCCAATGCGAAGCGCCTGTGTCTGCTTTTCGTCGTAATCGAGAAGCGCGGACATGCCACAGCGCAGATGAAGTCTTGTACCACCGTGTGACTTCTCAATGTTCACTATCTTGATAAGTCCCACTTCGGCGGTTGTCTTCACGTGCGGCGCGCAACATGCGCAGCAGTCCACACCGTCGATCATAACTAGGCGAACGCCCTCGGTCAAATCAAGCTTTGATCTGTACTCAAGACTTGGTAAAGTCACTGGGTCAGGATAGTAAGCAACCACCTTTTTATTTGCAAAAACTGCCTCATTTGCAGCTTTTTCAATCTCTTTGACCTGGTTCCAGGAGAGAACGCCATCGTAGTCACAAGTGGTATCATCATCCCCTAAGTGGAAACCGATGTTGTTGTACCCAAATGTCCTATTGATGAGGCCCGAGACGATATGCTCACCTGTGTGATTTTGCATTCTTCTGAAGCGTTCTTCAAAATCAATCACACCGGAAATTTCAAAATTTTCTAAAATTTTTTCACGTGTAAAGTGAAAAACCTTGTCACCTTCGAGTTGCACATCAAAAACATTTATTTCTTTTCCATTCACGATGAAAAAGCCAGGGTCAGCGAGCTGACCACCACCCTCTGGGAAGAAGGCCGTTTGATTAAGCTCTATCTTAAAAAAATCACCGCTCTTATTACATGATTTTACAAGGGCGGTGAATTCTTTTAAGTAACTATCTTCGTCGTAGAGCTTCTTTGTGGCTCCTAAACTCATTTTATTACTTCAACCATCATGCCTGGTGTTGCACCACAGGCATTTGCTTCGTCCGTATCAATGTGGATAGCAAGACCAGAAGTTGTTGTTACTCTTGCGATAACATCATCGAAGATAAGAGAACGTTCTTCTGAGTCAACTTTAATCTTGATGATTTCACCATCTTCAATACCGAGTTCCTTTGCCTCTTCTGGAAGAGCGTGGAGATGACGCTTTGCAACGATTACACCCTTATCAATCTCAACTTCGCCTTTTGGGCCAATGAGTTTGCATCCGCCAGAACCTTCAAGGTCTCCTGACATGCGGATTGGAGCTGTAACGCCGATTGAACGAGCATCTGATGCTGAGAGCTCAACCTGTGTGTAAGGACGGCAAGGGCCGAGAATTGATACAGCTGGGAACTGGCTCTTTGGTCCAACAACAGCTATTCTCTCTTCGCAAGCGAACTGGCCTGGCTGAGAGAGGTCTTTTTTGTTTGTGAGCTCATATCCTTCACCGTAGAGAATGTCGAGGACCTCTCTAGTAACGTGGACATGACGAGCTGATGTTTCAAG